>PQAG01000127.1 GCA_003104895.1 Nitrosomonadales bacterium
TCTCGCGCAGCGTCTTCAGGGCATAGTAGGTAAAGGCGCCGTTGGGCCTGCCATGGAAGCTGGTGTCCCAGCTGTATTCGTGGTCCTGGCAGCCGGCCAGGAGCAGATCGCCGCCGGCACGGGTAAACCCTCCGCGCGGCGTCACGGCGCTCAGGGCAGAGGGCGGGAGGGCGCCCTTCATCCAGGCCTGGGGCGGCATGAAGCGCACCCTGGGCATGCCGGGATCAAGATCCGCCTCGTCGCCGCGGGTTACCGAACCGGAGTGGCAGCTGTCCGAAATCAGGATGATGCGCACGCCGGCGGCACGGCGCATGAACAGGTCATGGATGTCATCGTCGATCAGTGCGCCCTTGCTCGCCAGGTCGCAGGGGCAGAGCGCTTCATCCCGGCTATCCGGCTCGTCGCCGCTGCTGTCCGGCACCCAGGTGCCGTGACCGGAATAGGTGATCACCAGGCTGTCGCCTTTCCCGGCTCCATCTATCAGACCGCCGATTGCCTTGATCATGGCGGCACGCGTGGCCTGGTTATCGAGGAGCGGTGTGACGGCAAAACCACGCCGGGCCAGCTCTTCGGCCCAGTCGTTGGCGTCGTTGACGCAGCCTGACAGATCGTTTTCGGTGCCGGGGTAATTGTTGATGCCGATGCACAGTGCCTTGCTTGCCATGATAAATTCCTTTCTAGTCCAGTTAAGATCAAGAGCCTGTTTCTGCAGGGTTAAGCCCATTGCCGTTGCGTCTTTTACTTTGTGAACCTGAACGTCCGCCATGGGCTCTTCTCCCCCTCACGTCCAGCCTTGTCGACTGCCCATGCCCGCCAGCGTCCCGGCTGGGCGTCCGCGAACTCGAACTTGTAGCCGGGCGATCTTACCGCGGGAATGCCGCGGGCGATCTTCCAGGGATGGCCCAGTTCGGAGCACCACTTGCCCGGCTCGCAGCAGTTCAGGCAGTCCAGTTCCACGGTGTAGCTGGCGGCTCCCGATACCGGTTTCCAGCCAAGGGCCGTGCGCCGGGGATAGTTGTCGAAGGAGCGCCCATCCTCGGGCCACGCCTGCTCCGGCGCGGGGAGGACCGCCTGTTCGCCACCGCTCACCGCCACCAGCAGGAGCACCTCCCCCCCTTTCTCCATGCGGGTCTTTGCAGGAGGGCGCTGGCCAATCACCGTCCCCGCAGGATGCTCGCTGCTTGCCCTTTCATGCACAGGGCCGAGTACAAGCCCTCTCTCCTTGAGGTAGTCTTCCACTTTCCGGACGGGAGAACCGGTAAAATCGGGAAGAACGATTTCGCCTGCAGCTTCACCCCCGCTGGGCGCGACCGCGAAAACCAGCGTGATGGCTTCATCGGGACGCACCCGCGAACCCGGCTTCAGGCTCTGCCTCAGGACGGCGCCGGGTTCCGCACTTGGGTTTTCTTCCTCCATCCGGCGTACAACATTCAAGCCGGCATCTTTCAACATGGCGACGGCCTTCTTCACTTCGCGCCCTGTCACATCCGGAACTTTCACCATCACGATCACGGGTTCCGATGGGCTGATGGCCACCACAAGTTCCACCGTTTCCCCATGGGCCAGCTTCGTCCCGGCCTTGGGTGACTGCTCGATGACCGTGCCCTCCGGAGCCTCGCGGGTTTCCCTCCGCGCTGCCCTGGCTGCCTTCAGCCCAGCCTTCTCAAGCAACTGATGCGCCCGCTCCAGCGGCTGGCCCTCCAGCCTGGGCACGGTGGCCAATACAGGCTCCTGCGGCCTGTTCTCCTCGCCTGATGCCGGTGTTCTGTCGTGCTCCGGCTGGTTCTCGGCCAGTACCAGGTTCACCGGCGATTCCGGCGCAAGCTGGCTGCCCGGCGCCGGATTCTGTTCGATCACGGTGCCCGCAGGGCGGCCGGACTGAACGGCTCTTACCACCCCGGGCCTGAGGCGGGCCTGCCCCAGGCGCGCAACGGCTACATCGTGGGAGATGCCGATGAGGTCGGGCACCACTGCTGCCCTGTCCGGCGGGGCGAAGTAAAGCAGTCCTCCCAGCGCCACGGCCACTGCCACGATGGCGGAGAAGATCCAGACGAGTTTGTTCTTGTCCTTCCCTGAAGGAACGGGCGCGGGAATTTCCGGATTTTTACCGGGCTGGGCCGGGGCATGGGCCATCCCTCCTGATCCGCTCTGAGCAGGCTCCGGCTCCTCGTGCAGAAGCTTCGCCAGGGTCTCAACCAGCTGCGCGGTATCCGAATCCCAGTGGGTATCATCGATCTCGGTCGCCTGCCGCCTGGCCAGTTTCTTCAGGTCCTCGGGCAGGTCCCCTTCTCCCGGCATGGCCGCATCCTGCACCAGCACCGGGATGACCCGGATATCTCGCCGCAGGGCCGTGGCGGTTTCCAGCCGGATGAAGTCCTTGGGGTCATCCAGCCGTCTTTTGCCTGACGCATCGTCGCAGGTGAGCCATTTCTTCCCGATGATCACCAGCAGCACGTCGCACGAGCCCACCGCCCGGTCGATGGCCTCCACGAAATCGACGCCCGGCTCGATGCCGGCCACATCCATGAAGACCTTGTCCCGGCCGAACTTTTCCCTCAGCCGGTCAAAGATCCTGCCGGCATGCCCTGCCGTATCTTCCCGGCGATAGCTTATGAAGATGCCTGGCATTTCTCACTCCTTAATTGGCCTAGCCATACTTGCCGGTTGCTCTGCATGCGTTGTCCTTCCTCAGTGACGGGGCTTTGCCAACCATAAGGTCTGGGTATCAACCCGGGTCATGAGCACATTCATGGCGCTCCACTTCTCTCACAGATCGCGCAGGCTTCGTAGCCAGTCTTCGGTCATCGGCGTCGAGCAATCGACCATGCTCCGCAACAGCCTGCGATCTTCTGGGCTTGCCTCCCTGATCGTCGTGACAAGCACATTCGCTTTCGCACCAGCCGTGTACGATCCATCGGGCAGCGACAGGAGCTTCACGTACTTCCCGAAATCCTCGATAACCTCATGGCCCTGGAGAGCCTCGCCTATCGAACGCTCGACATCCCTCGGCGAGCAGTACAGCGTTCTGAACTGTTTGTCCTTGAAGAATCTCCAGGCAGCTTCGACCTCACTTAGATTGCTCCTGACTTCACTCTCCTTCACGCAAAGCATCCAGGCCTTTTCGACTTCAGCGTGTTTGCCAAGCTCGTCGTAGAACGCGAGCCAGTCACGGCTGTGCAGAGCTTGCGGGTTACCCACCACCCGCTCAACAAGCATGTGCTTCTTCGTCGCGCGAACCAGCAGACGTGTAATCTCCAACCTCTCGGGGCCGCGCATCTCGGTGCCGTCTCCTACGACCTTCCTGACATACTCAGACCATTCATTGAAGCAGCGAGCCGCTATTGGCGTGAGATAGGGAACCAGCGCCGGCGCGAACGACTCGACCTTCTTCATTGCGTTCCGGTACTCCATCTGATATGGATCTCCGATCCCCGGCAGAACCTTGGATGATTCGAACGGAACCAAGCTCACGTCGAATTGCAGGACGTCGAGCGCTGGAACCTGGCGCCACCGGGTCAGCATGGGTGTGTAGTGTTCGGGGCCATCGGCCTCTTCCAGTTGCGACCAGAGCAGTGCCGGGATCTTGCCGTGGGCTGCGCGGACGATCTGCGCACGCATGTCTTCCACCCAAGCCGGGGATGCATCAGTTTTCCCTTCAGCCCAGTGCTTCGCGAGCGATCCAAAAGATGTTCCGGCATCGACATTTGCCATCCCGAAGATTTGCAAGGCGCGAGGATCCATCTCTCGAATCAAGACTGATTTCTCGAAGTCTGCCAGGGTCGCTGCGGCACATGTTGCCTTCTCGATCTTATCGGTCTTCAGTTCCAGCCGCACGAGGGGCAGAGCTGGCCACTCGGCGACCTCGCATTTCGGAATTACCGCTGAGAGTTTTTTATGGAGTTCGGTAGCGGCTTCCTGGACCTCCGGTCCGTCCGGATAAAGTTTCGGCGCGATCGCTGTGCTTGCTCCCGGGAAGAATCCCGGGTCCGTCAGGTAGTCCTTCACGAGTTTGAGGACATCGCCCCGGTCGCGCACGTCCACACGGACCTGATCTTCGAACACTCGTGGCGTCTCCGCGCCACACTGAAGCACGATGATGCGCGTTTGCGGCGCCTCAGGCTTGGTCGCGACACCGCACTCCCACATGCAATACGACCAGTCCTGATCTTCGGTTGTGTATATGAGGAACACCACCCCGGTGTCCCAAAGCGCCTGTTTCAGCTCCTCAGTAAGCGCGTGACCAAGCCGTGGCCCCTTGGCAAGCGGGGCGGACGACTGGAACACCGGAATTTCCTTTCGGCTCCAGCGATCCAGAAACTTCCGGAGCTCGGTTGCAATCTGCCGATCTGCATGCTTGTGGCTGATGAAAATGCTAGGTTGCCGTGACATTTAACCTTCCTCTTTAACTCTTGGGCTATGCTGGAAGCAAAGGCACATCCTTTCCCTGAGCTCACCAAAGTATTCGAGTATCGAGCCAGTAGACTCTCCCGGTCCTGCGCTTCACTTCCCTGTACATATGCGCCGTTCCCCCCGGCCCGTCGCCACCACCGCCGTTCCACAGGCAGACGAAGCGCACCTTGTCCACGCCGGAGGCGAGCGCGGTATAGAGCAGCCAGAGATTGCAGCGCTCGTAGGGGTTGGTGTGCGGAGGCGGTTCGCCCAATTCCTGAGGTGCGGAGCGAACGGGAAGGGCAAGCCTGGCCTTGGCGTCGAGATAGCGCTTGCGCCATGTCTCACCGCCTTGCAACACGGATTTCCGGATGAAGTCCGCTTCGCGGAACGGTTGCAGCCAGTGCACCTTCACGCCCCGCTGCAGGCAGGCCTCAGTGAACAGGAGGTCACCGCCGCAGGCGCCCTGGGTGAGCGCGAGGCCGTCCGGGCCTGCGCCGAGCTGGTCCAGGGCTTCGGCGATCTTTTGCGCGGCGACAGATTCTTTTTCCGCAGGAAAGCGCGGCGAGGCGCGTCCCGGTGCGTCGATCATGTGGCCGCTGAACAGGAACACTTGGCGCGGCTGCCATTTCGCCTCGGGTTCGGTGAGGCGCTGCATGGCACGGTCGAATGCGGCGATCCCTGCCTCGACGTTTTCGGTCTGGAAGGCGAGATCCTTGAGGAGCAGGAGCTGCGCCCGGCAGGAGTCGAGGTTTAACCAGTCCTTGTCGTTCCTTGCGATGGCTTCCTTGTAGGCGGCCCGAACGCTGTCTGGCGTGCCGGCCAGCACTTCCAGATCGCCCAGGGTCGCCAGGGACCAGAACAGCAGACTTTCGTTCGTCTCGCACTCTGCCCCAAAGCGCACCGCGCAGGTCATGATGGCCATCTCACGGTCGTAGCGTGCATCGCGGGCCAGGTCGGAGTACAGGTGCATCAGGGTAAGCGCATTGATGCCGGAATAGTAATGGCTGGGATTGCGGCGGTAGCCATTGGCATAGCTGTCGATGGCGGCACGCAAAAGGGCATCTTCATATGCGGCTTCATCGCGCATCTGCTCTGGCGTCTTGCCCGGCTGGCGCCAGGCTGCAACCCAGGCATCTCTGTCCACGCGGCCCAGCAGCGCCCAGGTTTCGGCGTCGGCCGGGTATCGTTCAAGCACATTGCGATAGTGCTCCCGCGCGCGGTCCAGTGAATACCCCGGAACATGGGCAATTGCCAGCCTTTGCAGGCACATCCCTTTTTCTCGCAGGCCCTGAAGATTGGCCGGTTCGACTTCCAGGCCCCGCTCCAGCTGCTCCAGCGCAAAGTCAAACTGTCCTGCCTTGCGCAAGGCCTCGCCAGCGCGAAACCACGCTTCGGCGCGAAACGCTGAGATGGGCGCTTCATCGGCAAGCACCAGCACATCGCCGATGTGGCCTGCCCTGCACGCCAGCGCTATACGATCTTCCCGGGCATCGTGCCGTTCCCAGAATTCGCGCACTTCGCCGATGCGCAGCGATTTCCAGTCTGGTTCCTGCAGATTCGGCAGCAACTGATAAACAGGGCTGATTTTGCGGCCATGCCAGGATTCCATTGTCGCCCTGACCATGTCGCCGAGTTGCTGGATGTCGTCAGGCAAGGTTGCCGGGTCGGGGCCGCCATCCCTGATGCCATAGCGCAGCTTGCGATCAGTATAGAGGTCGAAGGCCGTCGTAACCTGTCCGCCGCACAGGATCACCACGCCTCGGGCGCGCAGCGCATGGCGCACGCCAAGCTCATACCAGACGTTGGGGCTGGGAAGCGTCAGGTCGGCCACCACCAGGTCGGCGATGAGCAATTCCTGGAACATGTCGGTGCGAATGTCGCCAGCCCGCTGTTCTTCATCGGCGCGAAAAACATCCAGGCCGGCGGCTTCAAGCGAGGGTTTGATCAGTTCGGCATAGACACGGTTGAAATCGATCGTGTTTCCCTCGCTATCGCGCTTGATGCCGAAAGGCATTGCGACGAATGCATGCAGCTTCACGAACTTGCTCTCCGTGGTTCAATTTCATTGAGTTACGGATGGCTTTGACTAGAGTAGAAACCAGCAACTGCCACAGTCGCCAGTTAAATGACATATTACTCTCTTTTTATCGCGGATCGTAAAGCGTCAAGCGGTCCCTGACGGCATTCTGCTCAGGAAAAACATGAGGCACCATCTAAAGCCAAGTTGCAATCAACGCCATCATGATGATTATTGATTGTTGTTTTAATCGCCGATCAAGAGTTACGGACTTTTCCTGTCACTTTATGGCGCGCAATCAAACCTCACCCTCGGGCGTTGCAGAAATCCTGTGGATGGAAAGGTCGGCGCCATTGAATTCATCTTCCGGATCGAGTCGGATGCCGATGGATTTCTTGAGCAGGCCATACACCGCAAAGCCCCCCGCCAGCGCGATCGTGATGCCGAGCAAGGTGCCGGTCAACTGGGATGCGAAGCTCACGCCGCCTATGCCGCCCAGCGCCTGGAGGCCGAAAATGCCGGCTGCAATGCCGCCCCATGCCCCGCACAGGCCATGCAGCGGCCACACGCCCAGCACGTCGTCGATTTTCCATTTGTTCTGGGTCTGCATGAACATCCATACAAACAATGCCCCGGCCACCAGCCCGGTCAGAAGCGCGCCCAGCGGGTGCATCAGATCAGAACCCGCGCACACCGCCACGAGGCCCGCCAGGGGGCCGTTGTGAACGAAGCCGGGGTCGTTCTTGCCCACGATCAGGGCGGCGATGGTGCCGCCAACCATGGCCATCAGCGAATTGACCGCGACCAGCCCGCTGATGGCGGAGAGGGTTTGCGCCGACATGACATTGAAGCCGAACCAGCCCACGGTCAGAATCCACGCGCCCAGTGCAAGAAAAGGGATGTTCGAGGGCGGATGCGCAGCCATCATGCCATCCTTGCTGTAACGGCCACGCCGCGCACCCAGCAGCAGCACCGCCGGCAGCGCGATCCAGCCCCCCATCGCATGCACCACCACGGAACCGGCGAAATCATGGAATTCTGCGCCAAATGCAGCTTTGAGCCAGTCCTGCACGCCCAGGTGATGATTCCAGACAATGCCCTCAAAGAAGGGATAGACGAAGCCGACCAATACAAAAGTTGC
>PQAG01000128.1 GCA_003104895.1 Nitrosomonadales bacterium
GACTTCGCCGACGTCAAAACCGTGATGTCGGAAAACGGCATGGCCATGATGGGCTCCGCCTCCGCCGCCGGCGTGGACCGCGCCCGCCTGGCCGCAGAACGCGCCGTGGCCAGCCCGCTGCTGGAAGACATCGACCTCGCCGGCGCGCGCGGCGTGCTGGTCAACATCACCGCCAGCATGTCCCTCAAGATGAAGGAATACTACGAGGTGATGGAAACCATCAAGGAATTCACCGCTGAAGACGCCACCGTGATCGTCGGCACCGTGATCGACGAAAACATGGGCGACACCCTGCGCGTCACCATGGTCGCCACCGGCCTCGGCGGCCCGGTTGCCCGCCAGCAGCCCAAGCCGCAGCTGGTGGTGCGCAACGGCACCGACATGGCCCCCATGAGCGTGGATTACGATGCTCTCGAGCAACCCGCGGTGATGCGCAGAAGAGAGCGCGGCGCCCAGCTTGAAGCCATGAAAGCCTCCGGGGTCGATTTCCTCGACATCCCGGCCTTCCTGCGCAAGCAGGCGGAYTAAARCAGAACTCCTGACGTTCCTCCAGAACAGGAAACCGGCCGCAAGGCCGGTTTCTGCTTTTCATTTTTTGCMTGTTTTYGCTGTTTTCCATGGGGGCAGCCGCCATGTCGTTTCAACCGGAAACTCTGGAGATCCAGCTGCCCGGCTGGCTGGAGGATTTTCTCCTCGAACGCGCCACCTGCATTCCACAGCCTGATGATCGCATGTCGCTGGTCGTCGAGGCCGCCCGGCTCAATGTTTCTCAAGGAACCGGGGGGCCTTTTGCCGCGGCGGTATTCGAGTCCGGGTCCGGGAAACTGGTATCGCTGGGAGTGAATCTGGTGGTTTCCGGGGGGCTGTCCATGCTTCATGCGGAAATGGTGGCTTTGGCGCTGGCCCAGATGAAAACCGGCGGCTACGATCTCGGGAGGCGCGGCTTGCCCGCTCACGAACTGGTCGCCAGCACTGAACCCTGCGCGATGTGTTTTGGCGCGATTCCCTGGTCCGGAGTACGAAGGGTCATTACCGGCGCGCGCGATTCGGATGCAAGAAGCATCGGTTTTGATGAAGGCCCCAAAATGAAGGGGTGGCGCAGCGAACTGGAGAAAAGGGGGATTGCCACCCTCTGCGATGTCGGACGGGAAGCTGCGGCTCAGGTGCTGCTCGAGTATTCCAGGCAGGGCGGAAAAATCTATAACTCGCGCGAGCCCTAACCCGCCGGCAGCCAGGAAAACCGTTTCTGCATGGTCAAATAGCCGTCCAGCCGTTATCATTACGGCCCATGTCCTACCCCAACAACATCATTCTCGTCGGCCTCATGGGCGCCGGTAAAACCACCGTGGGCAGGATGCTGGCCAAGCACCTTGGCATGCGCTTCATTGATTCCGACCACGAGATCGAGCGCCGCACGGGAGTCAAGATCCCGCTGATCTTCGAACTGGAAGGAGAGGAAGGATTCCGCAACCGCGAAACCGCCGTTCTGTCCCAGCTATGCAGGATGGACAATGTCGTGCTCGCCACCGGCGGGGGTGCGGTATTGCGCGAGGAAAACCGCAAGTTCCTCAAGCAAAGCGGCATTGTGGTCTACCTGCGGGCACAGGTCCGGGATCTCTACCAGCGCACCCGGCACGACAAGAACCGCCCCCTGCTGCAAACCGCCGACCCGCAGGCGAAGCTGCGCGAACTGTTCGGCCAGCGCGACCCGATTTACCGCCAGCTGGCCGACATCATCATGGACACGGGCGACCAGAACATTCATGGGCTGGTGCGCCGTCTGATACAGAAACTCACCGATGGACAAGCTTCAAACATGCAAACCTTGACTGTTGATTTGGGCGCACGCTCCTACCCGATCCACATCGGCGCAGGCCTGCTGCAGCAGGCGCAGCTGATCCTGCCGCACCTGGCGCAAAAGCGCGTGGCGATCGTCACCAACACCACCGTGGCGCCGCTCTATCTGGACCAGTTGAGCGCCACCCTCGCCCAGCAGGGCGTCAGTGTGCTGCCCATCGTCCTGCCGGATGGCGAGGCCTACAAGAACAGCGAAACCCTCAACCAGATCTACAACGCCCTGCTGGAAAACCGCTGCGAGCGCAAAACCACGCTGATCGCGCTGGGCGGCGGGGTGATCGGCGACCTCACCGGCTATGCGGCGGCCACCTTCCTGCGCGGGGTGCCTTTCATCCAGGTGCCCACCACCCTGCTGGCCCAGGTGGATTCCTCGGTGGGCGGCAAGACCGGCATCAACCATCCTCTCGGCAAGAACATGATCGGCGCCTTTTACCAGCCGCAAGTGGTGCTCGCCGACACCTCCACGCTCGACACCCTGCCCGGCCGCGAGCTGTCCGCCGGCCTGGCCGAGGTCATCAAGTACGGCCTGATCCGCGACCTGCCGTTCTTCGAATGGCTGGAAAACAACATGGACCGCCTGCTGGCGCGCGACAAGGATGCCCTGGCCTACGCCATCCGCCGTTCGTGCGAGAACAAGGCCGAAATCGTGGCCTCGGACGAGCGCGAAGGCGGCGTGCGCGCCCTGCTCAATCTAGGCCACACCTTCGGCCATGCCATCGAGGCCGGCATGGGCTACGGCAACTGGCTGCACGGCGAGGCGGTGGCCGGCGGCACGGTGCTGGCGGCCGATCTGTCGCAGCGCATGGGCTGGCTCAGCGAGCAGGATGTGGAGCGCACCCGGCGCCTGTTCCAGCGCGCCGGGCTGCCGGACCACGCGCCCGATCTGGGCGTGGATGCCTATCTCGATTTCATGGGCCTGGACAAGAAGGTGGAAGGCGGCAAAATCCGCTTCGTGCTGCTGAAATCCATCGGCGAAGCGCTGGTCACGGCTGATGTCGCAGCCGACAA
>PQAG01000129.1 GCA_003104895.1 Nitrosomonadales bacterium
ACCTATCTGCTGGCGCTCAAGGCCAGCGGCATCCCGGCCTTGCGCCAGATCGAGCCGCTGCGCTATTTCGAGCTGGCGCTGGGCTATGGCACGCGCGGCTACGAGCCGAATCTGGGCGAGGAGCGCAGCCGCCATGTCTATTACGGCATCTCGCTCAACGTGGCGGAACTGCTGGGCGTGACCGCTTTCAGGGACAGCCGCGGCAGCCGCGGCCAGCGCGTGACC
Organism: Nitrosomonadales bacterium; assembly: GCA_003104895.1. Classification (GTDB taxonomy): domain Bacteria; phylum Pseudomonadota; class Gammaproteobacteria; order Burkholderiales; family Sulfuricellaceae; genus Sulfurimicrobium. The sequence continues at coordinate 226 of PQAG01000129.1, forward strand.
AACGGCGTGCTCGAAGTGCTGCAGATCCCTGGCACTGCAGCCCTGGCAGATCACCGCCTGTAACTGCTAGTCATTGCGAGCCGAAGCCGCGAGCGAAGCGTGGCGGTCAGCGAAGCAATGACAGCGCTCATGATGATGGCCTGTAAGCCCTTGTTCAGGCTATAATTCGACACTTATGCATATCCATATCCTCGGCATCTGCGGCACCTTCATGGGCGGTATCGCGGCGATTGCCAAACAGGCGGGYCACCRGGTCACMGGCTGCGACGCCAAYGTCTATCCCCCCATGAGCACCCAGCTCGAAGCCATGGGYATCGAACTGGTCGAGGGCTTTGGCGCCGGGCAGGTCAGGCTGGAGCCGGATGTCTTCGTGATCGGCAACGTGGTGAGCCGCGGCAACCCGCTCATGGAGGAAATACTCAATCGTGGCCTGCCCTATATTTCCGGTCCGCAGTGGCTGGCCGAAAACATCCTTCACCCCTCGCCCGCAGGCGGGAGAGGGGCGGGGGGAGAGGGTGAAAAATGGGTGCTGGCCGTCGCGGGCACCCACGGCAAGACCACCACSTCMTCGATGCTGGCGTGGATRCTCGAATAYGGCAAYCTCAATCCGGGCTTCCTGGTGGGCGGGGTGCCGCAGAATTTCGGCATCTCGGCGCGCCTGACSGRGASCCCSTTCTTCGTCATCGAGGCGGACGAGTACGACACGGCCTTTTTCGACAAGCGCTCCAAGTTTGTCCACTACCGCCCGCGCACGGCGATCCTGAACAACCTGGAATTCGACCACGCCGACATCTTCCCCGATCTGGCGGCGATCGAAACCCAGTTCCACCACCTGGTGCGCACCGTTCCGGGCAACGGCCTGATCGTGGCCAACGGCCGCGAGGCCAGCCTGGAACGGGTGCTGGCGCGGGGCTGCTGGACGCCGGTGGAAAAATTCGGCGTGGCGGACGGCTGGATCATGGGCGGCGCGGATACCATCGCCTTCAAGGAAGCCTTCCAGGGCCGTCTGCAGTGGGACCTGCTGGGCGAGCACAACCGCATGAACGCCCTGGCGGCGATCGCCGCGGCGCGCCATGCCGGGATTCCTGCCGAGGTGTCCATCGAGGCGCTGGCGCAGTTCCGCAACGTGAAGCGGCGCATGGAAGTGCGCGGCGTGGTGAACCGCATCACGGTCTATGACGATTTCGCCCACCACCCGACCGCGATTGAAACCACCGTGGCCGGCCTGCGCCAGAAAGTGGGGGCTGCGCGCATCCTGGCGGTGCTGGAGCCGCGTTCCAACACCATGAAGCTGGGGGTGATGAAGGACGCCCTGCCTGCCAGCCTCAGGGACGCCGACCAGGTATTCTGCTACGGCGCCAACCTGGGCTGGGATGCCGCTGCCGCTTTGGCTCCGCTGCAGGGCAAGGCGGCCACCTTCGACGACCTGCCCGCGCTGGTAGCCGCCGTGGCGGGCGCCGCCCGGCCCGGCGACCACGTGCTGGTGATGAGCAACGGCGGCTTCGGCGGCGTGCACGGCAAGCTGCTGGCGGCGCTGCTGGCCCGATAAGGTGAGGGGTTAGGGGTGAGGAGTGAGGCGTAAAATGCACTCTCTCCGATTCACTCCTCACCCCTAACCCCTCACGGATTTACTGAATGAACGTACTGTACGAAGAAGACGGCGCCATCAAGGTGGCGAACGTCATGGCCGACAACACCTCCTCTCTGCAGGTGGAGACGCCGCATGGCAAGCGTTCCAAGATCAAGGCCGGCAACGTGCTGCTGCGTTTCGAGAATCCGCCCATGAGCGGCTTCATGGATGCGGCCGATGCGGCTGCGGGCGAGCTGGACACCGATTTCCTGTGGCAGTGCTGCGGCGCGGACGAATTCATGTTCGGCGAGCTGGCGCAGGAGTACTACGGCCATGCGCCCAGCCCGGTCGAAGCGGCAGCGGTGGCGTTGCGCCTGCATTCCGCACCGATGTATTTCTACAAGAAGGGCAAGGGACGCTACAAGGCCGCGCCGGAGGAGAACCTCAAGGCCGCGCTGGCTTCCGAGGAGAAAAAGCGCCAGCAGGCGGCCACCGTGGCCTCCTATGTCGAGCAGCTGTGCGCCTCCACCCTGCCCGATGCCTTCACCCCGCAAGTGGTGGAGATGCTGCTCTACCGGGAGGACAAGAACACGCTGGAATACAAGGCGCTGGAAAAAGCCTGCGCCGAGATGGGCCTGCTGCCGGCCAGGCTGCTGGAGCAGTGCGGGGCGATTCCCTGCAGCCACGAGTTCCATTACAAGCGCTTCATCCTGGAGCACTTCCCGCGCGGCACGGATTTCGAGGCCGTGGGCGAATTTGCGCGCGACCACGACCTGCCGCTGGCCAAGGTCCAGGCATTCAGCATCGACGACGCCGCCACCACGGAGATCGACGATGCCTTCTCGGTCGAACGCCTGCCCAACGGCAACTGGCATATCGGGATTCACATCGCCGCCCCGGCGCTGGGCTTCGGGCCGGGCTCGGACCTCGACAATGTGGCGCTGCGGCGCCTTTCCACCATCTACATGCCGGGCCGCAAGATCACCATGCTGCCGGACGAGGTGGTGAACTGCTTCACCCTCAACGAAGGCACGGCCAATCCGGCGCTTTCCATGTACCTCGAAGTCACGCCGGAAGAATACGCCATCGAGCGCATCGAGAGCCGGGTGGAGCGCGTGCACATCGCCACCAACCTGCGCCACGACACGCTGGAACCGGTGTTCAACGCGGAAACGCTGGCCCGCGGCAACGCGCCGGATTTCGCCTTCAAGCCGGAGCTGGAAATGCTGTGGCAATTCGCCAGCAGGCTTGAGCAGGCGCGCGGCAAGGTGGACAGCCAGAGCCAGTACAAGGATTACAACTTCATCATCGAAAACGGCCGCGTAAACATCATCGAGCGCCCGCGCGGCTCGCCGATCGACAAGGTGGTGTCCGAGCTGATGATCCAGGTCAATTCGCACTGGGCCAAACAGCTCAGCGAGGCCGGAGTGGCGGCGATCTACCGCAGCCAGGGCGGCGGCAAGGTGCGCATGAGCACCAGCGCGGCGCCGCACCAGGGCCTGGGGGTGGCACAATACGCCTGGTCCAGCTCGCCGCTGCGGCGCTATGTCGACCTGCTCAACCAGCGCCAGCTGATCGCCCTGATCAACGGCCAGGAGCCGCCCTACGCCCCGAACAGCGAGGAGCTGTTTTCCGCCATCCGCGATTTCGAGCTGGCCTATGACGCTTACAGCAATGTGCAGCGCAGCATGGAGCGCTACTGGTGCCTGCGCTACCTGCAGCAGGAAGGCATGAGCACGGCCTACGCCACCCTGATCAAGGAAAACCTGGTGCGCTTCGAGAATCTGCCGCTGGTCACGCGCGCCTTCGGCATGCCCGAACTGGCGCCGGGCACCCGGGTCGAGCTGGAGCTCAGTGCGGTGGATTTGCTGGAACTGGAAGTGCGCTGCAAATTCCGCGCCGAAAAGCCGCTGGAGCTGGCGGCTTGACACCCGGCCTCAAGTGCTTAGACTTTTGCTTCTAAATGGCAATTTCAATTAACAGGCAGCCGGTACCGGGTTTGGCCGCGCTTGCAGCGAATCCCGGAGAATCTTCGCGGCTCGGGCTGATGCTGCTGGTTTCCGCGCTGCTGCACGCCCTGATCCTGACAGTCCACTTCGCTGCCCCTGCCCTGAAGCAGATGCCCAACCCGGCCACCTATCTCGAAGTGGTGCTGGTCAACAGCAAATCGGCCAGCAAGCCCAGCAAGGCCGATGCGCTGGCCCAGGCCAACCTCGACGGCGGCGGCAATACCGAGGCCGAGAGGCGCGCCAGGAGCCCCCTGCCCACCCTGGACCGGCCGCATCCCGATCCGGCCCTGCAACAGCGCGAGCAGCGCGTGGCCGAACTGGAACAGCAGGCGCGCCGCCTGATGACCCAGGCCAAGTCCAAGCACAGCGTGGCGCAATCCCCCAATACCACGCAGTCGCCGCAGCCAAGCGAGGCCGCGGTCAAGCCCAACGCCACCGAACTGGTGCGGCGCAGCCTGGAAGCCGCGCGGCTGGAGGCGCAGATTTCGCGCGACTGGGACAATTACCAGAAAATGCCGCGCCGCAAATTCATCGGGGCGCGCACCCAGGAATACCGCTTTGCGCGCTATGTCGAGGACTGGCGCATGAAGGTCGAGAAGGTGGGCAACCTGAATTACCCCGAGGCCGCCAGGCAGCAGAAGCTGTATGGCCAGTTGCAGCTGACCGTGTCGATCCGCGCCGACGGCAGCGTGGAGGGCATCGAGATCAACCGCCCCTCCGGCCACAAGGTGCTGGATGCCGCGGCCCGGCGCATCGTCGAGCTGGCCGGGCCATTCGCGCCCCTGCCTGAAGACATCCGCAAGGATACCGACATCCTCAGCATCACCCGCACCTGGATTTTCACCAGCGCCGACCAGCTCGCCAGCGAGTAAGTTACAGCCGCTCGTCGCGCAACAATGGCTTCAGCGCCGTCAGCAGGCTGGCGAACATCCTGGAATGCTTCTTTTCCTGTTCCGCCAGCAGCTGCTTCATGTGCCAGCGTTCTGTCGGCACGGCGAAACAGGACGGGCAGTTCTCCGCGATCACCGGCAGGCCGGCGGATTTGGCGAAGGCCGCGGTCTGGCGCTCGCGCACGTAGATGAAGGGGCGGATGATGCGGATATCGCCAGCGTCGTTGAGATAATGCGCCTTCATGGTGCGCAGCTTGCCGCCGAAGAAGGTGGACATGAGGAAGGTTTCCGCCGCGTCGTCCAGGTGCTGCGCCAGCGCCAGCACGTTGTAGCCGTTCTCGCGCGCGGTACGGTAGAGGATGCCGCGCCGCATGCGCGAGCAGAAGGCACAGAAGGAATCCCCCTGCATCGATGTCCTGGCCTGCTCGACGATGGGCTGGCTCTCGTAGAAATACGGCACGCCCAGTCCGGCCAGGTAGGCTTTGAGCGGCGAAGGGTCGAAATCCGGCGACTGCGGGTCGACGGTGCAGGCTGCCAGCTCGAATCTGACCGGGGCCTTCTTCTGCAAATGCAGCAGCACCTGCAGCAGCGAGAGCGAATCCTTGCCGCCGGACAGCCCCAGCAGCACCCGGTCGCCCTCGCGGATCATGGAAAAGTCGCCGATGGCGCGGCCGGTGGCGGACAACAATGTTCTGGGCGGCTTCACCGCCATATCTTCACTTTTCACGCTTCACCTTTCACAAACTTGCACTTCTGCCGCCGTCCACCGGCAGGATCACGCCGGTAACATAGGGCGCGTCGTTGACCAGGAAAGCCACTGCCCTGGCAATGTCGTCCGGCCTGCCTTCGCGCTTCAGCAGGGTGTGAGCGATGATGCGGCGGCGCTCCAGGTCGTCGAAGGCGGGGTCGTCTTCCGGCCACATGATGGGGCCCGGCGCCACTGCGTTGACGCGCACATTGGGCCCGAGTTCGTGCGCCAGCGACTTGGTCAGCGCCACCAGCCCGGCCTTGGCGATGCTGTACACCACGTAGCTTTTCATCGGCCGCTCGGCGTGGATGTCGGCGATGTTGACGATGCAGCCGTGGCTGTGGGTCAGCGCATTGGCGGCGGCCTGGGACAGGAACAGCGGCGCCTTGAGGTTGGTGCCGACCAGGTCGAACCAGTCCTTTTCCGTAATCTCGCCCACGGCGGTGGGGTAGAAGCTGGAGGCGTTGTTGATCAGCACGTCGAGGCGCCCGAAGCTGGCAACGGTTTCGCTTACCATGTGGCCATAGCTGGCGGGGTCGAGCAGGTCACCCTGCACGATGGCGGCGGAATCGGGGCGCTGTTTGTTGAGTTCGTCGCGCAGCCCTTCCGCCGCACCCGCCGAGGAGCGGTAGTGAATCATGATGCGCCCGCCCGTGCCGTGCAGGCGCCGGGCAGTGGCCGCGCCGACGCGAACGGCGCCGCCGGTGATCAAGATAACTTTGCCTTCCATGTGCTTATCCGGATAATCCTGAAAATCCGACGAATTTAACACAGCTTGCCATGCCTTCACTACCTGAACCGGGCGCCTCGGCCCTTGAACACAGCCACGCCGTGGGCGCAGCCATCGCTGCCGGGATTGCCGCGGCCGGCGGCTGGATTTCCTTCGCCCGCTACATGGAACTGGCGCTGTATGCGCCCGGCCTGGGCTATTACAGCGCCGGGCTGGACAAGTTCGGCGCGGGCGGGGATTTCGTGACCGCGCCGGAAATCTCCCCCCTGTTCGGCCGGTCGCTTGCTCACCAGGCCGCACAGGTGCTGCGGCAAAGCGGCGGCAACATCCTTGAAACCGGCGCCGGTTCGGGCAAGCTGGCACTCGACCTGATGCAGGAACTGGAGCGCCTGGAGCAGCTGCCGGAACGATATTTTATACTCGAACTGTCCGCCGACCTGCGCCAGCGCCAGCAGCAGCGCGTCGGACGCGAGGCTGCGCACCTGCTGGGCCGCTTTGAATGGCTCGATGCCCTGCCGGATAAATTCACCGGCCTGGTGCTGGGCAACGAGGTGCTGGATGCCATGCCGGTTGAGCTGGTCACCTGGCGTCCCGGCAGCATATCCGAACGCGGCGTCGCCCTGCAGGATGGACGCCTTGCCTGGTCCGAGCGGGCGCTTGCTCCGGGCGGTTTGCTGGAGCAGGCCCGCGCGCTCCCGCCAGCGCAATTTGTCAGCGGCGGTGCGGCCTACACCAGCGAGATCAACATCGCCGCCCAGGGCTTCATCTGCAGCCTGAGCCAGATGCTGGAACGCGGAGTGATTCTCATGCTGGATTATGGTTTTGGCGAGAGTGAGTACTACCATCCGCAGCGCAGCCAGGGCACCCTGATGTGCCATTACCGCCATCAGGCCCACGCCGACCCCTTCTTCCTGCCGGGACTGCAGGACATCACCGCACATGTCGATTTCAGCGCCATGGCCAGGGCCGGCAGGGAATCCGGCCTCGACCTGCTGGGCTACGCCAGCCAGGCTAATTTTCTCATCAACTGCGGCCTGACCGGCCTGCTGGGGCAGATTTCCCCGGAGGACCCCGCCAGCTACCTGCCCGTCGTTGCCCAGGTCCAGAAGCTGATGAGCCCGTCTGAAATGGGCGAGCTGTTCAAGGCCATTGCCCTGGGCAGGGGCATGGAGCCGCCCCTGAGCGGCTTCACGCGCGGCGACCGCAGCCACACCTTGTAAGCGGATTATTGCTGCGAGCGGCGGCGCTCGCCGTCTCCCCTATCCTGACCGCGGAACATGCGGTTGGCAGGCTGCCCGGGCAAGTCTGGATGTTCGCGCCGTTCCATCCGCTCCTGCCTTTGTTCTACTTTCTCCTGCCGCTGTTCCACCCGCTCCTGCCTTCGGGCCGGTTCGGGAACGGCGCGCGGCTGGGATGGCGCTGCTTCAATCCTGCGCGGTTCCGGCGTCGGCATCATGCGTTCCCGTTCTATTTCGCGTTCCTGAAACTGGCGTGCCGGCGCGGCTTCACGCATGCTGCGTGGCGGGGCAGCCGCTTCAGGGACAGCCGGGCGGGGAATCACCTGCGCGGCCCGGCCGCTTTCGACACGTTCCCTTGTCCGGCTGCCAGGCGCCGGAACTTCGGCTTCGCGGCGCCTTTCCTGGAAGCGCGGCGCAAGGGGCGGGCGAGCGCGCTCCTCCCCTGCCTGGGCACCGAATTCCGGGCGCGGCAGGTCGCTGCCCGGGCGGCTGGGGGCGGGAACGTAACGCGGCTCGGGTGCGGCCCTTTCCTGGCGCCGGGGCGCTTCGCCGCGCCAGAGCAGTGTTGATTCGCGGGGCGGGCGCGTGGTGACCACCGGCCGCGACAGCACCTGCTCGGGCGGGCGTATGCGGCTGGGCGCGCCGGTCACCACGCTTGCCGGCCCGGGCTTGACCGGGAGGGCGCCTTGGACATGCCCGAGCTGGCGGGTTTCCATCACGCGCAGCGGCGCATCATGCACATTACCCCTGCCGAAATGCTCGTGGGTGGTGGCGACAACAGCGTTGTTTACGCGGATGTTCTGGTAGACGATGTTATTCATGTTGACGACCGTGTTCTGCCTGATGACCACGTTGTTCACCACCCGCGGCCCATGCCAGCCGCCCCACCAGGGCCTGCCGATGAAGCCGGGCTGCCCCCACCACGGGATCAGGGGCTCGCCCCAGCTGAGTGCCACCCAGCCCAGCCCTGAAGTGCCGATACCGATGCCGACTGACACATTGGACCCGACCCCGAAAAAGGCCACCAGGGCGGGGGCGTAGACCGCGACCCTGACCGCCGGGCCAGGCGCCCAGCCCCAGTAGCTGCCGAGGTAAACCCAGCGCCCATAATGGTATGGGGCCCACCCCCACGGCGCATCGTCAATCCAGGTCCACTGGTAGTAGGGATCCCACACCCATCTTCCGGTGCTGTAGGGCGCCCATCCCGGCGGAACGGCATCCGGCACCCAGACCGGCCCGTACTCCCCCACCACGCGCCATCTCCCATAGTGGTCCAGATCATTGGCGCCGGAGATTCCTGAGGGAAGATAGCGCTCACTGACCGCGTCAACCAGATCGTCGGTGCGCTCGTAGTTCCATCGGTCCCAGCGGTCGAGTTCCGGCGCCACGTAGGTTTCCGCCCTGGCCACGGCTCCACCCCGCACCACGATTTCCTCGGAAGGATGAATGCTCATCGCCTGCCCGCCCGCCGGAACCATCATGGCCCGGCCGCCGCGGCGGGTGATGAAGTGCACGTCGCTATTCACGTCCACCCGGTAATAGCCGCTGCGGTCGATGGTGAACACGGCATTCGGGGTGTCTATCTCCACCGAGTAGCCTGCGGGCAGGGTGCGCAGGTCGAAGGACACGCGGCCGGATGTGACCTTGAACTGGATGAAATCGGCTGTCTGGTCGAGCAGGGTGAGCTGCGTATCGTCATCGGCCCGGATGAAGGCGCGGCTTCCCATCTGCAGCTCGAGGTCGCCGTCCCCGCCGACATAGAGCGCATCGCCGGCAGCCAGCGGAGTATTGTGCCGCGCTTCCGCCCAGTCATCCGCGCCCTCGCGCCGGAACGAGACATCCCCTTCGACGTAGCTCAGCCGCAGCGGGCTGGCTGCCGTCTTCGGATCGCCATCCTGGGCGATGGCGGCAAGGCTGCTCAAGGCGATGAGCAAAAAGAATGAAAAAATGGCGGCAATTCTGGCTGATGGAAGCATGATAGGTACCTGTGTTGATGGCCAAGCGCGTGAACCAGGGATTATGTGCATATCTGTTGCAAACAACGCCACTGGATAAAACATGGTTGACATTACGACAGGAAAAAGGACATGGCGTTTCATCGGCTGGGGTATTTCGGGCAAAAAAAAGGCGGCTTGCGCCGCCCTGAATGCGCTCCTGGGGGAGAGATGGAGAAGTGTATTAGCCAGAACCCGAGGATGCCGTCCCCGGCATCCTCGGGTTTGCGATCAGTCCACGCGCTCGCCGTGCAGGCTGACGTCCAGGCCTTCGCGCTCTTCCTCTTCACTGACGCGCAGGCCGATCACCATGTCGATCACCTTGAGGATGATCCAGGAGGCGACTGCAGTATAGGCCACCGTGGCGCCCACGCCGATCAGCTGGGTGACGACCTGGCCGCCATTGCCTTCGATCAGGCCGGAGGCCGCGTCGCCGCCGATGGCCTTGAGCGCGAACACGCCGGTGAGGACGGCGCCGACGATGCCGCCGATGCCGTGCACGCCGAAGGCGTCGAGCGAGTCGTCATAACCCATCATGCGCTTGAGTGAGGTGGCACCCCAGAAGCACACCACGCCAGCCACCAGGCCGATGATGAGCGCGCCCATGGGGGCGACGAAACCGGCCGCCGGGGTGATGGCCACCAGGCCGGCCACGGCGCCGGAAGCGATGCCCAGCACGGAAGGCTTGCCCTTGCCCAGCCATTCGGCAAACATCCAGGACAGCGCCGCCGCAGCCGCTGCGATCTGGGTCACGGCCATGGCCATGCCGGCACGGCCGTCAGCAGCCAGGGCGGAGCCCGCGTTGAAGCCGAACCAGCCGACCCACAGCATGGCCGCGCCGATCAGGGTGAGCGTCAGGTTGTGCGGCGCCATGGGCTCCTTGCCGTAGCCGATGCGCTTGCCCAGCATGATGGCGATGACCAGGCCGGCAATACCCGCGTTGATGTGCACCACGGTGCCGCCGGCATAGTCCAGGATGCCCTTGGTGAACAGCCAGCCGCTTGCTTCCCAGACCCAGTGGGTGATGGGCGCATACACCGCCAGCGACCAGATGCCCATGAACCACATCATGGCGGAGAACTTCATGCGGTCGGCGAAGGCGCCGGTGATCAGCGCGGGGGTGATGATGGCGAAAGTCATCTGGAAGATCACGAACACGGTTTCTGGGATGTTTGCGCCCGCCACGCCGGTCAGCGCATTCAGATCCACGCCGTTGAGGAACATCTTGTCCAGCCCGCCGATGAAGCCGCTGCCGGGGGTGAAGGCCAGGCTGTAGCCGGCCATCATCCAGATGATGGACATCAGCGCTGCGATCGCGAAACTTTGCATCATGACGGCCAGCACGTTCTTCTTGCGCACCATGCCGCCGTAGAACAGCGCCAGGCCGGGAATGGTCATGAACAGCACCAGGGCGGTAGAGGTCAGCATCCAGGCGGTGTTGCCGCTGTCGAGCTTGGGTTCGGGTGCGGCCACCGGTGCCGCAGCAGGGGCGGCGGCTTCGGGCGCAACGTCGGCAGGTGTTGCAGCAGCCGCTTCGGGTGCCGGCGCGGCCGCTGCGGGTTGAGCAGCAGCCGGAGCGGCGTCTTCCGCCATCACCGGGCCACCCATCCCGAGAAAGCCCAGCAGGGCGATCATGCTTAACAGTCTTTTCATGACATGCTCCTTTACAAAGCATCCGGACCGGTTTCACCGGTGCGGATGCGGACCACCTGCTGCAGGTCGGAAACGAAAATCTTGCCGTCGCCGATCTTGCCGGTAGAAGCGGATTTCTCGATGGCCTCGATGACCTGGCCCAGCAATTCAGCCTTGATGGCCGCTTCCACCTTGACCTTGGGCAGAAAATCCACCACATATTCCGCACCGCGATACAGCTCGGTGTGGCCCTTTTGCCGTCCAAAGCCCTTGACTTCAGTCACGGTGATGCCCTGCACACCCACCTGGGACAGGGCTTCACGCACCTCATCCAGCTTGAACGGCTTGATGATTGCAGTTACCAGTTTCATGTTGATCTCCTAGCCTTGAGTGCGCGTTAGAACGCTTTGGTGACGGACAGAACGAAGCGGCTGTCGGCAATCCTGGTACCTTTCACGGTGTACAGATTGTCGTCGGCATTGGTGTCGATGTACGCGCCGGTGACGCTCAGGCCGCCGCCGAAATCCTTGGTCAAGCTGATTTTGTAATCGGTGTAGCTGTAATCGGACCAGTTCTTGATTTTCTGGTGGCCGGCATGGAGGCCCAGGCTGAAGCCGCTGCCCAGATCGAAGCTGGCACTGGCGTCGAGGTAGCTGGAACCCTTGCTGTCGGCGTAGCCGAACAGGTTGGAAATGCTGTGGGAGTATTTCAGGGTGAACATCTTGTAAGTGCCGGCGACATAGAGTTCGTCGGTATTGGGGCTGACGAAGCCGGCGGGGTAGCTGCCCGGATATTCATAGCGCAGGTAACCCACGTCATAGCTGAAATCATCGCTGACCTTGCCCTTGTAACCGCCGTAGATATCCATTTCCATGCTGCTGCTGGCCCCGGCGCCAAGGTCTTCCAGCCAGCTGATGTTGGAGCCCCAGACACCGGCGTAAAGTCCGCTGGCGTGGGCATAATCGAACCCGCCCTGCAGCGCCAGTTTTTCACGTGTCTGGGAGATGCCGCGGTAGACGTATTCGGAAGCCAGGGTCACGTTTGCTGCGATGGGGGAGGCGGCGGCTGCTTCTTCTGCCTTGGCCGCGGAGGAAACCATCAGTCCCGGGGCGCTGACGGCACCGGCAAGCAACAGCATTTTGGTCAATTTGCGCATTTTCTTCTCCTTGATGTATGAACGGAAATATTTGAATCAATTGCCACGACCATGTCTAAGCATGTACTGTGCCAGAAAAATAAATGCATAAAATCAATTTGTTGTCATGGATGTGAAATTAATCTGCAATGAATGGGCTCAAAGTTGAGGCGGTGCACCGGCTTGGTGCACCAATGCTGTGCATGTTCTTCGGACGCAGTGTGGCGAAGCAGCAAAAGCATGATTTCTGGTAGACTTCGCCCAACAGGAGGATGACATGCTCAACCATAAAGTACTCGATGAAATCAACGCCAAAATCAGCCAGGTGCTGGCCGCTTCGCCCGCGGGCGATGTGGAGAAAAACCTGCGCGCTTCCCTGCAGGGGCTCTTTTCCAGACTGGATCTGGTGACGCGCGAGGAATTCGAGGTGCAGCAGGCGGTGCTGGTGCGCACGCGCGAAAAGCTCGACAAGCTGGAAGCCCAGGTGGCGGCCATGGAGAAGCAGTTCCAGTCTGAAGCCCCCAAACCCCAGTAATTCATCATGTCCCTCGCGGTCCTTTACAGCCGCGCCCTGAACGGCATGGATGCGCCGCTGGTGACGGTGGAAGTGCATCTGGCCAACGGCCTGCCGAGTTTTACCCTGGTGGGCCTGCCCGAAGCGGAAGTCAAGGAAGCGCGCGACCGGGTGCGCGCCGCCCTGCAGAATGCGCGCTTCGAATTTCCCGCCCGGCGCATCACCGTCAACCTGGCCCCGGCTGACCTGCCCAAGGAAAGCGGGCGCTTCGACCTGCCGATCGCGCTGGGCATCCTCGCCGCATCCGGCCAGCTTCCCCGGCAGCGCCTCAAGGACTACGAATTTGCCGGAGAGCTGGCGCTGACGGGCGAACTGCGACCGGTTCGCGGCGCGCTGGCCATGACCTTCAAGGCCAGCAAGGACGGCCGCGCCTTCATCCTGCCGCGCGCCAATGCGGACGARGCCGCGCTGGTGGARGMKGCGGMAATWTTCCCSGCGGGCTCGCTGCTCGAAGTCTGCGCCCATCTGGCGGGGCAGGAGGCGCTCAGCCGCCATGTTCCGGCCATGGACATGGAAACGGCMGCGCTGGAMCCCGATTTCAGCGAKGTCAAAGGCCAGGCCCAGGCCCGGCGCGCGCTCGAAGTGGCGGCGGCAGGCGGTCACAGCATTTTGATGTCGGGCCCGCCGGGCACCGGAAAATCCATGCTGGCCAGCCGCCTGCCCGGCATTCTGCCTCAGATGACTGAAGCCGAAGCACTCGAGGCGGCGGCGATCCAGTCCCTCAACGGCGGCTTTCGCCTCGAAAACTGGCGCCGCCGCATTCTGCGCGCGCCGCATCATTCGGCTTCCAGCGTGGCGCTGGTGGGCGGGGGCGGCAATCCGCGGCCCGGCGAAATCAGCCTGGCGCACCACTCCGTGCTGTTCCTCGACGAGCTTCCGGAGTTCGACCGCAAGGCGCTGGAGACGCTACGCGAGCCGCTGGAATCAGGCCGCATCACCATTTCCCGCGCGGCCCGCCAGGCGGAATTCCCGGCGCAGTTCCAGCTGGTGGCAGCGATGAACCCCTGTCCCTGCGGCTTTCTCGGCCATCCCAATGGCAAATGCCGCTGCACGCCGGACCAGGTTTCGCGTTACCGGGGCAAGATATCCGGCCCTTTGCTCGACCGCATCGACATGCAGATTGAAGTGCCGGCCCTGCCGGAGCGCGAGCTGACGCAGGGCGCCGGGGGTGAGCCCAGCGCGGCCATCCGCGCCCGCGTGGAGGCGGCGCGGCGGCTGCAGCTGGCGCGTCAGGGCAAGCCCAACGCACGCCTTTCCAGCAAGGAAATCGACCTCCACTGCCAGCCGGACATGGCCGGCATGACGCTGCTCAGGCAGGCCATCAGCCGCCTTGATCTCTCCGCACGCGCCTATCACCGCATTCTCAAGATGGCGCGCACCATTGCGGACCTGGCCGGGGCGGCGCAGATTTCCCCGTCCCATATTGCCGAAGCGGTGCAGTACCGGCGTTTCGAGCGCGGGTAAGCGGTTCCAGGCTTAGGCGAGATTCTCAGGCACGCTCGCGAATGCTCAGGGCGGCGCTGAAAGCGGGCGGCGTTTCCATGTGGTGGGCGAGTGCAAAGGCAGCGGTCGGCTGGAAGTTGATGCACACCATTCCGGCATTGATTGCGCCACAAGCGCGGGCGAGGCGATTTAGCCACTGGTAGTAGAGCGGTTCGATGAGGGGCAGAGCGGCGAGATCGTAATAGAGCTTGCTGGCCTCGGCCTGTTGCAGGCGCGCCAGCACCGCCACCACGAGTTCGTCCTGGGCGCTGATGTCCAGGCTGCGGCTGGGTTCGAGCAGAAACACGCCGCGCCCGATCTCGGTCAGGTGCATGCCCGGCAGTTTGGCAAAGTCATTCATCTTACGGAGATCAGGCGCGGGCGGAAACCTGGATGCCGAGGCGGCGGAAGGCTTCTTTCAGGCCGTCGGACAGGGTGGCCCGGGTGATCACATTGCCCAGGTCGATGTTCAGGCTGGTGAGGGCGCGGGCGATTTCCGGGCGGATGCCGGTGATGATGGCGTCAGAGCCCATCAGTTGCACCGCGCGCACCATCTGGATGAGGTGGTGGGATACCTGGGAGTCGATGTTCTTGACCCCGGTCAGGTCCATCACCACTGCTTCGGCGCGGTCGCGGGCGATGCGGTTGAGCAGGGCTTCCATCACGATCATGGTGCGGCTGGAATCGAGCGTGCCGATGATGGGCAGGGTCAGCACGCCGTCCCAGATCTCGGTGATCGGCGTGGAGGTTTCGCGCAGTTCCTTTTCCTGGGCGTAAATGGTGCGTTCCTTTTCGTCCAGATAGGCCGCGAACACGGCAAGGATGAGCTCGTTGAAGATGCCGGACAGGTAGAGCAGGATGGCGCGCGCTTCCTTGATGCCGATCTCCTTGTTTTCGGCCAGCATCTCGATCAGGGCGCGCTGCATGAACTGGATGTAGCGCACCAGATCTTCCACCCTCCCGCCGCGCATCAGGATCTGGCGCGACAGGTTGTTGAAATACATTTCCAGGGCGTGGAACTGGGGCGAGGCATCATCCTCGGGATCCTTCGATTCGAGCAGGGCGACCAGCAATTCGAGGAACTCGATGCAGAAATCGGCGATCTCGTCGGAGTCGAGCAGGTTGCTGCCGCCAAAAATGGCGTGCCCCTGTTTTTCGATCGCGGAGGAAATGTTGCCGATCTGGAGTTTGAGTGTTTCTGCCAGAATCTGGCTGGTGTTGCCCTGTTGAGCCATGTGAATCTCCTTGGGTATTCTGTTTATTGGTTTTGTCTTACGACGCACAGCGACTGGTCGTCGGATATGCGGGCCATGATATTCCCCAGCAGGTAGGCAATCAACTGGGGATGGCCGTGAAACAGGCCGGGGAAGTTGCTGGTGTCCCAGTTTCTGCGGATGCCGTCGCTGGCGGTGATGATCAGCCCGTGCTGGTCGAATTTCAGCCTGCTGGAGGCGGTGGATTTATGTTCCTTGCCCAGCACGCCGGGGGCAAAGGAAAAGCTGTGGCACTGTTCCTGTTCGAAAAAATGCGCGTGCATGTCGCCCACGCCGATGATTTCCAGCGACCTGGAGCCGGCATCGGCTTCCCCTGCGATGGCCACGGCGCCGCGGGTGTGGCGCAGTTCCTTGTCCACCGCGCCCAGCAGGGCGGCGGGGCCGCTGCAGCGCGGCAGCAGCGCGGCCAGGTTGGCGGTGCTTTTTTCGGCCTCCTCACCGTGGCCCAGGCCGTCCAGGTGCAGCCAGCGCAGCTTGGTGCCGTCGCGGTGCAGGTACACCCGGTCGCCGCAAAAGCGGTCGTCGGAGAGTGCGCGCGAATACAGTCCGATATTGAAGGGCGTGTTGCTGGCCTGGGCCTCGTCCCTGTTCCTCGCGCCGGGCAGGAAGCGGGCCAGCACCGCCGTGCCGCTCCAGCGCCGGACAGGGCCGGATGCTTCCTGGCGCGAGTAGAGGCAGGCTTGATCGCTGAGGCGGTGGATGCTGCCCAGGCCCTTGCCCAGGGTGTTGGCGGTGGAAAACCCGTCAGCCTCGGCGGCGCGCAGATCGGGGATGCCAGGGCCGAAATCGAGGGCGAAAATATCCAGCGCCGGGCCGGGCTGCTGCCAGATCTGGATCATGCCCTTGCCTTCGGCGTATTTGATCTGGTTGCTGACGATTTCCGAGGCGACCAGCGCGATGTTTTCCCGCTTCGGATCGGGGAAGCCCAGGCGCGTGGAGACCGCCGCCAGCTTGGAGCGCAGCAGGATCATCGCGCTCTCGTTTTTCACCGCGGTGTTATAGATCAGCTTGCATTCCCGTATGCTGTCGGTGACCGGGTTCGTCATACCGCCTCCTGCCGGGGGCAGAACTGCACGCAGCCGATGCCTGCGGGCGGGGTGCAGCCGTTCACCACCACGCGCCCGCGCCCGGCGCGCTTGGCTTCGTAGAGCGCGTCGTCGGCGCTGTGGATAAAGTCCTCCAGCGCTGGCGGATTGGCGTTACCGGGCGCAAGGCAGGCGATGCCGATGCTGACCTTGCCATTCATGGCCGCCAGGACATCCAGCGCCTTCCGGCATGCTATCCGGGCATCGCAGAACAGCAGGACGGCGAACTCATCGCCGCCAAAGCGGAAAGCAAAGTCCACATCGGCGCGTATCACCCCGAGCATGGCCTGTGCCATCTTGTTGAGATAGGCATCGCCGTACTGGTGGCCGAATTCGTCATTGATCTGCTTGAAATAATCCAGATCAAACAGAATCAGCGAGAGCGCCTCATTTTTCTGGCGCACGGCGCGCCGGTAGGCCTGTTGCAGCTTTTCGTCGTAGGCGCGGCGGTTGAGCAGGCCGGTCAGCGCGTCGGTTTCGGCGCGCTGGATGGTGGCGGCGAGTTCGCT
>PQAG01000130.1 GCA_003104895.1 Nitrosomonadales bacterium
GCCGCCTCGATCGCCTTGGCATCCGGGGCAGGAGCGGCCCTGAGATCAGCCAGCTTCATTTCGAGCTTGGCCTTCTCTTCCGCCAGGAAGGCCGCGCCGCCGGCTTCCAGAGACTTCAGCCTGGCTTCCGCATCTTCCTGTTTCTGCTTGTAAATGGCGCGGACCTCGGCTTCTGCCTTGCCCAGCACGGTGTTGGGATCGTTCAGCTCCTTTTCCTTCTCCGTCACCTTCTGCAGCGCCTGGCCATAGGCGATCTGCGGGATCGGGTTGCCGGTGTGCTGCACCGACAGCCACACCACCGGGATCATGTAGGCGACGATGAGGATGATGTATTGCGCCACCTGGGTCCAGGTCACCGCGCGCATGCCGCCGAGGAAGGAGCACACCAGGATGCCGGCCAGGCCGACGAACACCCCGACCTGGAACTCAAGGCCGGTGAAGCGGCTGGTGATCAGGCCCACGCCGTAAATCTGCGCGATCACGTAGGTGAAGGAGCAGATGATGGCCGCGATCACGCCGATGGTGCGCGGAACGTTGCCGCCGTAGCGGGCGCCGAGAAAATCCGGAATGGTGAACTGGCCGAACTTGCGCAGGTAGGGCGCGAGGAACAGGGCCACCAGACAGTAGCCGCCGGTCCAGCCCATGACGAAGGCCAGGCCGTCATAACCGGACGCATACAGCGTGCCGGCCATACCGATGAAACTGGCCGCCGACATCCAGTCCGCGCCGGTGGCCATGCCGTTGAAGAAGGCCGGGACGCGGCGCCCCGCGACGTAATACTCGGACACGTCCGCGGTGCGGGACATGATGCCGATGCCGGCATACAGGCCGATGGTGGCGAGCAGGAAAATGTAGCCGAGAATCTTGTTGGGCACGCCCATCTGTTCGAGGATGGCCAGGATGACGACAAAACCGATGAAACCGCCGGTATAGAAACCATAGAACTTCTTCAGCTGCGCGTTGAATGCGGATTGGCTCTGGGTCGCCATGATCACTCCTCCCCTTCATGGACGCCGTATTCGGTGTCGAGGTTGTTCATGTAGCGGGCGTAGAACCAGATGATCAGGACGTAAATGATCAGCGCCCCCTGTGCCCCGAAGTAGAATCCCAGCGGAAAGCCAAGAAAGGAGATTTCGTTCAGCTCCCTGGCGTAATAGCTGAAGACGAAGGTGACGACGAACCAGATCGCCAGCAGTATCGCCGTCACGCGCAGGTTTCTTTGCCAGTATTCCTTGTGTTTTTCGGTCAACTCCATGATCAAGCCTCCATTTGTTCTAGTGGTTATGGGGCACTATTGGTTTTATTGGATCCCCCGGACTGCCATGCTGCCTGTTTACATCAGACTTGCCGGAACGAGTATAGGACTGAATGACCGGACTGGTAAAGATTTTGCAGCCATGTCGGCCGCCCTGCATTCATGAAGCTTCAGCCTTCCCAGCTCACCCAGCGCTGGGCCTTCTCCAGATCCATCATCCCGCGGAAATGGCTGATGCGCTGGCGGCGCGCCTGCTCCATGGCGATCAGCAACAGCTGGGCGGTGCACAGCGCATCCGCCATGGCGTTGTGGCGCGCATAGTTGTGGATGTGGAAATGGCCCAGCCAGTGGTCGAGCGCGCGGTATTTCCTGGCCAGGGGCGGATTGAGCCCCGGCATCACATAGGCGAGGTCGAGCCAGGGATGCCTGAAGTCGAGTCCGAGAAACTGCTTCATGGCGCGCTTGATCATGGTTTCGTCGAAGGTGACGTGAAAGGCCACCAGCGGATCCTTGCCGAGAAATTCCAGAAAGGCCAGCAGGGCCTCCTGCGGCGGCATGCCGCCGGTCTGGGCGCTGCCGCCGATGCCGTGGATCAGGATATTGTCCTTGTTGCTGGCCGTTTCCTGCTGCAATACCACTTCGAAGCTGTCTCCGACTTCTATCCTGCCGCCGCGCACCGCCACGGCGCCGATGGCGATCAGCCAGTCCCGGCTCAGGTTGAGCCCGCTGGTTTCCACGTCCACCACCACGAAGCGCGCCGCTTCCAGTTCAGCCGAAGCGAGCGCCTCCGGCAGGGCCCGCCAGGCCGCCAGGCGGGATGCCTGCGCGGGCGTCAGCTGGGGTTTGCTGCCAAAAAATCCGCTCAGCCAGTTCATAGGCGAAGTCATAGATGGTAATCCATCGCCAGCCGTGCCTGCAGCTTGCGCGCCTGGCGGAAAGCCTCTTTCAGGATGCGCCGGTCGAGGTCGTTGAGCTGGTCCGGGTTGATGCGGTTGCCCGTCCCTGCCTCTGCCGCGCCGGAAAGCTCGTGCTGGTGGCGCAGGCGCAGCAGCTGGATGAAATGCAGCGCCACGATCCAGCCCTCCACCTCGGCGGCGGGAATCTTCAGCACGGGTGCGGCCAGGCGCAGCCGCTGCGCCGTATTGGTCGCGGCCACCCCGGCCGCCAGGCTGAAGATGCGCGCGGCATCGACGAAGGGCGAGACGCCGTTGAGCTTCAAATCCAGCGTCCCGCCGTCCACCACGAAATCCCGCACCATCCCCAGCGGCGGCCGGTTGCGCAGGGCATTGGCCGCCATCTGGTGCAGGAAGCGGGGATTGGCGGCGGCATGCGGCATCAGCCAGGCGCGCAGGGCTTCGGCCAGCCCCGCGTTGCCCCACAAGGGGCGGAAATCGAAGAAGATCGTGCTGTTCAGCAGGGCCTCCGGGTCGCCATGCTCGATCCATTCGGAGAAGGTATTTTTCCACTCCTCCAGCGAGAGGCA
>PQAG01000131.1 GCA_003104895.1 Nitrosomonadales bacterium
GTGATGACGCGGGTCTTGCCGCTGCCGGCGCCGGCCAGCACCAGCAGCGGGCCGTCGAGATATTTGACGGCTTCGCGTTGCGGGGCATTGAGTTTGGAAAGCATGGCTGCCGGTTGGTCTGGATCAGGCGTGAATTTTACCATGGTCAGGCGTCATGTCATGGCAATGGTTTTGTGCCCTGGCAGGTTGTCAGGCAAACCGGCTTGTCCCAGTGCGGGAATCGGTGTATAAGGCGTTTCTTTCTCGTAACGCCTTATTTGTTAAGGCTAAATCGACAATTATCAACTTTTCGGGTTTCTAAAGAACATGCATGTTCCGCTTAACTTCCACCCCCGCCAGCCAGACCATGCGGCTGATCCCGTGCACGAGTCCCCGGTCATCGGCAACCGGGTCGAGCTGCAACTGATCACCACCCTGCGCTGCAACCTCAAATGCACCTACTGTTCCGCCGCAGTGGGCGACGTGCTGGGCTCGCAGGGCAATGTTTCCTATTCCCTCGACCATCTCGACGCCTTCATCGCCAGATACCTGGGCCAGCACGAGGTGTATGTCACGTTTTACGGCGGTGAGCCGACGCTGAACCTGGAATTCATGCAAAGCGTGATGGAGCGTTATCCCGCCTTCCGCTTCCAGCTGCAGACCAACGGCACGCTGCTCGACGACCTGCCTGACAGCGTGCTGGCCCGTCTTTCCAATATTCTTGTATCCATCGACGGCGGCGAGGAGGTGACCGATGGCTACCGCGGCAAGGGCATCTACCGCCAGGTGGTGAAGAACGTCAACAAGATCCGCGACCGGCTGGGAGGCACGCTCACCGCCCGCGTCACCTGGAGCAGCGCCGACACCACCTTCGAGGAGCTGGACGAACTGGTGCAGGCGTTCGATTACGTGTATTTCCAGTTCGTCGCCATGGAGGGTGCCTATGCGCCGGAAATGGTGGAGAAACGCAAGCAGGTGCTGGCGCGCATGGTGGAGGAGTTCTTTGCCAGCCACGACCGGGTCTACCCCATGATCCCGGTCATGGGCGTGGTGCGCAACCAGGTGCTGCCCTCGCGCGCCACCGAGCTTTACGCCGGCCAGACGCAGTGCCGGGTTTCCACCCACATCCTCAACATCATGCCGGATGGTAAGATCTATCCCTGCCCGGACATGATGTACATGCCGGAGATGCAGCAGGGCGATATCGTCTCCAACTGGCTCAGGAAAAGCCCCCTGCAGCCGCACCCGGCCATGCCCTGCGGACAATGCGAGGCTTACGCCTGGTGCCGCGGCAACTGCCTGAAGAATCTTCACCTGGCCTACGTCAAGGGCCATGAGGACTACCGCAGCCAGGTGGTTGAGCCGATCTGCGAACTGGTGCGCTTCCTGGGCAGGGAAGTGGAGCGGCGCGATCCCCGTGCCTGGTATGCCCGCGCTCCGCTGGCCGTGCGCAACAAGGTGGCAAACAACGAGGTTTACGAGTACGTCGAGATCATGCCCTGAAGCCGGGCTTTCCAGGGAACCCTGAGTTCCGGTGCCGGCGCGGATCCGGCGGGATGGCCGGGCGCTCAATGAGGAATATTACGTGTCGCAGACAGCGCTCTCATCCCCGGAAGCACCGGCCGAAGGCAGGATCCCCGGCAACAAGGGCATCTGGGCCGGCATCCTGAGCGAAATGACCGAATTCGCGCTGCTGTTCGGCGTGTACTTCATTGCCAGGGCGCATTATCCGGAGGTTTTCCGGGAAGGGCCTGCCCGCCTGAGCACGCTGGCCGGCACGCTCAACACCGTGATGATGATCTCCGGCAGCTATTTCGTGGCCAAGGCCGTGCATGCCATCCGCCAGAACCGGCAGCAGAGCTGTCTGCGCTGGCTGTTGCTGGTGCTGCTGGCCGCTTGCGGCTACCTGCTCATCAAGGCGCTGGAGTTCCGGTGGAATCTCGGCCACGGAATCACGGGCGGCATGAACCTGTTTTTCACCGTCTATTACTACCTCACCTTCACGCACATGGTGCACGTGGTGTGGGGAATGATGGGGCTGATGTGGGTGATGGTGCGCACCCGGAGCGGCGCCTATTCGCCGCAGGACCACGACGGCCTGGAGGCCTTTGCCTCCTACTGGCATGCCACCGACCTGGCCTGGCTGGTAATTTTTCCGCTGCTGTACGTGCTGCATTGAGGGGGAAGGCGATGCCGCACGAAAAGCTGCTTGACCGTCTCTGGCTCTTATTGGTGGCGCTGACGCTGGGCGGCGCGTGGATCGGGGAAGCCGCAGAACCGGGCCTGGCTGTCACCATCGTCATCTCCCTGACCATGGCATTCAAGGGCCGGATGGTGGTCGATCATTTCATGGAGCTGAAATCCGCCAATCGCACGCTGCGCAGCCTGATGCGCGGATTTTTCTATGTGATTCCCGCCGTGACCGTGCTCACCACCCTGTTCGGTGACTGGCTCGCCCGGCTGACGACGCTCTGAGCAGGACGGTGCCACGCATTTGACGGGATGGTTGCCCTGTTTCAGCCATGCCATGGATAATTTTGCTAACATGAAGCTCGAAGAAACGGAGGGTCACAACATGAAAGCGCATCCTGTCAGCCGATACGGAATAGCCATTGCCCTGTTTGCGGCAACTTTCAACGTTCTCGCCGACACGGCGGGCGGCCCCGCCGTTGAAATAAAACTTCCCCCGGTATCCCCTCCACCTGCCTGCGTGTGCACGAAAACCAGCGAGGGAAACTTTGTCATCTCCAACTGCAAGTGCGGGCCAGCGCAATGTGTTGCAGTCGTTGCTGCGGACGGGAAGGGATCGAGCAGCATCACCTGCTTGAAATAGCCTTGCCCATTCCGGCCAGCGGCGGGCGAAGGCTGACAGGCTATTCGGCCGCCTCTTCCGCCTGCTGCTGCAGAGCCCACATGTGGGCGTACACGCCGTCCCTGGCCAGCAGTTCCGGATGCCGCCCGCGCTCGACGATGCGCCCCCCATCCATGACCAGGATCTCGTCAGCCTCGATCACGGTGGACAGGCGGTGCGCAATGATCAGGCTGGTGCGGCTCCGGGCGATTTCCAGCAACTCGGCCTGGATGGCCTTTTCGGTCATGGTATCGAGCGCGGAGGTGGCCTCGTCCAGGATCAGGATGGCCGGGTTCTTCAGCAGGGTGCGGGCGATGGCGACACGCTGCTTTTCGCCGCCGGAGAGCTTCAGGCCGCGTTCGCCGACCACGCTTTCCCATCCTTGCGGCAGGCTTTCGATGAAGTCGAGGATGTGCGCGGCACGGGCGGCGGCGATCACCTCGTCGCGCGAGGCGTCGGGCCGGCCGTAGGCGATGTTGTAGTAGATGCTGTCGTTGAACAGCACGGTGTCCTGCGGCACCACGCCGATTGCCGCGCGCAGGCTGTCCTGGCTGAGCTGGCGGATGTCCTGGCCGTCGATGCGGATGCTGCCCTCGTTCACATCGTAGAAGCGGAACAGCAGGCGCGCCAGGGTGGATTTTCCCGCGCCGCTGGCGCCCACCGCGGCCACCGTCTTCCCGGCCGGGATGGTGAAGCTGACATCGTGCAGGATCGGGCGGTCGGGGTTGTAGGCGAAGCTGACGCGCTCGAACCTCACCTCGCCGCCCGCCACGGCCAGCGGGCGCGCATCCGGCGCATCCTCGACTTCCCTGGGGCGGTGCAGGAGGGTGAACATGCGCTCCACGTCGGTCATGGACTGCTTGATCTCGCGGTACATCACGCCCAGAAAACTGAGCGGCTGGAACATCTGCAGCAGGAAGGCGTTGACCATGACCAGGTCGCCCAGCGAGAGCGTCCCCGCTACCACGCCGTCGGTCGCGCGCAGCACCATCAGCGTGACGCCGATGGCGATGATGGTCTGCTGGC
>PQAG01000132.1 GCA_003104895.1 Nitrosomonadales bacterium
GCTCAAACTTGCCTTTTGCCATGTCAGTTTCCTCTCAAATCTGAATTACGGTTATTTCTTGTTCATGATTGCTTCGGCGACATTCTTGGGCGCCTCGGCATAGTGCTTGAATTCCATGGTGTATGTTGCCCGCCCCTGGGTCAGGGAGCGCAATGTCGTGGAATAGCCGAACATTTCGGCCAGCGGAACCTCCGCCTTGATCGCCTTGCCGCCACCCGCCATGTCTTCCATGCCCTGGATCATGCCGCGGCGGGAGGACAGGTCGCCCATCACGTCACCCATCTTCTCTTCTGGCGTCTCCACCTCGACCGCCATCATCGGCTCGAGCAGTACCGGGTTGGCCTTGCGCATGCCGTCCTTGAAGCCCATTGAAGCAGCCATCTTGAAGGCGTTTTCGTTCGAGTCCACGTCATGGTAGGAACCATCGAACAGCGTCACTTTCACATCAACAACCGGGAAGCCGGCCAGCACTCCATTCGGCAGCGTGTCAATCAAGCCCTTCTCAACCGCCGGAATATATTCGCGCGGCACCGTACCACCCTTGATGGCATCGACAAACTCGAAGCCCTTGCCCGCTTCGTTAGGCTCCATCTTGAGCCAGACATGGCCATATTGACCTCGGCCGCCAGATTGCTTGACGAACTTGCCTTCCACTTCGACAGCTTTGCGGATCGCCTCGCGGTATGCAACCTGCGGAGCGCCCACGTTGGCTTCAACGCCAAACTCGCGCTTCATGCGATCAACCAGAATTTCGAGGTGCAATTCACCCATGCCGGAAATAATGGTCTGGTTGGTTTCTTCGTCAGTGCGCACGCGGAAGGATGGATCTTCCTGGGCCAGACGGTTCAGGGCAATGCCCATCTTTTCCTGGTCAGCCTTGGTCTTTGGCTCGACGGCAACGTGAATCACCGGCTCCGGGAACACCATGCGCTCAAGAGTAATCACGTTATTCAGATCGCACAGCGTATCACCCGTGGTTGCCTCTTTCAGCCCCACAGCCGCAGCGATGTCGCCGGCGCGCACTTCCTTGATTTCCTCGCGCTGGTTGGCATGCATCTGAAGGATGCGGCCGATACGCTCCTTCTTGCCTTTGACCGGGTTGTAAATCGTATCGCCGGAATTGATCACGCCGGAATATACGCGGAAGAAAATCAGCTGCCCGACATAAGGGTCGGTCATGATCTTGAAGGCAAGACCGGCAAAAGGTTCGTCGTCAGACGCCTTGCGCTCGCCCTCGCTCTCGTTTTCCAGAATGCCCTTGACCGGCGGAATATCGACTGGCGACGGCATGAACTCGACCACTGCGTCGAGCATGGCCTGCACGCCCTTGTTCTTGAACGCGGAGCCGCACATCATGGGAACAATCTCACCGGCGATTGTGCGCTGACGCAAACCTTTCTTGAGGTCCGCCACCGACAGGTCGCCCTCTTCGAGATACTTGTTCATCAGCTCTTCGGAAGCCTCGGCGGCACTCTCCACCATCTTCTCGCGCCACTCGTTGCAGGTATCGACGAGATCAGCAGGAATATCGCGCTCTTCGAACTTCATGCCCTGGGACGCGTCATCCCAGAAAATCGCCTTCATCTTGATCAGATCGACCACGCCAGCAAAAGTGTCTTCAGCACCAATCGGCACCTGCAGGGGAACTGGATTCGCCTTGAGACGGGCGCGCATCTGGTCGTAAACCTTGAAGAAGTTGGCGCCGGAGCGGTCCATCTTGTTCACGAATGCAAGACGCGGAACGCCATACTTGTTGGCCTGGCGCCAAACGGTTTCGGACTGGGGCTGAACGCCGCCTACGGCGCAGTAAACCATGCATGCGCCGTCCAGCACGCGCATGGATCGCTCCACCTCGATGGTGAAGTCCACGTGCCCCGGGGTGTCGATGATATTGATGCGATGCTCGGGGAAATTATTGTCCATCCCCTTCCAGAAACAGGTCGTCGCCGCGGAAGTAATGGTAATGCCACGCTCCTGCTCCTGCTCCATCCAGTCCATGGTCGCAGCGCCGTCATGCACCTCACCAATTTTGTGCGACACGCCGGTATAGAAAAGAATACGTTCGGTGGTCGTGGTTTTGCCTGCGTCAATATGAGCACTAATGCCGATATTACGATAACGATCAATGGGTGTTTTACGTGCCACAGCTATGCAACCTTAATTATCTAGAGACTGGTTTTAGAAACGGAAATGGGCAAAGGCCTTGTTGGCTTCAGCCATGCGATGCACTTCTTCGCGCTTCTTGATGGCGGAGCCGCGGTTTTCAGCAGCATCCATCAATTCGCCGGCAAGGCGAATTCCCATGGATTTTTCCCCGCGCTTGCGGGCCGCGTCGCGCAACCAGCGCATTGCCAGCGCCGTGCGGCGCACGGAACGCACTTCAACCGGAACCTGGTAGTTGGCACCACCCACGCGGCGGCTCTTGACTTCCACCATCGGGCGCGCATTGCTCAGGGCCTGGGTGAAAACCTCGATCGGATCCTTGCCGCTTTTCTTCTGGATCTGGTCCAGCGCACCGTAAATGATGCGCTCGGCAACAGCCTTCTTGCCCTGAATCATCAGAACGTTAACAAACTTGGCCAGCTCCTGGTTACCGAATTTTGGATCCGGGAGAACTTCGCGCTTGGGGACTTCTCTACGTCTTGGCATTTTCTATACCTCAATCAATTAAGCGGCTTTAGGACGCTTGGCACCGTACTTCGAACGGCTTTGTTTACGATCTTTCACGCCAGCCGTATCGAGGCTACCGCGCACAGTATGGTAACGCACGCCAGGCAAGTCTTTCACACGGCCGCCGCGAATCAGCACAACCGAGTGTTCCTGCAGGTTGTGGCCTTCACCGCCAATGTAGCTGATGACCTCAAACCCATTTGTCAGGCGCACCTTGGCAACCTTACGCAGGGCGGAGTTTGGCTTCTTTGGCGTGGTGGTGTATACACGAGTGCAAACACCGCGACGCTGCGGGCAGCTCTCCAATGCGGGCACCTTGCTTTTTTCTTTCTGCAGGGCGCGCGGCTTGCGCACTAATTGGTTGATGGTTGGCATGCGTTAAATTCCTAAATAAAAATGACGGGACGGCCGAGCCGTCCCTGAATTCAAATCCTGCGCCCGAGAAAATTCACCCGGATGTAAAAAGACTCAGGATTCTATTGAGTTAATACCCCGCTGTCAAGCGGGTTGTTCATCATCCTGGGCTTCCACTGGTGATTCCTCGGCCAGTACATTCTCGCCCATATCCGCTCCCAGTTTCTGGTTGCGGCGGGTGTTGTGGTAGGCGAGGCCAGTACCGGCGGGGATGAGACGGCCAACAATGACGTTTTCCTTGAGACCGCGGAGCTCGTCCTTCTTGCCCATGATTGCCGCTTCCGTCAGCACGCGCGTCGTTTCCTGGAAGGACGCCGCGGAAATGAAGGAATCGGTGGACAGCGAAGCCTTGGTAATACCCAGCAGCATGAAATCGTAGCTGGCTGGCTGCTTGCCTTCCGCTGCCATGCGCTCGTTTTCGTCCAGCACTTCTGCGCGTTCAACCTGCTCGCCCTGGATAAAACGGGTATCGCCAGAATCGGAAATGGTCACGCGGCGCAGCATCTGCCGCACGATCACCTCGATATGCTTGTCGTTGATCTTCACGCCCTGGAGCCGGTAGACGTCCTGCACCTCGTCGGCAATGTAGCGTGCCAGCGCCTCCACGCCCAGCAGGCGCAGAATGTCGTGCGGGTCGGCGGGTCCATCCACAATCGACTCGCCCTTGTTGACCACCTGGCCGTCGTGCGCGGTCACGTGCTTGTCCTTGGCAATCAGATATTCGTTGGCATTGCCGTCGAGATCAGTGATCACCAGGCGCTGCTTGCCCTTGGTATCCTTGCCGAAGGAGATCGTGCCCGTGACTTCCGCCAGCAGGCCCGCATCCTTGGGCGAGCGTGCCTCGAACAATTCGGCCACGCGCGGCAGACCGCCGGTAATATCGCGCGTCTTGGAGGTTTCCTGCGGGATGCGCGCCAGCACTTCGCCCACGCTCACATCCTGGCCATTCTTCACGGTAATGATGGATCCCACGTGGAAGGTAATGTTGACGGGCAGGTCGGTGCCGGCAATTTTGACTTCATCGCCTTTTTCGTCCAGCAGCTTCACCTGCGGGCGCAAACCCTTGGACACGCCGGTGCCGCGCCGCTTGGGGTCGATCACCACCAGGGTCGACAGGCCTGTCACCTCGTCAATCTGCTTGGCAACGGTGACGCCTTCTTCCACGTTCTCAAAACGCACCTTGCCCGCGTACTCGGTAATGATCGGACGGGTGTGTGGATCCCAGGCCGCCAGCACATGGCCGGCCTTGACCACAGTGCCGTCCATGGACAGCAGGGTTGCGCCGTAGGGAACCTTGTGGCGCTCACGCTCGCGGCCGTTGTCGTCCTGGATCATCACTTCGCCGCTGCGGGAAATGACAATCAGCTCGCCCTTGGCGTTGGTCACGTAACGCATGCCGGAAGTGAAACGCAGCGTGCCGTTGGACTTGATTTCGATCTGGCTGGTCACTGCTGCGCGCGATGCCGCACCACCGATGTGGAAAGTGCGCATGGTCAGCTGGGTGCCCGGCTCACCGATCGACTGCGCCGCGATCACGCCTACCGCCTCGCCGACGTTCACCAGCATGCCGCGGCCGAGGTCGCGGCCGTAGCACTTGGCACACAGGCCGTAGCGGGTTTCGCAGGTCAGCGGCGTGCGCATCTTGACTTCGTCGATACCCAGCGCCTCGATGGCCTCCACCGCATCCTCATCCAGCAGGGTGCCGGCTTCGTAAACCGTTTCTCCGGTTTCAGGGTGCGCCACATCCGCAGCCGTCACGCGGCCGAGAATCCGTTCGCGCAGCGGCTCGACCACTTCGCCGCCCTCGACCAGCGCCTTCAGTGCCACGCCGTTGCTGGTGCCGCAATCCTGCTCGGTCACCACCAGGTCCTGGGTCACGTCCACCAGGCGGCGCGTCAGGTAACCGGAGTTCGCCGTCTTCAGCGCGGTGTCAGCCAGACCCTTGCGGGCACCGTGTGTGGAGATGAAGTACTGCAGCACGTTCAGGCCTTCGCGGAAGTTCGCCGTAATCGGGGTTTCGATAATCGAGCCGTCCGGCTTGGCCATCAGGCCGCGCATGCCGGCCAGCTGGCGGATCTGTGCAGCGGAACCGCGAGCGCCGGAGTCGGCCATCATGTAGATGGAGTTGAAGGATTCCTGCTTGACTTCCTTGCCTTCGCGGTCGGTGACTTTTTCGCTGCCGAGCTGGTCCATCATGGCCTTGGCCACCACGTCGCCGGCACGTCCCCATATGTCCACCACCTTGTTGTAGCGTTCGCCCTGAGTCACCAGGCCGGAGGAGTACTGCATCTCGATCTCCTTGACTTCAGCCTCTGCAGCGCCCAGGATGCCTTCCTTCTGTGTCGGCACCAGCATGTCGTCCACAGCGATCGAAATGCCGGCGCGTGCCGCATAGG
Organism: Nitrosomonadales bacterium; assembly: GCA_003104895.1. GTDB lineage: Bacteria > Pseudomonadota > Gammaproteobacteria > Burkholderiales > Sulfuricellaceae > Sulfurimicrobium. The sequence continues at coordinate 5,481 of PQAG01000132.1, forward strand.
TGAAACCGGTGTACATCAGCTTGTCGGCCAGAATCACCGTCTCGCGCAGTCCGCAGCGCCGGAAGCTGGCATTGATCAGGCGGGAGATTTCCTTCTTCTTCAATGGCTTGTTGACCACCGAGAACGGCAGGCCGGCTGGCAGCAATTCGGCCAGCAATGCGCGGCCGACAGTGGTTTCATAGCGCGTGATCTTTTCTTTCTTCTCGCCGTTGGCTTCGAGGGTGTATTCCTTGAGGCGCACGATGATTCTGGCGTGCAGATCGACCTGGCGCGACTCGTAGGCGCGGGAAATCTCCACCACGTCGGAGAACATCATGCCTTCACCCTTGGCATTGATGCGCTCGCGCGTCATGTAATAGAGACCCAGCACGATATCCTGCGACGGCACGATGATCGGTTCGCCGTTGGCGGGCGACAGCACGTTGTTCGAGGCCAGCATCAGGGTGCGGGCTTCCATCTGCGCTTCCAGCGACAGCGGCACGTGCACGGCCATCTGGTCGCCGTCGAAGTCGGCGTTGAACGCGGCGCAGACCAGCGGGTGCAGCTGGATCGCCTTGCCCTCGATCAGCACCGGCTCGAACGCCTGGATGCCGAGGCGGTGCAGGGTCGGGGCGCGGTTGAGCATGACCGGATGTTCGCGGATCACGTCTTCCAGGATGTCCCACACTTCCGGACCTTCCTCTTCCACCAGGCGCTTGGCGGCCTTGATGGTCGTGGCCAGGCCGAGAACTTCCAGCTTGTGGAAGATGAAGGGCTTGAACAGCTCCAGCGCCATCTTCTTGGGCAGGCCGCACTGGTGCAGCTTGAGCTCCGGGCCGACCACGATCACCGAGCGGCCGGAGTAGTCGACGCGCTTGCCCAGCAGGTTCTGGCGGAAGCGGCCCTGCTTGCCCTTGAGCATGTCGGCGAGCGACTTCAGCGGGCGCTTGTTGGCGCCGGTCATGGCCTTGCCGCGGCGGCCGTTGTCGAGCAGCGAATCCACCGCCTCCTGCAGCATGCGCTTTTCGTTGCGCACGATGATTTCCGGCGCCTTCAGTTCGAGCAGGCGTTTCAGGCGGTTGTTGCGGTTGAT
>PQAG01000133.1 GCA_003104895.1 Nitrosomonadales bacterium
ACCATGGGCCACCAGCGCAAAAAGGGAAAGACGCGGAACAGCCAGAGTTTGCAGGAGGGGCAGTTATCCAAGAAGTAATCCTGTTTAATTTTAGAGGCAGTCTATAAAAGTATCAAAAAATAAATATTTTATGATTTGCTTATGTGTGCTTATTTTACAGGAGCTTATTGCTGCCAAGAAAGTGAAATATTTAAAAAATTGTTCAATATGTAACATTATTATGTAACAATAATTACAAATATTAATCAGGGGTGCCCATGCGGCCTGTTTACAGCACTGACAAATGGCTGGCTCTGGTGGTCAGCTTGCCCGCCGCCAACGCCACCTTGCGGATGCGTATCTGGCGCGCCACCAAGGCGCTGGGATGCGCGGCGTTGCGCGATGGCGTCTATCTGCTGCCCGCCGGGCGCGGCCTGCGCCAGGCGCTACGCATGCATGCGGAGGAAATCAAGCAGGGCGGCGGCAGCGCCTATCTGCTCAATGTCGCCAACCCCTCCACCGAGGAAAAAACCGATTTCCAGAGCCTGTTTGACCGCAGCGAGGATTACCGTGCATTGATGGAGCGCGTGACCGCTTTTCATACCGGGGCCGGGGCGCTGGACACGCACGCCGGACGGCGCCAGCTCAAGACGCTGTGGCGTGAATTCGAGGCCCTGGTGGCGATCGATTATTTTCCGCGCGGCGGCAAGGCCGATGCGAATGCCCTGCTGATGGACGCGGAAGCCGCGTTTCTAGCCTCCCTTGCGCCGGGCGAGCCGCGCCCCACGGCGGGCGATGTCGCAGTGCAGGACAAGGCCGCCCATCAGCAGCGCCGCTGGGCCACGCGCAAGCACTTGTGGGTGGACCGCATGGCCAGCGCCTGGCTGATCCGCCGCTTCATTGATCCGGCGGCTGAGTTCGTCTGGCTGGAGCGCGTGGAGGACTGCCCCGCTGATGCGCTCGGTTTCGATTTCGATGGCGCGGCATTTACCCATGTCGGCCAGCGCGTGACTTTCGAGGTGCTGCTGGCGAGTTTCGGGCTGGAGTCCGACCCCGCCCTGGTGAAACTGGCGGCGCTGGTGCATTGCCTCGATGCCGGCGGACTGCCGGTGGCGGAAGCGGCAGGGCTGGAACTGGTGCTGGGCGGGCTGCGCGCCAGCCAGGCGGACGATGATGCCCTGCTCGCCGCAGCAGGCGGGGTTTTCGACGGGATCTACATGAATTTCAAATCTGGAGAAGCAGCATGAGCGAGCCAAACGATCTGGTACGACCCGCCCACCCGTCTTTCTGGGAGGCTTTTGCCTACTGGCTCAAGCTGGGCTTCATCAGCTTCGGCGGCCCTGCCGGACAGATTTCCATCATGCACCAGGAACTGGTGGAAAAACGCCGCTGGATTTCCGAGCATCGCTTCCTCCATGCGCTCAACTACTGCATGGTGCTGCCCGGCCCGGAGGCGCAGCAGCTTGCCATCTATATCGGCTGGCTGCTGCATCGCACCTGGGGCGGCATTGTCGCCGGCACCCTGTTCGTGCTGCCCTCGCTGTTCATCATCGCCGGGCTGACTTATGTTTACCTGGCATTCGGCGACGTGAAGTTCGTCCAGGGCGTGTTCAACGGCATCAAGCCGGCGGTGGTGGCCATCGTGGTGTTCGCCGCCTGGCGCATCGGCTCGCGCGCCCTGAAAAACAAGCTGTTGTGGGCGATGGCCGCGCTTTCCTTCATCGCCATCTTCGCGCTGAAAATCCCCTTCCCCTACATCGTGCTGGGTGCGGGCGTGCTGGGGTTTGCCGGGGGCAGGATACTGCCTGACCTGTTCAAGATGGGTGGCGGCCATGGTGCCGGCAGCAAGCAGTCCGGCCCCGCGCTGATCGACGACGACACGCCGCCCCCGGCCCACGTCAAGTTCAGCGCCGCACGGCTGGCGGTGCTGCTGCTGGCCGGTCTGGCCCTGTGGGGCGCGGCGATGATGCTGTTGAGCGAGCCGGTCTTGCGCGACATGGGTGATTTCTTCACCAGGGCCGCGCTGGTGACCTTCGGTGGCGCCTACGCGGTGCTGCCCTACGTTTATCAGGGCGGGGTGGAGCATTACCACTGGCTCACCGGCACGCAGATGATTGACGGACTGGCGCTGGGCGAGACCACGCCGGGGCCGCTGATCATGGTGGTGTCCTTCGTCGGCTTCGTCGGTGCCTGGAGCAAGCAGATTTTCGGCCCGGACGCGCTGTTCCTGGCCGGTTTCGCCGGGGCCGGCGTGGCCACCTTCTTCACCTTCCTGCCGTCCTTCCTGTTCATCCTCGCGGGGGCGCCGCTGGTGGAATCCACCCATGGCGACCTCAAGTTCACCGCGCCGCTGACCGGCATCACCGCCGCCGTGGTGGGCGTGATCCTGAACCTGGCGGTTTTCTTCGGCTGGCACGTGTTGTGGCCCAGAGCCAGCGAGGCCGCGCCGTTCAGCGGCAGCTTCGAATGGTTCTACGCCCTGATTTCCCTTGCCGCCTTCATCGCGCTGTGGAAATACAAGCAGGACATCATGCGCGTGATCGCCGCCTGCGCGGCGGTGGGGCTGGTTTATACCTTTGCTATTTAATGTGTTCGTACTGTGTACTTTATTAATGCCTTCCCATGTCACCCGCAAGGATTGTTTCCGCCGAGAGTGACAGCAAAGCGGCTCACTCTGGGCGGCGCATTTTTTTGCCACCGGCTGGCTGGCGGCGCCGCTGCTGGCCTGCGGCGTGCTCAAGATCGCTTATGATCTGGCGCTGTGGCGTTCATTCCGCGAATTTGGCGCAGTGGACAAGCGAGATCAGCCGCCTGATAATCCAGCCCATTAATGGCATCAACCGGGGAAGCACTTGATCAAGATATTATTGCTGGTGCTGGGTGTCTGGCTGATCTACACCCTGCTGAAAAAATATGGCCGCAGCGTGGAGAAGGATGAAGCGGCTGCGCCGCCCTCGCCGGTAGAGGAGGACATGGTGCGCTGCGAGCAGTGCGGCGTTCACTTGCCGCGCAGCGAGGCGATACTGTCCCGGGGCGAATTTTTCTGCTGCGACGAGCATCGCCGCCTGCATCATCATCCAGACTGATCCGTTTTCTTCAGCCCGATGAGCGCAACTTTGCTACGCAAGCTTGATCCGGTATGGGCCTTCTTAAGGCGCAGCACCCCGCCCCTGGATGCCTACTGGAAGTCTCTGCACTACTTCAATCTCTACCGGCTCATCGTCTCCGGACTGTTCGTGACGGTATTCGTCGTCCTCGGGGCGATGCCGGTTTACGGCGAGCAGAATCCGGGGATGTTCCTGATTGTCAGCATGTTTTACGTGCTGTTCAGCGCCCTGATGACCTTGACCATCAGCACGCGCTGGCCATCTTTCAATTTCCAGCTGAGTGTGCAGACGCTGGGTGATGTGGTGTTCATTGTCCTGTTGATGCATGCCAGCGGCGGCATCAAGAGTGGTCTCGGCCTCCTGCTGGTGGTGGCGCTGGCGGCCAGCAGCCTGATCAGCAAGGGGCGGCAGGCGATGTTTTATGCGGCCATGGCAAGCATTGCCGTGCTGCTGGAACAGAGCTACCAGCTGTTCGTGCTTGAAGTGAAGGATGATTACTTCCAGGCTGCGCTCCTCGGCATGGGCTTCTTTGCCACGGCGGGCATGGGGTATTTCCTCGCCCGGCAGGTGAAGGAAAGCGAGCGCCTGGTCAAGCAGAAGAGCATCGACCTGGAGAATCTGTCCCTGGTCAATGCGCTGATTATCCAGGCCATGCAGGACGGGGTGATGGTGGTGGATGACAAGGGCCTGGTGCGCAGCCATAACGCCCAGTGCGAGCGCCTGCTGGGAAACCCGTCGCATTACAGGCGCGATCTTCGCCTTTATGACTATGCGCCGGCCATCGCGGAGCGCCTGAAACGCTGGCGTGCCGACCGGGCGCTCAATTTCCCGCCGCTGGGCGTGCCGGCAACGGGGAAACAGATCAGCACCCGCTTCAGCCCGATTGAAAGCGGCGCCGAGGCCGGAGCGGTGATTTTCATCGAGGATGTGAGCCAGCAGCAGGCCCTGTCGCAGCAGATCAAGCTGGCCGCCCTGGGCCGGCTGACCGCCAATATCGCGCACGAAATCCGCAATCCGCTTTCTGCCATCGGCCACGCGACGCAGCTGCTGCAGGAAGAAGAACACGACAAGACCGAGTCGCGCCTGCTGCAGATCATCCGCGACAACACCCTGCGCCTGGATCGCATGGTGCAGGATGTCTTGCAGCTCAACCGGCGCGACCGGGCGCAGCGCGAGACCCTCAGCTTGGATGTTTTCCTGGCCGGCTTCATCGAGCAGTTCTGCCTCGCGGAAAAAATCCCGGCCAGCGCGATTTCGCTGGAAATGGATACCCATCCAACTATTTGCTTCGACCGCTCGCACCTGCATCAGGTGCTGTGGAACCTGTGCCGCAATGCCTGGCGCCATAGCCGGCAGTCTGATGGCAGCATCCGGCTTTACGTTTCCGCCGCGCATCTGGACAACGTGGTGCAGATCGACGTCATCGACGATGGGCCGGGCGTGGAAAAAGAGCTGGCCGGGCAGCTGTTCGAGCCGTTCTTCACCACTTTCAGCAGCGGCACCGGGCTGGGCTTGTATATCGCCCGTGAAGTGTGCGAGGCTAACGGTGCCAGCCTGGATTACATCGAGGTGGCGCCGGGCGGGCAGTTCAGGATTTGTTGCAAAGGGGGTCCCTGTTGAATCGAGCCAAAGGAAATGCGGCAAACTATCTTGCCCTGATCGTGGATGACGAGGCCGACATCCTCGAACTGCTGGAGCTGACCCTGCTGAAAATGGGGCTGCAGGTAGAGCGTGCATCCACGGTCAAGGACGCGCTGCAGAAAGTGCAGGAACACGAATTCGACCTGTGCCTGACCGACATGCGCCTGCCGGATGGCGAAGGTCTGGAGATCGTGCGCCATATCGGCGCCAACTGCCCGGATTTGCCGGTGGCGGTGATTACCGCGCACGGCAGCACCGAAAACGCGGTGGCGGCCCTCAAGGCCGGGGCCTTCGATTATCTGTCCAAGCCGGTTGCGCTCGACCAGCTGCGCGCCGTGGTCAAGTCCGCGCTCAAGCTGCCTTCCGCAGCCGTGCCGTCGGCGCCGGAGGGCTACGCATTGCTGGGGCAGTCTGCCGCCATACAGCAGGCCGGCGAGCTGATCGAGAAGCTCGCGCGCAGCCAGGCGCCGGTGTATGTCACGGGCGAATCGGGCAGCGGCAAGGAGCTGGCGGCGCGTCTGATCCACGAAAAGAGCGTGCGCCGCGAAAAACCCTTCGTGCCGGTGAACTGCGGCGCGATCCCCGAGAGCCTGATGGAAAGCGAGTTTTTCGGCTACCGCAAGGGCGCCTTTACTGGTGCAGATCAGGACCGCGATGGCTTCTTCCAGGCCGCCAGCGGCGGCACCCTGTTCCTCGATGAAGTGGCCGACCTGCCGCTTCCCATGCAGGTCAAGCTGCTGCGCGCGATCCAGGAGAAAAAGGTGCGCAAGGTCGGCGCCACCCAGGAAGACCCGGTGGATGTGCGCATCATCAGCGCCACGCACCAGAAGCTGGCGGATTGCGTGGCGAACGGAAATTTCCGCCAGGATCTTTACTATCGCCTCAATGTGATCGAGCTCAGGATGCCGCCGCTGCGCGAAATGAGCGAGGATGTGCCGCTGATTGCCGCCAGCATCCTGGCCCGGCTCGCGCGCCAGGCCGGCGGCACGGTGCCGGAACTGGCGCCGGATGCTGTCGAGGCGCTGCAGCGCTACGATTTCCCGGGCAACGTGCGCGAGCTGGAGAATATTCTGGAACGTGCGCTGGCCCTGTGCGGCGGCGCCCGCATTCACAAGGAGGATCTCTATCTGACCGGGCCGGCGGATGAAGATTATCCCGCCAGCCATGAGCCGGGCGCGAAATGGCCGCTGCCGGATTATCTCGACCGGGTGGAAAAGGAAGCGCTGCAGGAAGCGCTGGAGAAAACCCGCTACAACAAGACCGCCGCCGCGAAACTGCTGGGGATTACCTTCCGCGCCCTGCGTTACCGGCTGGCGCGGCTGGGGATCGACTAGGGCGTGTTAACGCTAATTTCACGCCCTAGAAACTGTAAGTCATCTGCACCCAGGCAGCGCGCCCTTCTGCCATGGGCAGATCATCGCGGTAATTGGGCGCGGGGTATGCGTAAATGTCGATGGTCGACGGCACCTTGACGGCCTGGTTGAACAGGTTCTTGATGCCGGCGCGCAAGGTCAGGCCGCGGGAAGCAAAGTTGAATGCTGTGGCGGTCAGGCCCACCGTGCTGTAGCCAGCCAGCTTCTCGCGCAAGTCGCCAACTTCGCGCTGGCGCGGGCCGACATGGCGCAGGCGCAGATCCACGGTGTACTCGCTGGCCGGATGCCATTCCATTCCCAGGTTGAACAGGCGGTTTGCCGCCCCCGGGGTTGGCTGGCCGGTGTTGTAATCTTCGGTACGGATCAGGGCCAGATTGCCGTCCATCTTCAGGGCCGGGCTCAGCCAGCGCTCGAGTTCAAGCTCCAGTCCCCGGCTGGATGATGCCCCGCTCAGATTGGAATAGCCGCTGGTCTCGTCAAAAATGATTTGCTGCCTGAGCGCTGAATCGAATACCGTGACCCGCGCCAGCCCCCCGCCCTGACGGTAGGTGTAGCCAAGCTCCCGGGTGGCGATTGTTTCAGGCTTTATCTGGTTGCCAAAGCGCATTTCATAGAAAGTAGGCGCCCTGAATGCCTCGGCATATTGAACCTTCAGCACATGTCCCGGCGCCGCCTGCCACACTGCCGCCAGGCGCGGCGTGGTGCTGTGGCCAACGTCGTTGTAACGGTCGTGCCGCAGGCCGGCGGTAAAGGTCAGCGCATCCGTGGCGCGGAACTGATCCTGCAGCGTGAAACTGGAAATGAGGCGCTTCTGGTCCAGGTCGAGCCAGTTGCTCGCAGGCTCTCCATTGAACTGACTATTCGCTTCCTCGACGTCGATCTTGTTGAATGCCCAGCCCATTTGCCAGGTGTTGCGCCCTTTTTCCCATGCCACGTCAAGCGCTGCGTTGGTCCGCTGTTCCCGGTAATTCAGATTCAGATAAGTGTAATCATCCAGGCCCATGCCCACGGGGTAGAGGAACATCCGGTCGCGCTGGCGGGTGAAATCGCCCCATCCCAGCCGGAATTCCGCCTGCAATTCATCGCTCAGGGCAAACAGTTGCCTGGCTTCAACGGAGCGGTGCCGCTGGCGTGTCACAATCCGCTGTTCGCTGGGCGGCAAATAGGAGTTGATGCCGAAATGGTCGCCGGCGCCATCTTCCAGCCACTGGGCGGTCAGGGAGAATTTCTTGAAGTTCAGGTTTAACAGGGCTGATTTGTAGCCGTATTTGTCATTGGCCAAACCGGGGGCATTCGATAATGCGCCAAATCCTTCAGCATATCCGGCATCCTCTCCTGCATGCAGTCCGCCCCCATCCCGCTTCCAGCCGGCAACGTTCAGGCTCATGCCGAACTGGCGCTCCGCGTCGCTCAGCGCCAGCACGCCGCCGCCAGCAGCGGCGCCCTTGTCCCCAAGCGCCGCAAACACGCGCTGTCCCTGCTTGCGGGTGATGACGTTGACTACCCCCATATAGGCGGATTCGCCATACATGACCGAGCCKGGGCCGCGCATCACTTCGATGCGGTCCACCTGTTCCACCGGCATGTTGAGCAGCGGGTTGGCCAGGCTCAGCAACTCGGAATTGAGCGCCACATCGTTGAGCAGCAGCTTGATGTTGCCGGAGGAGTAGGTYCGCCCTACGCCGCGCACCAGCACCTGCCGGTTGCCGGTTTCGTCCATCGACATCTCGAAGCCCGGCACCAGCGCCAGCGCTTCCCACACCGTGCGCGCGCCATGGGAGATGAGGTCATCGCTGTGGAGAATGGAAATGGTGCCGGGGGCATAATCGATATTGAGTTTGGTGCGCGTGGCGATGCTGGTTTGCTCGCCCAGATCGTCAAGCAGATAGGAAGATGTGACATCCCTGGCGCCTGCGGTGTGGCTGAAAGCTAGGGCCAGGGCGAGATATGAAGTCTTTTTTATGTTCATGTGGCTCAAGTATTTCATTGATTATGCTCATGATCTGCTGGATGAATCTTACAGCACTGATTCCGCGGCCCAGATTTTTTCCGCATATTCCCCTATGGTGCGGTCGCTGGAGAACTTGCCCATGCCGGCGACATTGAGGATGGCACAGCGCGTCCACTGTACGGGGTGGCGGTAGAGCGCATCCACCCGTTCCTGGGCCGCGATGTAGGCGCTGTAGTCGGCCAGCAGCAGGTAGTGGTCGCCGCCGTGCGTCAGGTTGTTGAAAACCGGCTGGAAACGGTCAGCCTGGTCGGGCGAGAAATAGCCGGAAGCAATCATGTCCAGCGCCCATTTCAACTCGCTGTTGTCATGGTAATGGCTCCACGGGTCGTAGCCGCCGTCCCGGGTCCTGGCAGCTTCTTCGGCGGTGAGGCCGAAGATGAAGATATTTTCCGCGCCCACTTCCTCCTTTATCTCGACGTTGGCCCCGTCCAGCGTGCCGATGGTGAGCGCGCCGTTCAAGGCCAGCTTCATGTTGCCGGTGCCGGAAGCCTCGGTGCCGGCAGTGGATATCTGCTGCGAGAGATCGGCGGCGGGGATGATTTCGCATGCGGTCGAAACGTCGTAGTTCGGCAGGAAAGCCACTTTCAGCAGGCCGCGCGCGGCGGGATCGTTGTTGACGATGTCGGCCACGTCGTTGATGAGCTTGATGATGAGCTTGGCCATGGCGTAGCCGGGCGCCGCCTTGCCGGCGAAGATCACGGTGCGCGGCACCACTTCCAGGCCGGGGGTCGAACGGATGCGGTTGTACAGGGTGATGACGTGGAGCACGTTGAGCAGCTGGCGCTTGTATTCGTGGATACGTTTGACGTGGACGTCGAACAGGCTGTCCGGATTCACTTCCAGCCCAAGCTTGTTTGCCAGAATGGAGGCAAGCTTTTCCTTGTTGGCGCGTTTCACGGCACGGAATTCGTCCTGGAAACCGGCGTCGTCTGCCAGTGCAGCCAATTGCTTCAACTGGCTCAGGCCGGTAATCCAGCCCTTGCCGATGCGGCGGGTGATGAGCTGCGCCAGGCCGGGGTTGGCCTGATTCAGCCACAGGCGCGGGGTGATGCCGTTGGTGATGTTGATCAGCTTGCCCGGATAGTAACGTTCGAAATCGGAAAAGATCGTCGACTTCATCAAATCGGAGTGGATTTGCGCCACGCCGTTGACGTGGTGGCTGCCAACGATGGCGAGGTGCGCCATGCGGATGCGCCGGCCGTGGCTTTCGTCGATGATCGACATGCGCCTGAGCAGCCCGGTGTCGCCGGGGAAGCGGTGCATGACGCCTTGCAGGAAGCGGTGATTGATTTCGTAAATGATCTGCAAATGGCGCGGCAGCAGGGCTTCGAACAGGCTGACCGGCCAGGTTTCAAGCGCCTCCGGCATGAGGGTGTGGTTGGTGTAGGCGAAGGTGCGGCTGGTGATATTCCAGGCGCGGTCCCACCCCAGCTCATGGGTGTCGACCAGCAGGCGCATCAGCTCGGGAATGGCGATGGAAGGATGGGTGTCGTTGAGCTGGATCGCCACCTTGTCCGGCAATTCATCGAGGGAATCATGGTGCTTGCGGAAACGGTAGAGGATATCCTGCAGCGAGGCGCTGACGAAGAAATACTGCTGTTTCAGGCGCAGTTCCCGGCCCATGGCGGTGGTGTCGTTGGGATAGAGGACCTTGGAGAGGTTTTCCGATTCGTTCTTGTCTTCCACCGCCTTGATGTAGTTGCCCTCGTTGAAGTATTTGAGGTCGAAGTCACGCGAGGCCTTGGCCGACCACAGCCGCATGTTGTTGACCGTGTCAACGCCGAAGCCGGGGGTCGGCGTATCGTAGGCCATCGCCATGACTTCGTCGGTATCCACCCAATGGTGGTGGAGGTGCCCCTGCTCGTTGCTGAATTGCACCACCCGGCCACCGAATTTGACCGGGTACAGCACTTCCGGGCGGGGGAATTCCCACGGATTGCCATAACGCAGCCAGTTGTCCGGGTGCTCGACTTGCCAGCCGTTCTCGATCTTCTGGTTGAACATCCCGTATTCATAGCGGATACCCATGCCGTAGCCGGGCAGCCCCATGGTCGCCATGGAATCGAGGAAACACGCCGCCAGACGGCCCAGGCCGCCATTGCCCAGTGCCGCGTCGAATTCCAGTTCTGTCACCTTGTCCAGTTGAATGTCAGCATCAATGCAGGCCTGGCGGACTTCGTCGATGAAACCGATATTGAGCACGCTGTTCATCAGGCTGCGCCCGATGAGGAATTCCATCGAGAGGTAATACACGCGCTTGGCATCGCGGTTGTAGTACCGCCGCATGGTGTCCATCCAGCGCTCGATCAGGCGGTCGCGCACCACGTTGGCGAGGGTGAAGAACCAGTCACGCTGGGTGGCGGTGATGGGATCCTTGCCGATGGAAAAGATGAGGTGATTGGTGAGGGATTGCTTGACTGAATCAAGACTGAGGTTCAGTGGGGCATGTTCATCGCGGGGTTGCGGCGTTTCCGGCATGGCGCACTCTTCTGGAAGGGATGTGCCAGCATAGCGTTAGCCGGGCCGGGGGTAAAGGGTAATGGGTGAGGGGTGAGGGGTGAGGGGTGAGGGGGGATGTCCATTACCCATCACCCACATATCACGCCAGCGCGATGCTGAGGTAGGTTGCGTACAGCGCGCCATTGAGGGCCAGGTGCCAGACGCGCAGCTGGCCGCGCGAGGACATCCAGCGCAGCCAGGCGGCTGCCAGCAGGGTGATCACGACGCCGGCCAGCACCTCGCGCTGCGGCGCCCAGGGCGTGAGCATGATGCCGATCGCCGGCAGCAGCGTGCCCTGGAATACCATCGCGCCGGTGATGTTGCCGAAAGCCAGAGTGTCCTTGTGGCGGCGGATCCACAGGATGCTGTTGACCTTTTCCGGCAGCTCGGTGGCGATCGGGATGATCAGCAAGGACAGCAGCAGGGGGGAAATGCCGAGGATCTGCGAGGCTCCGTCCACGCCGTGAATGAAACCCTTGGCGCCGGCCACCAGCAGCCCCAGGCCCAGTGCCAGCTGGACCAGGATGATCAGCATGTTCTCCGGCAGGCCGAGCTTGCACAGCATCATCTTGCCTTCGGCTTCCGTGCCGTGGCCTTCCTTCACCAGATGCGCCGAAGCGCGCAGGGTGAGCATGATGTAGATGAAATAGATCATCACCATGCCAAAAGCCAGCAGGGCGCGGAACAGCGGGGTTTCGTGCGGCACGAACAGGGCGATGGCGGAAAGAGAAAAGGCCGCGAGAAAGAAATTGAGGTCGCGCGTCAGGCCGGTATGCTCCGGCGTGAGATGGCCCTGCCAGCCGCGCTTTTTCAGCACCGCCATGGCCATCAGGAAAGTGGAAAGCGTGGAAAGCATCAGCGGCGCGCCGAGGATCGCGCCGACACCGATTTCCTCGTTGACGTGGGCGCTGGTGGTGCCGGCGAAAATCGCCAGCAGCGGCACCAGCGTTTCCGGCAGGGCCGTGCCCACCGCGGCAAACAGGGAACCGGTGACGCCTTCGGAAATTTTCAGCTTTTCGCCCAGATGCTCCAGGGCGTTGGTAAAGACTTCCGCCGCGATCAGGATAATGATGAGCATGAGAAACAGTTCGGCGAAAATCATGGGAAAGTCCAGGCGGATGAGAGGTGGCGATTATAACATCGCCGTGGTGCGGTTATAATGCCGGCAAATGCAGGCGCAGGGTGCGTAATAGTAGCCACGCTGGCGAGATGACGACAACCAAGAGAAAGTGACAGCCGTGGAAATTGACCAGTCCGGATTCCTGAAAGGGGTGCGCTTCATCCCTTCTCCCAACTTCGACGAGCGGCCGCCGGAAGAGCCGGTCAATTTGCTGGTGATCCACAACATCAGCCTGCCGCCGCGCCAGTACGGCGGGGATGCGGTGATCGAGTTCTTCACCAACCGCCTCGATCCCAAGGCGCACGAATATTTCCGCGCGATTGCCGATCTCAGGGTGTCGAGTCATTTTTTCATCCGTCGTGACGGCGAAATCATCCAGTTCGTTTCCTGCAACCTGCGTGCCTGGCACGCCGGCATCTCGAGATGGAAGGAGCGCGAGCGCTGCAATGACTTCTCCATCGGCATCGAGCTGGAAGGCAGCGATTTCGATCCCTACGAGGATATCCAGTACGAGAAGCTGGCGGAACTGACCAGGGCGCTCAAAAAGGCCTACCCCATCGAGGACATCACCGGCCACCACAACATTGCGCCCGACCGCAAGACCGATCCGGGGCCATATTTCGAGTGGGAGCGGTATCTGGGGGCGGTTGGCTGATCAGCTTTCACTATGATTTTGCTAACCGCTAACCGCTAACCGCTAACCGCTAACCGCTAAGGAGCCGCTGATTTATTCCCTCCCCTTCAAGGGGAGGGTTAGGGTGGGGATGGGGTAGAAGTGCAACCCATTGATTGCCATACCCCATCCCCCTCCCCGCCTCCCCCTTGAAGGGGGAGGAGTTTGATTCTGGTGAATAAATCAGCGTTTCCCTAACCGCTAACCGCTAGCTTCAATCAAACACCACCGTCTTGTTCGCATAGACCAGCACCCGGTTCTCGATGTGCCAGCGCACCGCGCGCGAGAGCACGATTTTCTCCAGGTCCGCGCCTTTGCGGATCAGGTAGTCGAGCGAGTCGCGATGCGAAACCCGCACCACGTCCTGCTCGATGATCGGGCCGTCGTCCAGCACTTCCGTCACATAGTGGCTGGTCGCTCCGATCAGCTTCACGCCCCGTTCGAACGCCCGGTGGTAGGGCTTGGCGCCGTTGAAGGCGGGCAGGAAGGAGTGGTGGATATTGATGATGCGGTTGGGGTAGTGGCGGATGAAATCGTGTGACAGCACCTGCATGTAGCGGGCCAGCACCACCAGTTCCACGTGGTGGTGGCGCAGCAGCGCGAGCTGGGTCTTCTCGGCCTCCGCCTTGGCGTCCTTGAGCACCTCGATGTGCTGGAAGGGAATGCGATAGGCATCCGCCAGCCACTTGTTGTCGGCGTGGTTGCTGATGATGAGCGGAATCTCGCAGTGCAGCTCGCCGGCCTGATGGCGGTAGAGCAGGTCGGCCAGGCAGTGGTCATAGCGCGAGACGAAAATCGCCACCTTGGGGCGGTGGCTGGAAAGGGCCAGCCGCCACTGCATCTCGAACTGGGTGGCGATGGGCGCAAACATGCGCTCGAAACTGGAGATCTCGAGATTGAAATCTTCCAGGTCCCACTCCACCCGCATCAGAAACAGCTTGTTTTCGCTGTCCTGGTGCTG
>PQAG01000134.1 GCA_003104895.1 Nitrosomonadales bacterium
GTTCGCCGAACTGGGCCGCGTCGTTGGCGGCGTAGATCGAGCCGGGCCTGAGGCCGTCGCCCAGGCTGAAGGCCACGTCGTAGGCCTTCATGATCTCGCAGATATCTTCGAAATGGGTATAGAGGAAATTTTCCTGGTGGTGCGCCAGGCACCACTTGGCCATGATCGAGCCGCCGCGCGACACGATGCCGGTCATGCGGCTGGCAGTCAGCGGCACATAGCGCAGCAGCACGCCGGAATGGATGGTGAAGTAGTCCACGCCCTGCTCGGCCTGCTCGATCAGGGTGTCGCGGAAGATTTCCCAGGTGAGATCCTCGGCCTTGCCGTTGACCTTTTCCAGCGCCTGGTAGATCGGCACCGTGCCGATCGGCACGGGGCTGTTGCGCAGGATCCATTCGCGCGTTTCGTGGATATTCTTGCCGGTCGAAAGATCCATGATGGTGTCCGCGCCCCAGCGGATGCCCCAGGTCATTTTGGCCACTTCGTCGTGGATCGAGGAAGCCAGCGCGGAATTGCCGATGTTGCCGTTGATCTTGACCAGGAAATTGCGCCCGATGATCATCGGCTCGAGTTCGGGGTGGTTGATGTTGGCCGGAATGATGGCACGGCCGCGCGCCACTTCGTCGCGCACGAATTCCGGCGTGATCACGGACGGAATCGCCGCGCCGAAGCTGTTCCCGGGATGCTGGGTGGAGAGCATGCCGGCCAATCCGTTGCGCAACATGTTTTCCCGGATGGCGATATATTCCATTTCCGGCGTGATGATGCCCTGCCTGGCATAGTGCATCTGCGTCACGTTCATGCCGGCCTTGGCCTTGCGCGGCTGGCGCTGGAGGTTGAAGCGCAGCTCCGCCAGCCTGGGATCGTTCAGGCGCTGGCGGCCAAATTCGGATGTCAGTCCCGCGAGTGGTTCGGTGTCGCCACGCTCCTCGATCCAGGCGCCGCGCACCGAAGCCAGGCCGGCGCGGATGTCGATTTTCACGTCAGGATCGGTATAGGGACCGGAAGTGTCATAGACAAAAACCGGCGGGTTCTTTTCCGCGCCAAAGCTGGCGGGGGTATCGGCCTGGCTGATTTCACGCATCGGCACGCGGATATCAGGGCGCGAACCCGCGACATAGACCTTGCGCGAATTGGGCAGTGGCTGCACCGCCGCCTCATCGACATGGGCGGACTGGTTCAGGAATTCGGGGTTGGCATTCATGGACGGAAACTCCTCAGGAAACACAAGGAGCATTGGGGCCAGCAACGCTTCCCTGCGGCGGCATTATCCGCATCAGGTTCAAAGGGTTTTTCTCACCCGGCAATCCGCATCCGAACGGCGTATTGCCAGGACCCCTAGCTAAGTAGTGTGAAGCTACTGGAAATGTGGAATAATTGCAAGCCAATGGCGTTACCTGACGGAGTGGCTATGAATTTCGAACAAGCACGTTTCAACATGGTGGAACAACAGATCAGGCCATGGAATGTACTGGATCCGCATGTGCTCAATCTGCTGCTGGAAATGCGGCGAGAGGATTTCGTCCCGGATGCGTACCGCAATCTGGCCTTTGTGGACATGGAAATCCCCATCGGACACGGCGAAGTTATGCTCACCCCCAAGATGGAAGCGCGCATCGTCCAGGAACTGGCCATCAAGAAGACCGACACGGTGCTGGAGGTCGGCACCGGCAGCGGCTACATGACCGCCCTGCTGGCTCAGCAATCCAGGCACGTTTACAGCGTCGAAATTGTCCCTGAACTCAAGGAGCGGGCAGCGGAAAAGCTGCGCGCCCACGGCGTGCACAATGTCACGCTGGAACTGGGCGATGCCGCCCGCGGCTGGAACCGCCATGGCTTCTATGACGTCATCGTGCTGACCGGCTCGGTTCCCGTCCTGCCCGAAGCCTTCTTCGCCAGCCTGAACCCCGGCGGCCGGATGTTTGCAGTGGTGGGCGATGCGCCAACCATGGAAGGGAAGCTGATCACCTGCCTCGGCGAAGGCGCCTGCCGCACCACGGACCTGTTCGAGACCACCATACCGCCGCTGCGCAACGCTCTCCAGCCGCAACGCTTCACCTTCTAGTTTCGTTGCGTTGGCGATCCAGTTGCTCCCCACCACCTGCCGGACAAATTTCTCATGAAACGACTCACTCTGGCACTACTGATTTCAGCCGCCTTCGCCCCTGCCGCAGAAGCAGCCAACCTGATGGACATCTATCGCGATGCGCTCGCCAACGATGCGGCGCTCGCTTCCGCCCGTGCCGCATATCAGGCGGGGCAGGAAAAACTGCCGCAGGCACGCGCGCTGCTGTTGCCGGCCATCAACCTGAGCGCGAATACCACCTGGAACGAAATGGACATCCAGTATCGCGGCGCAAGCTCCTTCCCAGGCGGCCAGCGCAACTACAACACCAACGGCGCCACGCTCTCCCTCAGCCAGCCCATCTACCGCCCGCAGAACTGGGCCCAGTTCGAGCAGGGCAAGCTGCAAAGCGCCGTGGCGGAGATCCAGTATGCCGCCGCGCAACAGGGACTGATGCTCAACGTCGCCCAGGCTTATTTCGATGTTCTGCTGGCACAGGATAATGTCGCGCTGGCCGGGGCACAGAAAAAAGCCATCCAGGAACAACTGGATCAGGCAAAAATGAGCTTCGAGGTCGGCACTGCCACCATTACCGACACCCATGAGGCGCAAGCCCGGTTCGACCTTGCCAATGCCGGCGAAATCGCCGCTCTCAACGAACTCGAAATCCGCCAGAGAGCGCTGGAAAAAATCATCGGCAAGCTGCCCGGCCCGCTTGCCGCGCTTGCAGCCGAACTACCGCTGCAGCCGCCCGAGCCCAGCGACATGAACAAATGGGTGGAAGCGGCGGAGCAGAACAACCTGCTGGTCCAGGCCAAGCGTGCCAGCGCGGAAATCGCCAATCAGGAAGTGGAGCGCAACCGCGGCGGCCACCATCCGACCCTCGACCTGGTTGCAAGCTATAGCGATACCGGCGCCACAGGCAGCACTTTTGGTGTCGGCAACGACACCAAGGCCTCGGTCATCGGCCTGCAGTTCAACCTGCCCCTCTATCAGGGCGGCGGCACCAGCTCCCGCGTGCGCGAAGCGGTGGCCAATCAGGAAAAGGCGCGCCAGGACCTGACGCTCGAAGCGCGCCAGTCCGCGCTCTCGACACGCGAAGCCTATCTGGGCGTCACCAGCGGCGCGGCGCAGGTCAGGGCGCTGGAACAGGCGCTGGTTTCGAGCCAGAGCTCCCTCGATTCCACCCGGCTGGGGCTGGAGGTCGGCGTGCGCACCAATGTCGACGTGCTCAATGCCCAGCAACAACTGTTCAGCGCCAAGCGCGATCTGTACAAGGCGCGTTACGCCTACCTTGTGAGCCGCCTGAAACTGAAATCCGCAGCAGGCACGCTGGCGGAAGAGGACCTGCAGCAGGTCAA
>PQAG01000135.1 GCA_003104895.1 Nitrosomonadales bacterium
CAGGGGCGGCGCGACGAAAAAGCGCAGGCCATCGCCCTGAGTTCGGTGCTGGAATTCGTGCAATCGAAGTTATGCGAAAACTGACCGGATTTCTGCTCCTGCTGCTCCCCCTGACAGCTCACGCCGGTGCGCAGGTGTATGAGCCGCTTTCCGCCAGCGTGCGGGCCTCCCTATACAAGTCAGTTAGCGACAGCGCCCCGCGTCACAAGGCGTTCTCTTCGCCGATGGAAGAGGTGAACTGGCTTGACGACATGTCGCGCCGCCTGGAAAAACGCATGCCGGACCGCTCCACGCGCCTCGATTTTCTCAGGACCGTGCATTATGAGGCCACCCGCGCCGGACTCGATCCGCAGCTGGTGCTGGGCCTGATCCAGGTCGAAAGCGGCTTCAAGAAATACGCCGTTTCCAGCGCAGGGGCGCGCGGCTACATGCAGGTCATGCCGTTCTGGGTCAAGCTCATCGGCGCCAAGGACAACAACCTGTTCCACATCCGCACCAACCTGCGCTACGGCTGCACCATCCTGCGACACTACCTTGACATCGAAAAGGGCGATCTGTACCGCGCACTGGGCCGCTACAATGGCAGCCTCGGCCGCCCCGAATATCCCACGCTGGTGGTTGGCGCCTGGCGCAACGGCTGGTCCTATCCCGGCCGCACCAGCAGCGTTTCGAACAGCAGCCGCCAGCCCGCTTCCTGACAAGTCACAGTGCCGCGCCTGGAACCGATACTGAGGAGTCCGAACCATGCAGAAATACCATCTGGCCTGGGATGACAAACGCCACAGCTTCTCTGAATGGCAGACAGGCCCCGTGGCGGACGTTTCTGGACTACTGCCCGGAACGACGGCAAGCCACACGCCGCCAGGCTTGTCCCGCACTGCATAAAACGTGCACCCCGCCTGCTTCGGGATACCGTGATCGCCAGACTGATCAGTACTCGCAAAACGCGCCCTTTCCCATCAACTATTATTATGATATGATAAAATTTAATTATTTAATTCCTTGCCAACTACTTGGCTGCTGATTTCATTCACTCCCAAGGCCACAATCAGAAAAGCCTTGGGCCTTAGGATTCACTGGAATCGAGCCTCCGTCTTCTGAGGTTATTTGCAAGGCAATGGGTGGCGAGGCCATGAAAACACATATTCCTAATTTTCAACCATCCGGCATGATGGATTTGAAACACCTTCTCCGCCGCGCCCACCCCGGCGTTCAAGTTTTGAACTCCTGCCAAGCGACCCACTTCATGGCTGGGCCTCCTTGACAAAATACGGGCCGCCGCCTGCGCGAGAGGGTGCCATCTTCGAGTGAACCCGCCAATGCAGCAGCGGCTTGATCCAGTCTTGAGAAACAGCGGCTAAACATCATTAGCAATAAGGAAACAGCGGCAAGCAATTGCGGAAGGGGTAATAATGGAAATAATCAGATATTTTCGCGCACTGATGCTATGTTCCCTGCTGTGGGCGGCAACCTGCACCCAGGCCGGCATCCTCGGGTCGAAACACGATTTGAGTATCGACGCCAGTGTTCAATTGTGCGTCCACTGTCACACGCCGCACAACGCCAGCACCCAGGCAGGTCTAGAGAACACCCCCCTGTGGAACAGAAGGATCACCAATATCGACGCATTCACCCCCTATACCAGCCCGACCATGACGCAGACTTGCCCGACACGCCCTAGCGGGCTTTCGCTGGTATGTCTCAGCTGTCACGACGGCACGGGCGGCGGCGCGGTACACAGCGGGGATCAGCACAACGTCATCAACCGGCCGATAACTGCGGCCACATCAGGCAGCGGAAGCAACATCGACGGGGCATCGTGCGTCAAGTGCCATACGGGCACACTAAACGGCATCTACTCGAAAGCGCTGTCTGTAATGGCGGGGCCGGATTTGAGTAACGATCACCCGATTTCCATGCCTTATCCCATTTCAAATTCGAATTATCAGACGCCCCCCGATGCGCTAAAGGGCTGGGCGGACATAAAGCTGTTTGCGGGGAAAGTGGAATGCCCCAGCTGCCATGCAGTGCATGACCCAACCAACGTCCCTTTCCTGCGCACGACCAACAGCGGCAGCGCCATGTGTCTTAGATGTCATAACAAATAAAAACAATCCGGAAGAAAACAATTGTGCTGCACCCCCGGTCCGGATTACGGGGAATTCTGCGCGGCCCTGCAGGAATGCCCAGGATCGCCCTTCACTTGGCGCCAGCACCAGGGCGCGAGGTTTCATGCAGATCATGCCGTTGTGGGTCCATCTGACCGGAACCTGGGAAAACGATCTGTTTTACCTGCACGCCATTCTGCGTCATTACCTGGATATCGAAAAAAAACGATCCCTATCGCGACCTGGGACGTTATAATAAAAAGTTGGGCCGTCTCGAATATCACCTAGCCTGGTGGCCAGCTCCTGGCGCAATCACTGATCCCACACCGCCCCCGCCACCCGCATCTCCAGCCTGGACGAGAAACGCCCCGCATCCTGAAGACAACTGAAGGAGCCCGCAGCATGCAGAAATTCCATCTTGCCTGGGACGAAAGCCGCCACTCGCTGGGCATCCCTTCCCTGGACCGGCAGCATCGCGGGATGATGGACCTGGTCAATGAACTGGCGGAAGCAGTGGCTCATGGCTGTAGCTATGAACAGGCGCACCAGCAGATGGAGAAAATACTCGATTTCGTCGCAGATCATTTTGCGGACGAAGAAGCCCTGATGCGCAAGCATGACTTTCCCGGGTTGAAACAGCATGCTGCAGAACACGAGAAACTGCTGCGTGAGGCCGCCACCCTGATGGAAACATACGACGCCGGGCACGCCGATCGCGCCCTCCTGATCACGGCCTTCCTCACCGATTGCGTCGAAAATCACATCCTGCACGAAGACCGGGTGGTCAGCCAATACTTCAGGGAGCAGGGAATCAAGGCAGATTGAGTATTGCCGCGGCGCCGGCGCGCAATTGTGTCTCCGCCGGCACAAATATCACGTCCAGAGGATAAAGGGGCAGACCTGACTTGTCGCGCGTCGTCGGCTCCAGACCCATGGTTCTGACCTTGCCGCGAAAACGCTGCTTGCCCACGCTCACCTCGACTTCCTGACCCGCCTTAAGGCTCGCCAGCTGCGCCTCCTGCACCTGCGCCCGCGCCAGCATCTCCCCAGCCCGCGCCACCACCAGCAGGCTCAGCGGCTGCAGCGTCGCCGCCACCGCCTGCCCCGGCTCGGCCTGGCGCGCCACCACCACCGCATCAAAAGGCGCGCGCAGCAGGGTGTCTTCGCGGTTTTTCAGCTCCTGCCGCTGATGCGCCTGGGATTCCTTCAGCTGGGCAGCCGCCTTGGCCTGGCGCATCCTGGCCTGCTCCAGTTCGGAAACAGATATCACCGTGCGGTCATACAATTCCTGCACCCGCTTCAGCTCGCGCTGCGCCTCGGCCGCATCTTCCCTGTTGCGCGCGACCATGGCGGCGGCTTCCTCCACCCTGCCGGCATAGATCCGCTCGTCCAGCCGGAGCAGCACCTGCCCCTGGCGCACGCGCTCGCCCACGGCCACATTCACCGCCTGCACCACGCCCGAGACCGGCGTGGAAAGCTCGACCCGCTGCGACCACTGCAACACTGCGGGCACTTCCACCGCGTGGGCTGCGCCTGATGCAAGCCAGAGTGCCGTCCAAAACCATTTTTTCATTTCGTCTGCCTTTTCTGTTCTGCGCCATTATGTTCCAACGGCTGTCCCAGGAGCGCTTCCAGCCGGGCAAACGCCAGCGCCAGCTGGTATTCCCCTCTGCGCTCCCGCAGCCTGGCCGCCATGGTGGCGGCCATGGAATCGCCCAGATTGGTTTTCAGTTCCACTTCGTACTGGCCGCGCGCGCGTTCCAGCGCCAGATCGCGGTAATCGCTGTGTTTTTTCGCCGCCGCGCGCACCGTGCGCTGCAATTCGCCGATCTCCAGCCAGTTTTCCAGCAGCGCCTGCTCCAGTTCCAGCGCCAGCTTTTCGCTTTCCGCCTGAAGGCGCTGAAACTGCGCCTGCTCCTTCGCCATCTGCGCGTCTACCCGGCGCCCGGTATACAGGGGCCAGGTCAATACCACGCCGGCCTTCAGGCTGTCGCGGGTCGAGGCTTCACGGCTGTAGTCGCCCCCCTCCAGCTCGAGATCGAGCATCGGCGATTTATCTGCGCGCACCGCCTCGATGCGCTGCGCAGCGCCTGCCAGCTGGGCCTGCATGGCGGCAAGGCGCGGATTGTGCGCACGCAGCACCTGCAGCAGCGCCTCGTATTCGGGCAGGGAGCGATCATTCCCGGCCAGTTCGGGGTCGGCCAGATCTCCGCTCAACTGTCCGGGGCGGTTCATGGCGGAAGCCAGCTGCGCACGGGTAATGCGCTGGCGCAGCTGGCTGGCATTGCGCTTCATCAGACTGTCCTGGTAGCCGTCCTCGATCCCGGCCAGGTCGGCGG
>PQAG01000136.1 GCA_003104895.1 Nitrosomonadales bacterium
GTTGGCTGAGCGGAGCCGAAGCCAAGTCGGGACCAATGACTATCATTCCGGCATTCTGCAAGCCGATGCAGTGCATTGGTATCCCCCGCGATCAGCGCCTGTTTCTTTTTACGGCTCCAGCCCTGGATCTGCTTTTCACGCCGGTAGGCATCCTCGATGCGATCGCCTTCCTCGACATAGACCAGCTTCACCGGCAAATGCCTGGCCGTGTGATTTGCGCCCTGGCCATTCTGATGCTCCCACAGCCGCTTCTCCATATCCAAGGTGCTGCCGGTGTAAAAACTTCCGTCAGCGCATTCGAGGATGTACATATAGGGCATTGTGGCGTTCCTGTTTTTGGTTGGCTTCGGCTACGCTCAGCCCAAGGGCTTTTTTCGGCTACGCTCAGCCCAAGGGCTTTTTTCGGCTACGCTCAGCCCAAGGGCTTTTTTCGGCTACGCTCAGCCAACGGAAATGTATCCCGAGCTACCCGCTGGCTGAGCGGAGCCGAAGCCAGAAGCCGAAGCCACAAAATCACTCATCCGCCTCCACCAGATGCCCCGCCTCTTCCATCCACGCCCGCCTCGAAGCCGCCTCGGACTTGGCCATCAGCTTGTTGAACACCTCGCGCACGTAGCCGCTGAAATCCTCGGTGCGTAACACCAGCAAACGGCGCGCATCGGGATTAAGGGTGGTTTCCCACAGCTGGGTCGGGTTCATTTCGCCCAGGCCCTTGAAGCGCGACACCTGCCACGCGCCCTCGCGCACCTTGTCGGCGCGCAGGCGGTCTAGCGTGCCTTCCAGTTCGCCGTCGTCGAGGCAATAGAACTTTCTCGCCGGCTTGTTCTTGCCCTGGGCCGGGACATCCACGCGGTACAGCGGCGGCTGGGCCACGCATACCCGCCCCTCACGCACCAGCGCCGGGAAGTGGCGGTAGAACAGGGTCAGCAGCAGCACCTGGATGTGGCTGCCGTCCACGTCTGCATCGGCCAGGATGATCACTCTTGCGTAGCGCAGGCTGCTCATGTCCGGGCTGTCGTCCGGCGCGTGCGGATCGACGCCGAGCGCCACGGCAATGTTGTGGATTTCGTTGTTGGCGAAAATGCGGCCGGCCTCGTGCTCCCAGGTGTTCAGCACCTTGCCGCGCAGCGGCAGGATGGCCTGGGTGTCCTTGTTGCGCCCCTGCTTGGCGGAGCCGCCGGCGGAATCGCCCTCGACCAGGAACAGCTCGCGCTCCTCCAGATTATCCGACTGGCAGTCGGCCAGCTTGCCCGGCAGCACGGCCACGCCGGAAGACTTGCGCCTCTCGATCTTCTGCCCGGCGCGCTGGCGCACCTGGGCGGCCTTGATGGCCAGGTCGGCGATCTTTTTTGCCGCTTCCTGATGCTCGTTGAGCCACAGTTCGAGCGGGTCGCGCACCATGGCGGCGACCAGGCGCAGGGCGTCGCGCGAGGAAAGCTTGTCCTTGGTCTGGCCCTGGAACTGCGGGTCCAGCATCTTGGTCGAGAGCACGAAGGAGATGCGGCTGAACACGTCATCCGCGGTGAGCTTGACCCCCTTGGGGAGGAGGCTGTGGTGGTCGATGAAGCTCTTCAGCGCATTGAACACCCCGTCGCGCAAACCGGACTCATGCGTGCCGCCAGCCGGGGTGTGGATCAGGTTGACGTAGGACTCGCGCACCACCGGCCCTTCCTCGGTCCAGGCCACCACCCATTCCGCACCCTCGCCTTCGGCAAAGGCCTCATGCGAAGCGGGCGCATACTTGGCGAGCTTCCAGAACAGGCCGTCGAGCAGGTAATCCGAAAGCTGGGTTTTGAGATAGTCGGACAGGCCGTCCTGGTACAGCCACTCCTTTTCATCCTTGAGAATGCCGTCCCTGTCCTCGATTTCCAGCCGGACACGCACCCCCGGCAGCAGCACCGCCTTGGCCTTCAGCACCCGTTCGAGCTGCGCGGGGGGAATCTCGCCGCTGTCGAAATACCGCGCATCCGGCCACACCCGCACGGCGGTGCCGGAAGCGCGCTTGGGCGCCGTGCGGATCTGCGTCAGCGGCTCCACCACGTCGCCGCCCGCGAACACGATATGGTGCACGCCGCCCTCGCGCGTCACCGACACTTCCAGGCGCTGCGACAGCGCATTGGTCACCGACACGCCGACGCCATGCAGGCCGCCGGAGAACTGGTAGGCGCCGCCGGCTTTCTTGTCGAACTTGCCGCCCGCGTGCAGGCGGGTATACACCACCTCGACCGTGGAAACCCCTTCCTCGGGATGGATGCCGACGGGAATACCGCGCCCGTCGTCGCTCACCGAAACCGACCCATCGGCATGCAGGCGCACGCTGATGACTTTGGCGAACCCCGCCAGCGCCTCGTCGGCGGCGTTATCCACCACCTCGGTCAGGATGTGCAGCGGATTGTCGGTGCGCGTGTACATGCCCGGCCGCTGCTTGACCGGCTCCAGCCCGCGCAGCACGCGGATGGAATCGTCGGAATAGGATTTGCTCATAGGTTTCCTGGGTGAGGAGTTAGGAGTGAGGGGGGAGGAGGAAAGTCAAAACCACGCACAGAACCCGGTTTCACTCCTCACTCCTAACCCCTCACTCCTCACTTTTCTTAAGTAATCACCGTCGGCTGTTCGCGCCCGGTGCGCTGTTTGAGCTCGGACAGCTCGTGGGCGATATTGATCAGCCCGGCCAGCGCTTCCTGGGCATCCCTGCGCTGTTTGGCCGCGTCGGGTTCGAAGGCCTCGAGGTAGATGCGCAGCGTGGCGCCCTCGGTGCCGGTGCCGGAGAGGCGGAACACGATGCGCGAGCCGTCCTCGAAGATGACGCGCAGGCCCTGGCCGGTGCTCACGCTGGCGTCGATGGGATCGGTGTAGCTGAAATCGTCGCACAGCTTCACCTGATAGGAACCGAAACGCTGGCCCGGCAGGCTGGCGAACTGGCTTTTCAGGTGCGCCATCAGGCCGTTTGCCGCATCCGACGGCAGGCCTTCGTAATCGTGGCGCGAATAGAAATTGCGGCCGTACTCGGCCCAGTGCCGGTGCACGATATCTTCGACGGACTGGCCGCGCTTGGCCAGGATGTTGAGCCAGAACAGCACCGCCCACAGGCCGTCCTTCTCGCGCACGTGGTCGGATCCGGTGCCGAAGCTTTCCTCGCCGCACAGGGTGACCTTGCCCGCATCCATCAGGTTGCCGAAGAATTTCCAGCCGGTCGGCGTTTCATAGCAGGGAATGCCGAGCTTCGCGGCCACCCGGTCGGCCGCCCCGCTGGTCGGCATGGAACGCGCCACGCCCGCCAGCCCTTTCGCATAACCCGGCGCCAGCGCGGCATTGGCGGCGATCACCGCCAGGCTGTCGGAAGGATTGACGAAGAAATGCCTGCCCAGAATCATGTTGCGGTCGCCGTCGCCGTCGGAGGCGGCGCCGAAATCGGGTTGCCTTCGGCTCCGCTCAGGCAACGGAGAAAGGGGCGCTGCCTGAGCGGAGCCGAAGGCAGCAGCGGAAGCGCCATACATGATCTCGACCAGCTCATGCGCATAGGTCAGGTTGGGGTCGGGGTGGCCCTGGCCGAAATCCGGCAGCGGAACGCCGTTGATCACCGTGCCGCCAGGCGCGCCAAGGCGCTTCTCGATGATCTCTTTGGCATAGGGGCCGGTCACCGCGTGCATGGCGTCGAAACACATGCGAAAGCCGCCTTTCAGCAGCGCACGAATAGCCTCGAAGTCGAACAGCGATTCCATCAGGCCGGCATAGTCCGCCACCGGGTCGATCACTTCCACCGCCATGCCGCCGAGGCTGAAGCTGCCCTGCTGGTCCAGCGCCACGCCGGGCGCATCGGCGATGCGGTAGCTATCCAGCGCCTTGCTGCGCGCGTAGATCGCATCGGTGATCTTCTCCGGCGCCGGGCCGCCGTTGGCGGTGTTGTACTTGATGCCGAAATCGCCGTCCGGACCACCCGGGTTATGGCTGGCCGAGAGGATGATGCCGCCGAAGGTCCGGTATTTGCGGATCACGCAGGAAGCCGCCGGGGTGGAAAGAATGCCGCCCTGCCCCACCAGCACCTTGCCGAAGCCGTTGGCGGCCGCGATTCTGAGGATGATCTGGATGGCTTCGCGGTTGTAGTAGCGCCCGTCGCCGCCGACCACCAGGGTGCTGCCCGCGGGGGCGGCAATGGTGTCGAAGATGGCCTGGACGAAGTTTTCCAGGTAATTCGGGGACTGGAAAACGCTCACCTTCTTGCGCAGGCCCGAGGTGCCCGGCTTCTGGTCATTGAATGGGGCGGTGGCGACGGTACGGATGTTCATGAAAGCCTCTTGGCGATTTTTCAGATAGGATTGAACTGATTTTACCGTAGTTCGGTTAGTGTATTGTTGCACGCCAAATGGCGCTTCTTTTAGTAGAGCCCAAACGGCTCTAACCCAGTATTTCCTTTGCGCCTTTGCGGTTCGGATGCCATCTTCAGAATCAATGCAGCGTCCTTTCCGCGCCGCAGCACTGCTTGAATTTCTTGCCGCTGCCGCAGGGGCAGGCATCGTTGCGCCCCACCTTGGGGGTATCGCGCTTCACCGGCGCGCCCTTGCGTCGCGCCTGCCAGAAGTTGTAAATGCCGGCCACGGCGCCGGGGAGCACGTCCATGCACTCCTGCTGCAATTTTGCATATTCCTCTTCCGGCATGAATTCCCTGCCTCCGCGTTCGGCATCTTCCTTGAAGGCGCCGGACAGGAGCAGGATGGGGAAAGTCAGCTTCTTCAGCGCCTCGTTGCCCGGCAGCAGCCACTCCTCATTGGACAAGCCCCAGCCGAGGATATAGCCGTCGCACCAGGCAGGGTAATCCGGCGCCTGGTCCGCGATCGCCTGCGGCTTGAGGATGAGCCTGGGCGCCTGCCCCTCGCCCAGCGCGCTATCCACGCTCTTGTAGAAGCGCATCAGCAGCGCCATGAACTCCTGCGCCTGATGGGGCGATTCGAACGCCGGCTCGCCGCCCAGCGCATCCGGCATCCAGCGGCTGGCAGGAATGGTGCCGGGCGCGCTGATCACGGCGCAAAGAAAGCCCTGCAACTGGGTCACGCTCAGGCCCTTGCCGCTGAAAACCGGCCTGGCCAGCCACTGCTCCAGCGCGGCGCGTTCCTGTTCTGAAAATTCGATCATGGATGTTGGATGCCTTGGTTAAAGAGGGTCAAACCACCGCCGCCTCGCCGCCCAGCGCCTCGACCAGGTCGGGCAGGAAGCGCGCCAGTTCGCCGCTCATGATGGCGAAATCGGCATCGAACTGTTCGTCGGCGCTTTCGGCCTGCTGTTCGGATTCTTCCTTGATCAGGTCGAGAAAGGCCAGGCGCTTGACCTGCATGTTTTCCTGCAACACGAAGGAGATGCGGTCGTTCCAGGTCATGGCCAGCCTGGTCACCTGCTTGCCGGATTCGATATGCGCTCGGATTTCGCCCGCTTCGAGCGGATGGCGCACATAGCGCACCAGCGATTTTTCCTCGCCCGGCGCCAGCAGTTCGCAATCGCGGTCGATGCTGAAACCGGCGGGAGCCTCAGTGAAAGAAGACTCGCGCAGCAAGCCTGCGTCCCCCTCTCCCGTTGCCTGAGCGTAGCCGCGATGCACTGAGCCAGCCGAAGCGAAGGCAGGGAGAGCGTCAGGAGAGAGGGATGCCAGCCAGCCGGTCATGGCAGTCACCGGGGAAAGCTGGGTCCGGACCAGGGCGGGCGTCAGGTCCGGGCTGCACTTGAGCAGGGCCTCGATCAGTTCATCGGCCTTGGCCGGGCTGGCGGCGTCGATCACCAGCCAGCCGCCGGCCGGGTCGATCCAGGCATGGGTCTTGCGGCGGCGGACAAAAGCACGCGGCAGCAGCTCCTCCGCCACCCGTTCGCGGATCTCGCGCAGCTGCTTGCGCCCCGGTTTGTAGCCCTGCTGCTCCTCGATCTCTGCGGCGCGCTCCTGGGCATACTGGTTGATGACGGCGGCAGGCAGCAGTTTCTGCTCCACCCCCAGCGCGATCAGCATCTGCCCCTTGATGACATGCACCAGCGCGCCGCCCTCGCCGCGCGGCGCCAGCCAGCCGCGGCTTTGCATGTCCATGTTGCCGCACGGCCGGAAGATCATGCTGGCAAGCGCTTCTTCAAGTTTGTCGGGGGTGATGGCGCAATCGCGCAGGCGGTAAATCTGAAGGTTCCTGAACCACATGACTCGAACTCAAAAGGCTGGATTCTACCGGAATCAGGCTGGAAAAATCAGTTAACCACGGGGAACACGGGGTAGAACCAAAATCTTATGCAGCTTTGTCCATTCACCTGCAGTGTGAATGAGATGACAACCAAGTTTATTCCCCCGTGCGCCCCGTGGTTCAAATGCTGTTTTTAAAATCAGAACAATTCCACATCGCCTGAAACCGGTTTCTCCTTGATGCTTTCGATGTAGCTCTTTTCCTGGCTGGCGATGGTGTTGTTGTGCAGGGAGCGCAGGCGCTTGACGCGCACCCGGCCCGTGGCGGGGAAATAGACCACCATGCGCGGGAAAATCTCGCCCACGTCCTCCGAAGCCACCTGCAGCCCTTCGGTTCTAAGGTAATCACGGACAAAGGCGATGTTGCGCTGGCCGACATCGGTCATGTTCTCCAGGATGCGCCCGCCGCCGAAAACCTTCACTTCGAGATTCTGGCGCTTGCCGCCGTTGCGCAGGATTTCGTTGATCAGGTGTTCCATGGCGTAGTTGCCGTAACGGGTCGCGGCGCTGAGGCTGGCCGCTTTCCAGGCATCGGCTTCGGACAACTCAGTGGCGGGGAGCATGAAATGGTTCATCCCGCCGATGCCCAGCACGCGGTCCCGGATGCAGGCGGAAATGCACGACCCCAGCGTGGTGTAGACGCTTTCGTCGTTCTTGGTGACGTAATACTCGCCCGGCAGGATGCGCGCCGCATAGCACTCGTGCGTCGCGTTCCAGCCGCGCTTGACGTGCTCGAAGCCGGGCAGCGCCAGGGGCATTGGGGGCTGTTTCCGGGGAGGGGCAAGGGCCATCGCTGTTCTGCTTCCTACTTCTGGTCCAGGAACAGTTTCTCGATCCCGGCCACCTCGGCCTGGGCCGCGCGCATGGCCGGCTCCACGACGTTCTCATCCAGCCCCGTCACTTCCCAGGCGCGCGGGTCGATGGGCGGCACATCTGCAGGATCGAGCGTATCGACTTCCGCCATCAGGGCGATGATGTTGGCGATATGGACCAGCGCGGCTTCGCGGGGGTGCTTCAGGGCGGCGGCAATGTCATGATGATGGGCAATGCACTCCTGCAGCAGGACAGGCAGGCTCCACTGGCGCGCCAGTTCGCCTCCCACGGCGCTGTGATCGAAGCCCAGCACTTCGCGCTCGGCCTCCGGCACCGGCAGCTCATCCTGGCTGTCGAGCACCCGCTGCAGCGCCTCGCTGGACTGCTCCGGCAGGCGGTTGAAAATCACCAGCTCGCCGATGTCATGCAGCAGGCCTGCGGTAAACAGGGCATCCGGATCGCAGCGCCTCATCTCCTTCGCCAGATGGCGCGCCGCCAGGGCGCACAACAGGCTGTGGCGCCAGAAGTTCTCCATTGAGACCAGTTCGTTGGGCAGGCCGGCAAAACTTTTGGCCACGGACATAGACAGCGCCAGGTTGCGCAGCTGAGAGGTGCCGATGATGGTGGCCGCACGGGTGGCGGTGTCGACGCTGGATGGGAAACTGTACAGTGCGCTGTTGGCTATGCGCAGCAGGCGCACGGTAAAGGAAGGATCCTGGCTGACAGCGGCAGCGATGTCCGCAATGGAACTGCCGGGGTCCTCGATCAGGCGGTTGATGCGCAGATACACATCCGGCAGGGTAACCAGACCCTCGATATCCCGCACCAGATCACTTGCGCTGACCGCCATGCCCTACCCCCGGTTTGCAGCCCATCACCAGATGGTCTGCCACGCTTGAACTTGGGCCAGTTTAACGCAGTTTTAAAATGCGGACAGTATTTGACGCACGAGGGCGGCACGCGGCCGCCCCCTGAAGACTTACTCCACGCTGCCGAAAGACGGGTCGCTGCTATAGGCTGGCAGCGGCAGGCCGGCTATCCTGCAGGCCTGGGAAACCGGGCCGCGCGGGAATAGCTGATAGAGGTATTTCCTTCCCCCTTCGCGCCCGAAGTGCTCCTCCAGCCCGCACAGCAATTGCCGCGCATGCGGCGCGAGTCCATGGTGACGGTAGTTCTCGCGCAGCAAATGAATCACCTTCCAGTGCGCATCGGTGAGGGCGATGCCTTCCTCGCGTGCGATTTCCTCCGCCCTGCTGACTGACCATTCATCCAGTTCCGCCAGCATTCCCAGCGGTCCACGGCTGCGTGCGGCATCGGCTGTCATTTGGTTGATATCGAACATGTTGCACCTCCTTGTCTGTGTCATCCGGCCACGTTGATGCAACCGGACACATATAGTTGACAAAAACAATCGGGTTATGTTGCATGAATTTTTTTAATGGCAAGAAACTGAAAAAGCCCGAGCAGAGAATATAAAATTCAAGCTGTAATATTTTTCCGCCATGACCCGAGGCCAAACATGAACGATGCAATCAGGGAACGCCTGTTCGCGCTGTTTCCGTCACTGCGGAACCTGCCGGCGGAACTGGCGCAACGGCTCGAGCGGGAGTCTGTCTATATCGAGGCGCCAGCCGGAACCGTGCTGTTCGAATCCAGCAGCCCCTGCCAGAAATTCCCCATGCCGCTTAGCGGCTCGGTGCGCGTCTCCCGGACCGGAGCCAACGGGCGCGAGCTGCAGCTTTACCGCGTCGCCCCCGGAGAAAGCTGCATCATCACCAGCAGTTGCCTGCTTGGCCAGAATGCCTATCCAGCCCGCGGCATCGCGGAAGAAAACCTGACCGCGGTCGTGCTGCCGCGGTCGCTGTTTACCCAACTGATCGAGCAACACCCGCCCTTCCGCGCCTATGTCTTCAACCTGTTCGGCGAACGCCTCGCCATCCTGATGCAGCTGGTGGAAGAAGTGGCATTCCGCAAGCTGGACCAGCGGTTGGCAGCGCTGCTGCTGGCCAGGGGGGAGACCATCCATGCCACGCACCAGAGCCTGGCGAACGAACTCGGCAGCGTGCGCGAAATCGTCAGCCGCCTGCTCAAGAGCTTCCAGGACCAGGGCATTCTCGAACTGGGACGCGAGCAGATCAGGGTACTCGACCCAAAAGCCTTGCGCGCCATTGCAATGTAACCAAAGTCACATACAGCGCAAGGCGCTTGCCCTACCATTGCTCCACCGTAACTTTTTACAGGAGAAACAAAGATGAAAGCCAACGTGGGTGGAATCGACAAGGTATTGCGCATCGTGGCCGGCCTCGTGCTGCTGGCGCTCACATTCGTGCTGGGTGGCGAAAGCGGCCTGTGGCTGTGGGGCCTGATCGGCATCGTGCCGCTGGCCACCGGGCTGATGGGCTGGTGCCCGGCTTACTCCCTGCTCGGTTTTAATTCATGCCCGAGCAAGCGCTGAATCAACGCCAATTGCCCGGTGGCGGCGAGAACGCGGGATGGAAAAACATCCTGCGTTTTTTTCGCTCATTCAAATAAGCGAGAACCCAGGTTCTCGCCGCGCTCGCACACGATGTTGGCGCGGATGATGCGGATGAACAGGTTGTTGAAAAACGTCGTGATAGGTCCTCACGCGGCGTCTGCGCCATGCGCCCCCCCATTTTGAGCCTGTTTTTTTACGCGGCGTCACGCCCTCGCAGTAGTTTTTCAATAAGCCGTTAAACCTTGATATAGCCCCAGCCCTGCTTCAGTCGCAAGGTGATCTCGTCCAGGGCGGAAGATGCAACGCCTGTGTTGGGCAAGAGGCGCACGTCCACCCCCTTGGCGCGCAGATTCCTGAGCGTCTGGCCGCATGCCATCAGGTCGAGGGTGGGGTATTTTTCCCGCATCAGGCCGATGCGGCGCGCGTAGGGCGAGACGTCGGCGCGCAGCAGGTCCAGGCCGCCGCCATTGGCTATGATTTCCACCTGCATAGTCCGGTTCGAACTCAGGGAGCTGGCCAGCAGATTCTCCGCCTCGTCCAGCGCGGTGGCCAGCCTGACCGGGTTGGATGTTCCCACGTGAATCACGAGCTTGCGCGGGTCCGCCCCGATATCATTGCGCTGCACGGCTTGCAGCAGATGCATGAGTTCGCGGTCGGAAACGTAGCCGGTCCAGTTGTGGGCGAACCAGCCGGAAATGCTGCCGATCGCCAGCAACAGGGCGGCGGCGAGAGCCTGATGGTATGGCGTCCCGCTCAACCAGCTTTTTGCCGCTGAACGCGGGGGCGGCGGAGGGTTCTGGTAGGCATGCTGCACCCTTGCCTTCAATCCGCGCAATTCGCATACCCGCGCCTTCAGGATTTCATCCTGCTCTATCAGTTCAAAGGCCCGGCTTTTCTCGGCCGGATCGAGCTGATCGTCCACAAAGGCATTCAGGAATTCATCCGAAATCGTTTGCTCGTGTTTCATTTGACCCTCCTCAGCGGGGTAACTTGAGCTGACGGCGGAGGCGCAAGCTCCTGCAGCAACTCCTTCAGCGTCCGTCTCGCACGGCATAAACGGCTCATCACCGTGCCGGCCGGCAAGCCCAGTATGCTTGCGGCCTCGGCATAGGAAAATTCTTCCAGATCCACCAGCGTCAGTACCTGGCGCTGTCCCAGCGGCAGCTTGGCGACCGCATCCCTCACCCGGTCGACGACCTGTTTCCGGGCATGCGCATCTTCCGGGGTGCCGGCCGCAACGCAATGAAAATCCTCGACCTCGTCGATATCCACCATTTCCCGGTCCTGGCGGAAATGGTCATACCAGCAGTTGTGCAGGATGCTGAACAGCCAACTGTTCAGCAGCTCCGGATCGCGCAACTGGCCGGCGTTCTTCAGCGCCTTGGACAAGGCTTCCTGCACCAGATCGTCGGCCAGCGCCGCATTGTGGCACCAGGAATAGGCAACCCGGTAAAGCCTGGTCCGGCTTTGCTCCAGCTGCTTGCGAAACTCGCGGGAGCGGCACAGCAGGGAAAGAATTTTCATCGTACCGGCAACCTCGATCTGAAGAGCTAATGAATATACGACGCGACAGCCCGGCAAAATATTCCACTTCCGGAATGATATTTATTGTGAAGAAAAATGGAATAGAAATTCATCTCCAGCCGTCTTCAAACACAGTGGCATGCAAGCCGCCGCCATTCAATAAATACATCCGGAGACAACACATCATGAAAAATGCGCATAAATACCATTTTCTTGCCGCAGGACTGGCCCTGGCGCTGTCAGCCGCATCAAGCGGCGTCCTGGCCACCGACATGCCTGCCATGAAAGACGCCGCCAGGGAGAAGGTGATATTTCAGGTCAGCGTGGGCGACCCCAAAACCTGGAATCTGACACTCAACAACGCCAAGAATGTGCAGCAGGAACTGGGCTCCAGCAATGTGGACGTAGAAATCGTCGTCTATGGCCCCGGAATCGGCATGCTCAAGTTCGACTCTGCGGTGGCGAACCGGATCGATGAGGCGGTCGGGGATGGCGTCAAGATCGTCGCCTGCGAGAACACCATGAAGGGGCAAAAGCTTACCCGCGACGATATGCTCGCTTCCGCAGGATTCGTGCCGGCCGGCGTGGTCGAGCTGATGAAAAAGCAGAAAGAAGGCTACGCCTACATCCGCCCATAGAACGGCAGAGCAGGCCGTTAGACAAAAACAAAAGCACAATCACACCACCTCAGGAGAGGACCATGAAAAAAACCATCCTGGCGGCCGCAATGGCAGCCGCTTTTGCGCATGCGCCCGCAACTTTTGCCACCAACTGGTTCCAGCTGCAGAACAACGAGCAGCCGGGCGCCGCCCCTTACAAGTTCTGGGGCTTCGTCCAGCCGACCTATACCACCATCGAAAGCAACACTGTTACCGGCATTCCAGCGACGGTCGTGTCCCCGGTAAACGGTGCCAATGTACCGGTGCCGGCGGGACTTCGCGCTTACAATGGACAAACTGCGCTGTTCAACTTGGTGGGACCTGATCTAGAACATAGCGACCAGTTGCAGATGTTTCGCGCACGTCCCGGTGTGCGCGGCGTGATACCCGGCACCGGCGAGAAGATCAACTATTTCGTCCTGGGCGAGCTCGGCAACAACGGCCTGACCCGCGAAAGACAGGCCGTCCTGACGGACGCCACGGTGACTTTCAACTACATTCCCGGCGCACGCATCCGCGCCGGACTGGGCCGCCTGCCGCTTGGCGAGGAAGCGATGCAGGGCGTCCAGATCATGGATTACATCAATTTCACCAACGTCACCGACCAGCTGCTCAACGAGCGTTTTGTGGCGCCCTACGCCAATGCAGCGCGCACCCATGCGGCCGTGGTGGGCGCGCCGATGGCAATGTCGCAGCTCGATGGCGCATTTGGCGGCTTCCGCGATGTCGGCGTCGAGGTCTACGACTGGTTCAACCGGGGCCGCTGGGAATACGCCTATGCCGTGATGGCCAGCCAGGCCAATGGCATCAGTTTCAGCGACGGCCTCAACCCTGGCAATCACGATGTGACGGCACGCGTGCAGGCTGCTTACGTGTTCCAGGGCAGCGGCCCGAAAAGGGAGGACGTCACGGCCTATGCCTGGCATCAGGAAGGCAAACGCGCCTTTGGCAGCAGCGACTACACCCGCATGCGCGAGGGCATCGGCGCCAAGTATCTGCGCCACGGCCTGAGACTGAGCGGCGAATACATTCGCGCCAAGGGCATGATCTATGTCGCGCCCACGCCGCAATTCAACGACATCGGCGCCCCCGCCTACGAACCCGTGGATTATGTGGCGCTGGACTCCAGCAACAAGGCCGGTGGCTATTACCTGGATCTGGGCTGGAAATTTGCGCCCAAGTGGGAAGTGGACCTGCGCTATGACGAGCTCAGCAAAATGACGAATTCGGCTTACGACGAGCGCAAGGCCTCCACCTGGACCCT
>PQAG01000137.1 GCA_003104895.1 Nitrosomonadales bacterium
CCCATCGTCACCAGGCTGGTGGACAGCGCGCGCCGCGACGAGGTCATCGCCCGCATCCGTAACGCCTGCATGCAGGGACGGCAGGCCTACTGGGTGTGCCCGCTGATCGAAGACGCCCCCTCCCCACCCCTCCCCCGCCAGCGGGAGAGGGAGCAACCGTTCCCCTCGCCCGCAAGCGGGAGAGGGGCCAGGGGAGAGGGTCTGGAAGCCCTGCAGCTCAAGACCGCGCTCGAAACTTATGAATTGCTCAGCCAGACTTTTCCCGGACTCAGCGTCGGCCTGGTCCACGGCCGCCTCCCGGCAGCGGAAAAAGCCGCCGCCATGGCGCGCTTCAAGGCGGGGGAGATCCAGTTGCTGGTGGCCACCACGGTGATTGAAGTCGGCGTGGACGTGCCCAATGCCTCGCTCATGGTGATCGAGCATGCCGAACGCTTCGGCTTGTCCCAGTTGCACCAGCTGCGCGGCCGGGTGGGGCGCGGCGCGGCCCAGAGCACCTGCATCCTGCTGTTCCAGTCACCCCTGTCAGAAACTGCCCGCGCGCGGCTCAGGGTCATTTACGAAAGCAGCGACGGCTTCGAGATCGCACGCCAGGACCTGGCCCTGCGCGGGCCGGGGGAATTCCTCGGCGCGCGCCAGAGCGGCGTCCCCATGCTCCGCTTCGCCGACCTGGAACGCGACCAGAGCCTGCTCGAAGCCGCCCGGAACACCGCTGAGCGCATGCTGGCCGATCACCCCGATCTTGCCGGGCATCACCTCGAACGCTGGCTGGGACAGCAGAAAGAATTTCTCAAGGCGTAAAGCAGGCATCGCTTCTCCTGACGGACGCATCTCACATACAATCACCATCCTGTTATCTGGGTATTTTTCATGCTGAGCTACCGCCACGCCTTTCACGCCGGCAACCATGCCGACGTGCTGAAACATCTGCTGCTGATCCAGCTGAGCCGTTACCTGGGGCAGAAGGACAAGCCGTTCTGGATCATCGACACCCATGCCGGTGCGGGGCTCTATGCGCTGGATTCGGACTATGCAACCAAGCTGAAGGAATTCGAAAGCGGCATCGGCAGGCTGTGGGCACGCAAGGACTTGCCCGCGGCGCTGGCCGAATATGTGGCGCTGGTGCGCGCTCTCAACCCAGATGGAAAGCTGCGCTTTTATCCCGGCTCGCCCTGGCTGGCGCTGCAGACCCTGCGCCCGCAGGACCGTTTGCGCCTGTTCGAGCTGCACAGCAGCGACAGCCGCATCCTGCAGGAAAACTTCAGCACCCACGCCAAGCGCGTAACCATCACCGCCGCCAACGGCTTCGACGCGCTCAAGGCACTGCTCCCCCCGCCGCCGCGGCGCGCGCTGGTGCTGATCGACCCTTCGTATGAAACCAGCGACGACTACCCGCATGTTATCGCCGCGCTGAAGGATGGCCTGGCGCGCTTTGCCACCGGCACCTATGCGGTCTGGTATCCGCAGCTCTCCCGGCCGGAAGCGCGGCAGCTGCCGGAAAAACTCAAGCGCCTGCCGCTGAAAAGCTGGCTGAACGTATCCCTGACCGTCCACGCGCCGAGTCCGGATGGCATCGGCATGCATGGCAGCGGGATGTTCATCATCAACCCGCCATGGACCCTGCACAAGACGCTCGCAGAAACCATGCCTTACCTGGTGCAGGCGTTGGGGCAGGATGCCGGGGCGGGCTTCATGCTGGAACATGAAACACCATAGTTTTGCCGCGCGCGACTTGACTTGAATGCTGCTAGAATTCCTGGCTTGATTTGGAAAAAAACCGGACCGCCCACCCCCATGCGTCACCTGCCCCTGCTCTGGCAACCCCACCCGCCCGCCGCTCCCTGCCCGTACCGGCACTGGCTGGTCGACCGGGGTTCGCTTACGCACCGCATCCAGTCGCGCTGCGACGCCTTCAGCGTGCGCGGCCTGCGCCTGGCGCTAGGCCGGCCAGGGCGTGACGAAGCCGCCTGCGTCAGCATCAATCCGCGCAAATTCGCGCTGCTGCGCGAAGTTCACCTGTACTGCGGCGAAACGCCAGTGGTGTTCGCGCACAGCGTCATTCCCCGCGCCGGGCTGAGCGGCCCATGGCAGGCGCTGAGCAGGCTCGGCAGCAAACCGCTGGGCGCCGCGCTGTTCACCAATCCCAAAGTCCGGCGCAAACCCCTGCAGTTCAAGAAGCTYAACCGCCGCCACGAACTCTACCGCCGCGCCTGCCGCATCCTGAACGAGCGCCCGGCGCACCTCTGGGCTCGACGCTCGGTCTTTGTGCTGGGCCGTTATCCGATCCTGGTGACAGAGGTGTTTCTGCCCGGCATTCTGAAGTTAGGGTCTTGAAACTGGATATCATGAAGTTAAAACAAAAGCTCGATCTCTACGAAAAACTGATGCGGCTCGACAAGCCCATCGGCATCCTGCTGCTGGCCTGGCCGACACTGTGGGCGCTGTGGATTTCCTCCGCCGGCCAGCCGAACTGGATCGTCCTGTGGATCTTCATGCTCGGCACGGTGCTGATGCGTTCGGCGGGCTGCGTCATCAACGACTTTGCCGACCGCAACTTCGACCCGCACGTCGAGCGCACCAAAAACCGCCCCATGGCTGCCGGGCTGGTGAGCAAGAAGGAAGCGCTGACGCTGTTCGCCGCGCTCTCCATCTGCGCTTTCCTGATGATCCTGCGCCTCAACAAGCTGACCATCCTGCTGTCCTTCGCGGCCTTGTTCCTGGCCGCCAGCTACCCCTTCACCAAGCGCTTTTTCGCCATCCCCCAGGCCTACCTCGGCATTGCCTTCGGCTTCGGCATTCCCATGGCCTTCGCAGCGCAAACAGGCGAGGTGCCGGCCATCGCCTGGCTCATGCTGGCGGCCAATGTTTGCTGGGCCGTCGCCTACGACACCGAATATGCCATGGTGGACCGCGAGGACGACCTCAAGATCGGCATCCGCACCTCCGCCATCACCTTCGGGCAATACGACGTGCTGGTGGTGCTGGCCTGCTATGGCRCGGCCCTGGCCATCCTCGCCGGGGTGGGCGCCTGGCTCAGGCTGGGGCTGTATTATTACCTCGGCCTCGCCGTGGCGCTGGGCATCGCCGCCTACCACTACACCCTGATCAGGGGGCGGGARCGGGACAARTGYTTCAAGGCCTTYATCCACAACAACTGGCTTGGCGCAGCGATCTTTGGCGGCATCCTGCTGAACTACTGGCAGTCCACATGGTTCGCCATCAGGCAGGCGTTCTGAAGCCACGCCCAACCCAACTAGGGCGTGTTAACATTAATTCCGCCCCATCTGAATCTGTGTTAACACGCCATTAGGAGTTGCCATGCGTCACATGATGCTAGTTCTTTCCCTGTTGCTGCCTGCCACACTTGCCCAGGCACAACCGCCCGCCCCGCCGCAGGACACCCGCCAGCTGGTCAGCATGCCGGACCTGCCGCGCAGCCTGATGCGCAGCGACATGCAGGACCATCTGCTGGCACTGAACGAGATCATCGGCCACCTGGCGGAAAACAAGTTCGATGCCGCCGCCGAAACCGCCGAAAAACGCATGGGCCAGAGCTCCATGGGCAAGCACGCCTACATCGCACGCGGCCAGGGCCCGGGCCGCTTCATGCCGGACACCATGCGCCAGATGGGCTGGAACATGCACGATGCCGCAACCGAATTCGCCAGGGTGGCCAAAAGCGGCGATCAGGCCAAATCCCTCGCCGCGCTGCAGCAGGTGACATCGAGCTGCGCGGCCTGCCACATGTCTTTCCGCACCCGATAAGGTGATCTCTCCATGAGCGAACCCGTCAACACCCCCGGCCTCGATTCCGCCAAAACCCTGACCACCGTGGTCTATGCCTTGCAGGCGCTTTCCTTCTTCGTCGGCATCACCGCCATCGCCGCCATCGTCATCAACTACGTGAAGATCGACGACATCAGGGGCACCTGGCTGGAATCGCACTTCCGCTGGCAGATGCGCACCTTCTGGTTCGGTTTGCTGTGGGGCGTGATCGGCAGCATCCTGCTCATCGTCCTGGTCGGCTGGTTTATTCTGGCAGCCGATGCCGTCTGGGTGATCTACCGCATCGTCAAGGGCTGGCTCAGGCTCAACGAAGGCAAGGAAGTGAATCCGCAATGAAATACAAGGACCTGCGCGACTTCATCGCGCAACTGGAACAACGCGGCGAATTAAAACGAATCAGCGCCGAAGTGGACCCGCGCCTGGAAATGACCGAAATCTGCGAC
Organism: Nitrosomonadales bacterium; assembly: GCA_003104895.1. Lineage (GTDB taxonomy): Bacteria > Pseudomonadota > Gammaproteobacteria > Burkholderiales > Sulfuricellaceae > Sulfurimicrobium. Next base: position 4,227 of record PQAG01000137.1, read on the forward strand.
CGCGTGCTGCGCGCACAAGGCCCGGCCATCCTGTTCGAGAACCCCAGGGGCCACTCCATCCCGGTGCTGGCCAACCTGTTCGGCACGCCGAAACGGGTCGCCATGGGCATGGGCGAGGACTCGGTGGAGGCGCTGCGCGAAGTGGGCAAGCTGCTGGCCTTCCTCAAGGAACCCGAACCGCCCCGGGGGCTGAAAGACGCCTGGGACAAACTGCCGATCTTCAAGCAGGTGCTCAACATGGCGCCGAAAGAGCTTTCCGGCGCCCCCTGCCAGGAAGTGGCGTGGGAAGGCCAGGACGTGGACCTCGCCAAGCTCCCCATCCAGACCTGCTGGCCGGGCGACGTGGCGCCGCTCATCACCTGGGGACTGGTGGTGACGCGCGGCCCGTACAAGAAGCGCCAGAACCTCGGCATCTACCGCCAGCAGGTGATCGCCCCCAACAAGGTGATCATGCGCTGGCTCGCCCATCGCGGCGGGGCGCTGGATTTGCGCGACTTCCAGGAAGCCCATCCGGGCCAGCCCTTTCCGGTTTCCGTGGCGCTGGGCGCCGACCCCGCCACCATCCTGGGCGCGGTGACGCCAGTGCCGGATTCATTGAGCGAATACCAGTTTGCCGGCCTGCTGCGCGGCTCGAAAACCGAAGTGGTGAAATGCCTGGGCAATGACCTGCAGGTGCCGGCCAGCGCCGAGATCGTGCTGGAAGGGGTGATCCACCCCGGCGAAATGGCGCCGGAAGGCCCCTACGGCGACCACACCGGTTACTACAACGAGGTGGCCGAGTTCCCGGTGTTCACCATCGAGCGCATCACCATGCGCCAAAAACCCATCTACCACAGCACCTACACCGGCAAGCCGCCGGACGAACCCGCCATCCTCGGCGTGGCATTGAACGAGGTATTCGTGCCGCTGCTGCAGAAGCAGTACCCGGAGATCACCGACTTCTACCTGCCGCCGGAAGGCTGCTCCTACCGCATGGCCATCGTCAGCATCAGGAAGCAGTACCCCGGCCACGCCAAGCGCGTGCTGTTCGGCGTGTGGAGCTTCCTGCGCCAGTTCATGTACACCAAGTTCATCATCGTCACCGACGAGGACGTCAACATCCGCGACTGGAAGGAAGTGATCTGGGCCATGACCACCCGCGTCGACCCGGCGCGCGATACGCTGCTGGTGGAGAACACCCCCATCGACTACCTCGACTTCGCCAGCCCGGTTTCCGGCCTGGGCTCGAAAATGGGCATGGACGCCACCAACAAGTGGCCGGGCGAAACCAGCCGCGAATGGGGGCGGCCCATCGTCATGGACGAGGCGGTGAAACGCCGGGTGGACGGGATGTGGCGGGAACTGGGGCTATAATCCTCATATGACGAACCCCGTGCCGCCCAAGAAGCGCCTGTTCGAGCAATTCGCCCGCGTGGCGAAATCCCTCGCCAGCGCCAACCGCCTGGAACTGCTGGAAGCCCTCGCCCAGGGCGAGCGCGGCGTGGATGCGCTGTCGCAGGCCAGCGGCATGTCGGTCGCCAACACCTCCCATCACCTGCAGATCCTGCGCGACGGCGGCCTGGTGCAGTCGCGCAAGGAAGGCCTGCAGGTGATCTACCGCCTGGCTGGCGACGATGTCCTGCACCTCATCACGGCCATGCATCAGGTTGCGGAGGCACACCTGGCCGAAGTGGACCGAATCGTGCGCGACAATTTCGAGAGCAAGGACAATCTCACCCCGCTGCGGCGCGAGGAACTGCTGGAGCAGGTGCGCGCCGGCGGCGCCATGGTGATCGACGTGCGGCCTCCCTCCGAATATGCCGCCGGTCATATCGAAGGCGCGGTCAACATCCCCCTCGACTCCCTCGCCGACCGGCTCGACCAGCTCCCGCGCGACCAGGAGATCGTCGCCTACTGCCGCGGCCCCTACTGCATGCTGGCCTTCGA
>PQAG01000138.1 GCA_003104895.1 Nitrosomonadales bacterium
CTCCCCCAGCCGCTCAGGCCATAGAAAGTCACCCCCAGCAGCACCACGCCCAGGCCGACGATCGCCAGCCAGGGGCCGAACATGAGGGTAAAGACGGTGGCGCCGAGCAGATGGAAATTCAGCCCCGGTTTGATTCCGGTCTTGATGCTCCACAGCAGCATCAGAGCCACGCATAGCCCGAGAAACAGATGCAGTTGATCGTTGTCGCGCAGCCGCCGCCAGGGAGCCCTATACACGGCGCCGCCCAGCACCGCGACGAACAGGAGGTGCGCAAGCCATTGCCAGGAGGGAGGAAGCAGGCCGTCGGGGAAATTCATGAACGTATTTTACGCTATACTTCCGGCTCGAATTGGACTGGAGTAAAAATCTTGAGATTGGCGCTTTTCGATCTGGACAACACGCTGCTYGCCGGGGACAGCGATTTCGAATGGGCCCAGTTCCTGATCGAACAGGGGGTGCTCGACCAGGAAGTCTACGAAGCGCGCAACCAGGAATTCTACRACCAGTACAAGGCCGGCACGCTCGACATCCACGAATTCCTCGATTTCCAGCTCAAGCCGCTGGCGCGCCATCCGCGCAGCCAGCTCGATCTCTGGCACCAGGAATTCATGCAGCTCAAGATACTCCCCATCGTCACGGAAAAAGGCCGGGAACTGGTCAGGCAGCATCTGCTTGATGCCGATCTGGTCGCCATCATCACCGCCACCAACAGCTTCGTCACCGCCCCCATCGCCCGGGAGTTCGGCGTGGAGCACCTGATCGCCACCGAGCCGGAACAAATAATGGGTGAATTCAGCGGCAAGGTCAGCGGCATCCCCTCCTTCCGCGAAGGCAAGATCACCCGCCTCGACGGCTGGCTGGCCAGCCGCGGACTGCGCTGGGAAAACGTGAGCGAAAGCTGGTTCTACAGCGACTCACTCAACGACCTGCCGCTGTTGCAGCGCGTCAGCAAGCCCGTCGCCGTCGATCCGGACCCCACCCTCAAGGCCCACGCGGAAGCGCACGGCTGGCCGGTCATCAGCCTGCGCTGACGCAACAGCGGCTGCCGGTCCATGACGGCGGCAAGATTTTGAGCGGCGGAAGCGCCCGGACGATCTCCGGAAAAAACATGGAAACCCTTTACCAGTGCGGATTCCGGGAAACCGAAACAAGTAATGGAAATTATTCCCTGGCGACCTTAGAATAGCCGCAACATGCCTACAGATATCTGGCCGCTCCCCCACCCGTATTCAAACCGGGCTAAACGATGAAACGCTTCCAGCCGCGCACGCTGCACAAGCGCATCATGGCCGCGATTGCCGTGCTGCAGCTGATCGTGGTTGGCCTGTTTGCCCTCTATCTGCTGATACAGCAAGTGGGCAACGAGCTCACCAGCCGCCAGGTGCTGGGGCACAAGATGATCGGCATCACTGCGCCTGCGGTATCGAACCTCGTCCTGCATGACCGTGACGGCATCCCGGCCTATCTTGGCAGCATGCTCGGCGATCGCGCCGTTGCCGGCATCACGGTCAAGGACAGCGCAGGCAATGTCCTGTTCCAGCAGGCCAAGGAAAGCGGCAATCTGCACGCGGTTGCCCGCTGGTTCAAGGCTGCCGAACCGCGCCCCAGAATCAGCGCCGAGCTCAAATCTGAGCAGGGTTCGATGGGGCTCATCACCATCGAGCTTTCCAACGACCCGCTCAACGAGAAGATCCATGGCCTGCTCAACGATGTCTTTTATCTCTTCATGCTGCTGCTCGGCGTGGACCTGATCGCGATCCAGCTGCTGGTGAAATCGGTGATGGCGCCGCTTACTCCGCTGGCCGCCCTGGCCAAGGAAGTTTCGCAGGGCAACTGGGAAAAAACCATGCTGGCTTCGGCACCCGATGCCAGCGATGAAGTGAAGAATCTCTCGAACGCCTTTATCGAAAGCGCCAAAACCATGCGCCAGCAGATCCATGAGCTGGAGGAAACGCGCGGCCAGCTGGCGGAAAACGAGCTCAAGCTGCGCAACCTGGTGAACAACATGCAGGAAGTGCTGCTGGAAGTCGACCAAAATGGCCTCGTTTCTTTCCTCAACCCGGCCTGGGAAGCGCTCACCGGCTATGCGGCAGAAACCACGCTGCACCGGCCCTTTGCGGAATTTCTGGCACAACCCAAGCAAATGGCCTATTTCGAAGCCGGCCGGCTGGAGCAGATCCCGCTTTCCGGATTGCAGCTCGAGGTGCGCGCCCGGGATGGCCGATCGGTATGGATGCAGATGAGCGCCTCCCTGCAGCACGACGAGAACGGCGTTTTCTCGGGCCTGATCAGCACCCTCGAAGACATCACCGAAACACTGCACCTGCAGGAACTGCAGCGCCAGCATGAGCAGGATCTCTACCAGCTCACCATCACCGACCCGCTCACCGGGGTCTACAACCGCCGCCACTTCGACAGTCTGCTGGAAAACCTGCTGCACATGAATCTGCACAGGGGCCATTCCCTGGCGCTGGTGATCGTGGATATTGACGGCTTCAAGTTCATCAACGACACCTATGGCCATCCGGTCGGCGATGAAGTTTTGCGCACCGTGGCCAGTGCGCTGCGTGCCAACGAGCACCAGGGCGGCGCGGTGGCCCGCATCGCCGGCGACGAATTTGCGCTGTTGCTGCAGAATGTAAACGAAGAGGAAGCAGACAGGATCGGCCACATGATCCACGAAGACMTCAACCACCTCATCATTCCCCTTCCCGTCGGCCAGCTCACCGTCCAGACCTCGATCGGCATCGCGGTSGCGCCCGTGCACGGCAAGCTGCCGCAGGACCTGGTGCGCGCAGCCGACGTGGCGCTCTACCATGCCAAGAAAAGCGGCCGCAACCGCGTCGACACGCTTTCCAAGGAGCGCGGCGCGGCCATCATGGACATCTTCTCGCAGGGCTTTGAAGTACGGAATGCCATTGCAGCCGGCATGATCCTGCCCTTCATGCAACCCATCGTCGATCTCAAGTCGCGCAAGGTATTCGCCTACGAGGTGCTGACGCGCATGCGGCGCGGCGACAGCTTCGTGCCGGCGGACGATTTCATCCCCATCGCCGAGGATCTGGGCCTGATCCGCGACATGGACCTGTTCGTCATYACCCAGGCYYTRACGCTGRTYCCCAAGAACGTSCACCTGTTCGTCAACATCAGCCTGAATTCCTTCTACGCGCCGGAATTCACCCGGCAKCTGCGCGACCTGCTGCATTCGCCCATTGCCAGGGACCGCCCCATCACGCTCGAATTCACCGAGCGCCAGACCACCGAAATGTCGCAGGATTTCATCCACATGTTCAACGATATCCGCGCCGGCGGCTGCAATGTGGCGCTGGACGATTTCGGCGTCGGATATTCCACCTACAGCTACCTGCGCCAGCTGCGTCCCGAATTCATCAAGATCGACGGCAGCTTCGTCCTGCAGCTGAAGGAAAACCAGGAAGACGTGAAAATCGTCGAGCAGATCCGCGAACTGGCCCAGGTGGTGGGCGCCTATACCATCGCCGAACACATCGAGGACGAGGAAACCATCAATATGCTGGTCAGGATGGGCGTCAATTACGGCCAGGGTTACTATTTCAGCAAGCCGGTCAACGTTGAAGACAAACACTGGCTAAGCGCCGACCTGGCCTAACCCCCCTCAATCCCCCCTTGTCAGGGGGGAAGACTGCCCCCTGACAAGGCCTGCCCTGAGCTTGTTGAAGGGGGCGGCTGGGAGGGGTTGGGAGACTGGGAGACCAGGAGGTGCTAACACAAGGCGCATGCCTGCTTCACGAGTTTCGCATTAATCATCAGGCCGCCAGCGTGTATAATCCCGCGACTGCAACACCATTAAGGGCACATCCTCTCGACTTCATGATACGCAAATTCATTAGCAAAGTTTTCAGCAAATCCCGCCCCGCAGCCGCGCAGCACGTTGAGCCCAGGATCATTCCGGAGAAAAAGCACGGCATCCGCCACAACCAGATCAGCTCCTGCGCCATCAAGGTCACGGCCGAGCTCCAGCGCGCGGGCCATGCCGCTTTCGTGGTCGGCGGCGCGGTGCGCGACCTGCTGCTGGATAAAGCCCCCAAGGATTACGACGTCGCCACCGACGCCACGCCGGAACAGGTGCACGCCCTGTTCCGGCGCTCGCGCATCATCGGCCGCCGCTTCCGCCTGGTGCATGTCATGTGCGGGCCGGAGACCATCGAGGTATCGACTTTCCGCGGCCCGGCCGCGAGCGCCGAAGATGAGGACGAGGAAGATTTCAGGAAAGCCCGCCACGCCACCAGCGAAAACGGCCGCATCCTGCGCGACAACGTGTTCGGCAGCCAGGTCGAGGACGCCCTGCGGCGCGACTTCACCGTCAACGCCCTGTTCTA
>PQAG01000139.1 GCA_003104895.1 Nitrosomonadales bacterium
TAGATCGCGCCCAGTTTCGAGCCGGTCAGTTCCAGCACCTTGTCGAGCGCATTCTTCAGCAGTTCCTTCGGATTCAGGGTGGTGATCAGCAGCTTGGCCAGGGAATTGTATTTCTCGACCCGCGTCTGCTGCACGCAAACGGCATCGGCCATGCGATTGAAGCCCTTGCCGAGATCATCGAATTCATCCTTGGTCGCGATCTCGGTACGCACTTCCACCTTGCCCGCCGCGAAATCGTCCATCGCGCCGACCAAGGCCCGGATCGGACGGATGGTATCGCGGTAGGCCAGGAAAGCGATCACCAGCGAAAGGAACCCGCCCAGAACCATGAAGCCATAAACCGTCAGCATGTTGCCGCGGATGAAAGCATCGATTGCGCCGGCCTTGCTGCCCACCACCAGCGAGCCGATGACGCGCTTCTGCACGTTGAGGATCGGCTCTGCACTGATGAAGCATGGCTCGTTGTTGATCGTCGCCGGGCCGTTGAAGGGTTTGCCCTTGAGCACCACATCGCTCACTTCCGCCGGCAGCATCTGGCCCTCGGACCAGAAATTTCCGGGACGCCGCGATGCCGCCACCACCCTGGATTCCTGCACCAGCGCCCCGAACAGGCGGGTACCATCCCCCGCTCCGTCGTGGATCAGGTTGGGCAGCCAATCATAGCCATCGAGCAGCACCATGCCGATCAGGACGCCGATCACGCTGCCGTCCTTCATCACCGGGACGGCCACCACACTGGCCATCACCACCCGTTCCAGGCGCAGATAGCGCTCCGGATTCTCGCGCAGGAAAATATCGCGCGACAGGGCCTCGGTCGACACGGCCGCATAGCCGTTGCTCACCACCTGCGGCAGGATGGTATTCAGCGCCACCTGGTCGCCGGCACTGCCGTTGCGCCGGGCAATCACATTGCCCTTGGTATCCATCGCCAGCCACGAATCCACGAACGGCAGGTTAAAAGCATAATCCTGCAGCAGGTCCACCAGGGGCGCTTTCTTCTTCTCCGCCAGCGCCTCCTTGACCAAGGGGGAGGAGGCGGAGTGGCTCAGAATCACGTTGACCGTACCCAGCCGGCCGGCATGCGCCGCCTGGGCGCCACGCAGGCTGGTGGTCAGTGCATTGGAGATATGCTGGCGCGCCACGCCGACCAGAATGTTCTCCACCAGCATGGTGACGCCAATCAGCGGGATAAAGGCGACAATAAAGAAGGCGATCAGCGTTTTCCAGCCGATCGACAGACGGAAACGCTGCGCGCCCCACACCACGCGGTAAGGATTTCCTTTTTTAAGCGGGCTGGAAGTCGTATTATTCATTTCGTGCCGCAACAGAAAATCATGCTACACCCCCGCTAAATGGACAACCTAGTCGCAATTATCACCAGAATTCTGATAGAATTGCTCACAATTTTTACTTATACTGACATAAATAACATTCCAACGATCACAAACATTCAGAACCAGAGAGAAAACCGCATGCACTTTACTCCATCCCCCATCCGCTACGCTTCAACCGGCCTGTTTCTGGCCTGCATCGTGGCCATCAACGGCTGCAACCAGACCCCGCCCCCTGCGGCTGAAAAAACACCCCCTGCCGCAGCCCAGACCAGCACGGCACCCGCGCCCGCTCCGGCCGGCAACATGATCTCCAACATACCGGTCAAGGGCGATGAGGCGCTCCCGCCCAGCCACCCGCCGCTGCCATCCGCCACTCCGCCCCACCCGACCGGTGCTGCCGCCACCCCCCCCGATCTCAACCAGCAGCTTGCCTCCCAGCACCCCAAGCCGGCCGGAAAGAAAAAACTCGCCGTGGTGGTACCTGACAGCGTAAAAGGCAAGTGGTCCTCAGCAACCCTTGCCGTCACCGCCGGGGGCGCCGAAAAGGAGCTCAAGCTGGCCATTGGCGACACGGTTTCCCTGGGGAAAAACCTGCAGCTGCACCTGGTTCATTACCTGCCCGCGTACACCAGCGACTTTCAGAGCGTGACCAGCTCGTCCAACGAGCAGATGAACCCCGCCGTTCAGGTCCAGGCCATCTCGAACGGGCAGGTGGTTGCCGAAGGCTGGATTTTCCAGAATCTTCCTGAATTCAATTCCTTCACTAGCGAACAGGTCAAGGTGAGGCTGATTTCCGCCGAACGTGTCCAGAAAAAATGACCCTCTCAGTAAGAAGGGCTTTCTCGCCAGGGCGAGATGCGAAGCATCCGCTCCTGGCGGGCACAACCCGGCATGCCGGACTGAAGTCCAGCCTGCATTTATCGCCATGTCAAAGTGACTGACCCCATAAAGGCGCGCTTCATGATCAAAACCCGCATCCTCCCTTTGCTTGGCACACTGCTAATCTGTAATGGAGCCATGGTCGAGGCACAGGCAGCCGACGACACCGCGCAAAAACAGCTGGAACTGAGCCAGGCTATCCAGCGCCAGATTCTGACCCTGAACGTCAATCAGATTGACAAGTATCTGATCGACTTCGAATTTTCCACATTTTATGGAATGTATGCCTACCGCGAGCTGATGCTCTGGGCGCAGTCGGCGCCCCAGCAACAGCGCAGTGAACTCATGGCCATGACGCGCGCCGGACTGGAAGCCGTGGTGCGCGATTCCGGGATGGGCCTGCCGCTTGGCGGGGGGAAGGGGGAAGAACAGGCTGCCGGACTGCTTTTCAGCCGGGGCCTGCCGCGCTACGCCGCACAGCCGGATTTTGCCAAGCCCGCAACGCTCAAATGGAATCCTGCCAGTTTCGAGCGGCAGACCACACCGCAATCCATCGGCCAGTCTCTGGCGGCCAAGTCACTCTTTGTACAGGCGGACACCTCGGACGACGGAAAAAAGCTCAGGGAGTTGTTGCTGGCATCGGCCCTGCAAGAATTCCAGACCCTCCTTCCGCTGCTGGAACTGGGCGGAGACAAGGGCGCCAGCTACATGCCTGCCCTGCTCAAGCTGGAAAATGGCAAATGGTCGGTGGCCAACACCTCCAGCCAATTATACGGCCAGTTGTCCCTGATCCAGGGGCTCGCCCGCCTGCATGCCGTGCTCTCGCTTTCCTTGCTGGAAAATGAAACCATCGGCGGCAGACGCGCTACCGAGTGGCGCAAGGAAGTCCGCCGCATGCTGGAAAAGGTTTACAACTCCACCATCAAGCTCCATCTTGACACCAGGGCCGGCAGCCTGGTAAGCAGCCACGAGCAGCTCAAGGGCGCTTCGGAGCGGCTCGGCGCAGAAGACGCGGGCTATGCGCTGGAGGTGCTGGCGGAACTTGCCGCCGCCCTGCAAAAGGACGACCCCCTGCGCGCCGACGTGCTCAGGCGCCTGAGCGCGCAGGCCGACTATGTGATGGCACGCCTGGAAGGGAAAACAGCGGCACCCAAGACCTTCCTGGTAAAAAACAACCAGACTTTCGCCGGCATGCTGTTGCGGCTCGAAGATCAACTGGCCATCGTAAATGGCCTGCTGGCCGCGGAACAGGCCAGCGGCAAGGAACATTACGGCAAAACCGCGCTGGCTCTTTTCAATGCCGTGCACCCGGCGCTCTGGTCCGCTCCGGCAGGCATCTTCCGCTCAGCCGCAGGCCAGACCGTCACCGCCTACGACGGACGCCTGTTCGGCCTGGCGCTGGCCACCTGGCGGCGGCTGGAAAAATTACTGCCGCCTGGCGAGGCCAGACAGCATGGCGAACACCTGATCGAGGCGGTCCTCAAACAGGCCGGCCTGCTGCAGGCTGAAGGCCCGGACACGGGCGAACCCAGGCAACCGGAAGACTTCATCCGGGACGAGCTGCCGCAACTGGTCAGCGCTATCGCCGCCCTGAAAAGGGAAGAGCGGCCGGAAAAAATCGCCGCCGCCGTCAAATCCCTGAGCGACCAGGACGGCGACGGCGTGCCGGGCTGCCGCTTCGGCGGAGGGCGCTTCGGCGCGGCGCCGGTCATCATCATCCAGACCAGTGTCAAAACTCCGTTCGACCCGCCACCAGCCACCACCCCGCCACCAGCTACCGCCACACCCTAGGAGCACGCCATGAAATCGACCCTGATTCTTTCCCTCCTGCTTCTGTGCAGCGCCCCTGCCGCACACGCCTTCAGCGGCATGGGCAATCCGGACCGGGGAAAAATGATTTTTACCCAGCGCTGCGTCATGTGCCATGGCGAGGATGGACGCGGAAGCAACGGCATGGCCGCTGACCTGGTGGGGGAATGGCACCGCCTCACCAAATCCGACCAGGAACTGAGCCACAACATCCGCTCGGGCGGCCTGCGCACGCCGGGCAAGGTCTATACGGCCGGCCAGTGCCCGCCCCAGATGCTGAACGACCGCGACATGAACGACGTACTGGCCTACCTGCGCAACGCCTTTGGCACGCCCCAGCTCGACTTCAAACGCTAAACCTGACACTCCACGGAACCGCCATGCCACGCATCCCAGCCCATATCGCTCTGCCCATCCTCATCCTGGCAATCTCTCCGGCCGAGCCAGCCCTGGCCGAGGAACCGGCGCCATCCGTCCAGGCCACGGTAAAACTCGCCTTCATCGGCCTCGAGGCGCATGCCCCTGCGGCCTGGACCATGGTGCCGCCGGCAACCGACAAACGGCTGGCGCAATTCAAGATCACGGCACCCGGCGAAGGCATGACGGCTGAAGTCATCGTTTACTACTTCGGCAAGGGCGAGGGCGGAACGGCGGAGGCCAATATCGAGCGCTGGCAGGGACAGTTCATCGGCGCGGAGAATCGCCCCGTCACCCCTGCCGTCAACCGCTTCCAGTCGAACGGCATGACCGTCACCACCGCCGAGCTGCATGGCGCCTACGCGCGCGGCATCGGCGTCGGCCCGGTGGGCGTGCCCAAGCCCGGCCAGACCCTGCTTGCCGCCGTGGTGGAAACGCCCGAGGGCAATCTCATCATCCAGCTTCACGGCAAGGCGGCGAGCGTAAACGCCCAGAAAGAAGCCTTCCTCGCCTTCGTCCGCTCCATCCGCAGCGAGAGCATCTGACGGTTTTCTTATCCTCATGAAAGGCCACAAAATGTCCAGCGACACAAACATCAACTCCGGCGGCGGCATGTACGGAACCCGCCCGCGCAAGCCACTTGCCGCGCTGCTGCTGTCCGTCTGCCCCGGCCTGGGACAACACTACGCGGGCCACATGAAACGCGGAATCCTGCTCTACATCACCCTGATCATCGCCTCCTGGCTGGCGGCAATCGCCTTCATGTCGATCCAGAGCAAGCTCAGCATCATCTTCCTCTGCGTTCCCTTCGCCGGCGCAGGGCTGATCGCGCTCGACGCATACGCCTGCGCCCTGCGCCAGCCACGCGACTACCGCCTGCAATGGTTCAACAAACCCTGGATTTATGCAGCTGTGTTCCTCACCCTGCTGTTCACGGTCAATCCCCTGATGGATTTCCTGGTGGGCCAGCATGTAGTGAGGGCCTTTTTCATGAATTCCATCAGCATGACGCCTGCCATCCTTGACCGGGATATCGTGCTGGTCAACAAGCTGGCCTTCCCCAAGCGGGGTGAAATCGCCCTGATCAAACTCGGGAAAAGCAAGCCCAGCGCCAAGCTGACCCAGCTCATCGACGACCAGCTCATCAAGCGCATTATCGCCATCCCCGGCGACACGCTGGAAATCCGTGACGATGTGGTGCTGGTCAACGGCCAGAAAATCGGCGAACCCTATGCGCACTTCAAGGGCACGCTCCGCTTCAACAGCGCGCAAAGATCCAATTTCGGCCCCAAACTGATTCCACCCGGCTCCTACTTTGTCATGGGCGACAACCGCAACGAAAGCATCGACAGCCGCATTCTCGGCTATATCCGCGAGGACCAGATCGGAGGCACGGTCACCAAGGTCTTCTGGTCGTGGAACTTCGACGAAGGCGGCATCCGCTGGGACAGAACGGCCAAGAGTTTGAAGTAATTCACGGACTCGCCGGAATTTCGCAGGCCGGGCTTTCTTACCGGAACGAGGTGCGCAGCACCCATCCCGGCAGGAATGCCCTTCACGGGTACAGCCCGACACCCCATCGGGCTTTCTCGCCGAATCTGGTTCAGCTAATCCCTTAGCGGATCAATCACGCTAACCACACGTGCGACGATTTCACCTGTGGTCGCCTCATCCAGCGTCTCAACATACTCTGCCGAGCCAGAGCGCGTTCTGGCATCGAGATCAAACGTGCGTACCTGATTACAGACTGCCACACCATTTGTGTCATGTCCGCTAACCACAACAGCCAAACCCATCTCACGCATTGCCGCACCGCCGCTGGCAATTGGCGCCAGCATGGCGACACCGAGCGCGTTAATTTCTTCTGGCGTAATGACAACGAAACGGTGACGGTCTTTCATTTCCCGTCCGGCGGCTGGATTCGGGTTAATCCAGTAAACATCGCCCTGCTGAGGGATGCGACGCCGGATCATGCGATTTCCCGGCCTTCAGGCGCGCCTTCGCGCGCCCAGGCGGTTTCAGCATTAAGCTGATCCATATTATCCTGGGTAACGCCTTGCAATAATTCAGCCAGGGAATAACGGCGCTTTTTTGTGGCGGGGCGCGCAGTGAGCACGCCGCCAACAACCTCCAGATCAAGCTGGCTGCCCACTCCGATATGAAGCTGCCTGAGCACTTCTGCCGGAACAGTCACCACAGCGGCACCGCCTTGTTTTCGAACATTGACGCTAATCATGGCACCTCCTTTAAATGTCTCACTTTGTAGCACTAACGGGCCGTCAATGCAAGGCATTTTCGGGTGCGGCTTGGCTTCCCCCTACTGAAACAGATACTGCCCGTGGATGCTGCGCCGGACCAGCAGCAGCCCGTAGGTGGTAAACAGCATCATGGCATAGGGCAGCAGCGCCAGCGCGGCCCAGTGCTTGCCGCGCCACGCCGCTTTATGGCGCAGGTGCAGCACGAAGGCGTAGGCCATGAGCGTGGCGAACGACCAGCTCTCGATCGGGTCCCAGCCCCAGTAGCGTCCCCAGGCCAGGCTGGCCCAGTACGAGCCGGCCATCACCATCGCCATCCACAGGAAGAAAGCCCAGTCCGCCAGCCTGCCCGCCAGCGCGGGTGCATCGGGGCCATTGATGCGCCCCGCGAGCCAGGCCAGATGCACGCCCGCCGCCAGGGTGCCCGCGCCGATGGCGAAGGAATTGAGCTGGGCGTGGATAATCAGCCAGCTGGTGCGCAGCGACGGGTCCATGGGGAAGGCGCCGCGGCTGTGCAACAGCGCCCATGCCACGCCCAGCCCCGCCACGCTCAAAGCCAGCGCGCCCGCCGGTCGCAGCTCGGGCAGGCGCCACTGCACGGCAAGATAGAGCCCGGCAATCATCAGGGAATCCACCGTCAGATCCTCGTAACGGGTGACGATGGGAATCTGCCCGATGTCGTGCCAGCGCCAGACCAGCAGGCCGAAGTGCAGGGCAAAACCCAGCGCCGCCAGCACGATTGCCGGACGTTCCAGGCGGACTTTCCCGGGCCAGAGCAGGGCAACCGCTGCCAGATAGAGGGCGGCGATCCCGCCCTGAAAAAGCGCAACCGCCGTCATCGCCCGCTCTCCCACTCGCGCCACTGCCGGTCAAAGCGCCAGTCGTCGCGCATAATCCAGGCTTCAAGCAGCCACTTATCCCCGTTACGGCGCACACGCAGGCGGCGCGGGTGAAATAGCAGATGCAGCAAAAATCCTGACAAGGCCAGGACAAAACCGGCAAAAACCCATTTCAATGCCTGATCAGAAGTGAGATACAGACCCGCCCAAGGCGCCGTGCCGATGAATTTCAATCGGTACACGCCCAGGTCCGCCACCTCGCCCGGTGCCAGTACGCCATCGAATACCGGCTTGCCGCGGCGCTCAGCGACGAGACGGAAGCGCGGCGCATCGCCCGGCGTCAACGCCATGCGGAAATTGACCGGGCGTTCCTCGAACATCATCACTTCATCGCGCAACAAAGGCTTGCTCTGCCCCCACTCATCGCTGGGCACGGTAAAATTAACCAGCAGGCGACGGCGCTTGCCATCCGGCAGGGTGCGCTCGAACAACGCCGCCTGCCCCACGGTTTTGTCCAGGTAAAGTTGATAGGGCCCCACCCTGAGCGGGTGATTCACCGCCAGGATTTCCTGGCGCAGCGGGCCGCCTGCCTCCTGCAGCGACAGGCGCGCCTGCAACTCCTTCAGGTGACCGCCGTCAATTTCCACCCGCAACGCATCGAGGCGCAGACGAAAGCCCAGTTCCTCGCCCGGCAGGCGAGAACCGCCCTCCGCCAGCAGCTTGCCCTTCGCCTCGCTGAGCACTTCCCCCTCGGCCAGCTCGAAATGAGCGCCCAGGCGCTGGGAAGCATGGACAGAGGCCGCGACGGCGATAACCACGACCCCGGCATGGAGCAGCGGCAGCCCGAGCAGCCCCCAGCTTCCACTATGGCGCCCATCCGGCCCGGCCTCCGGCAGGGATATCAAGGCGGGGGGAAGCATGGAAAGGAGCAGGGAGCGGGCGGGTGGAGTCTTCCCCCTGAACCATGCCAGCAGGTAGGCCGCATGAGCCGCCGTGCCCGCCGTCAGATTCACGATCAGGGCCGCACAGAGGGCGGAAAACCCCGGCGAGGCGTACACGTCCGCCAGGCCGAAACGCTCCAGCCACAGGGAGAGCATGGGCCAGGCATGATGCCAGGCATTCAGCTCCTGGGGCGACAGGCGCGCGCTCTGCGGCAAGGTGCCGCCCGCGATAGCCGCTACAACAAGCAGACCGAGCAATGTCAGGGCCAGGCTCGGCGAGGAAATAGCCCGCCAAATCAGGCGCGCGACTGACACCCCGGCCCCAAGCGCTCCACTCACAGCCTTATGGCGACCCCCTGGTCGCCCCGGAGCACTGGCCGACACCTATTCCCCCATGGCAGGTGTTTTTCGTCCACTGGCCGCTTGTCACCGAATCCACATTGGCGGAGGATGGAATGCCATAGTCTGTGCTGCCGTTGATCAGGAAGCGGGAGTGCGCATTGTATGGCGCCACGTCCGCGCCGGGGTCGGAGGCCAGGGTACGCCCGTATACCAGCAGAGCCTTGCGTTTCCACCCGTGTGGAACCGCAGAGTGGCACGACATGCAGGGCATATTGCGCCTTTCGACGTGACGGGCATGGAGATTCTTTGCCGCGGGACCCGAGGATCCGCTGAAGCCGGTTTTCTCTGGGTTCCACGTATACGTGCTCTTCATGTAGACGTTCACGTCATGGCACTTGAAGCACAAATCCCCCTCGGTTCCATCCTGGCCTGTTGCACCGTCGTAAGGCCCCCACAGGATCGGCCAGACATCCGCGCCATGCGGCCCCTTCAGGCCAGGCAACACCGGGTTGCTGTCGGAATGGCACTCCGAACAGGTCATGGTGGAAGTCGGCGTCATGCCGCCGATCAGCGAAGCGGCGTAGCTCCCCCTGTAAGAGGTGAATGGATTTTTTCCCTGCTGCACCACGGGGTGGAATGATTTGTTGTTGGGGTTGAATTCCAGCGCCTGGTCGGTATTGACCCCGCCAACAACAAAGCCATATGGATCAAGCGGCGGGGTTGCCCCGAAAGCATAATAGGAATGGCATTTAAGGCACAACTGGTACTGATATTGTACGTCCGGCACCACAGTATAGGTGGTCACCAGCCCCCACACTGCCGGCCAGGTTGGCTGGACGCCCCACACCCCCTTGTTCACGGGTGCCGCCAGGTTGTTGGTGGGATTGGGCATGCTGGGCGACACGCCGGCTGACACCGCGTGGGGATTGTGGCAATCCTCGCACTCGGCGTGGCGGTTGGTGCCGAGGTCCGCCGCATCATCGCGCACCTTGCCGTCGGCCTGGCGCTTGGGGTTATGGCGCCCATCATAGGCCGGATTCTTGCTGGGATGGGCATACATCTTATTCATCGCGGCATCGACGTTCCAGTAGGCAACGTTGCCGTTGTGGCATACCAGGCACACCCCGGTCTCGCCGTCCTGCTTCAGGATGCGGCTGCCGCTGGTGGCGGCGTTGTGCGGCTGGTGGCAGCTCTCGCAGCCGTTGGCCTTGTTGGTGGAATTGACTGAATCGTTGGCGAGGTTGTGCCCCGGCACATGCCAGGGGTTGACCCCGAGGCCGTTCCATGGCTTGGTCTGCTCGCGGTGCGCCATGTTGGGCACCGTACCCCAGTACATCTTGTTGTGGCAGGTGCGGCACAGCGGCGAGCCATAGCCCCCGCCGTCGGTATAGCCCACATGCATGAATTTTGGATTGGCATCGCTGTGCGGGTCGTGGCAGCTGCTGCACTGCATCTGGCCGTTGCTGTCAGGCTTGATCTTGCCGGAGAGCGCGGCGGGCGACACCAGTTCCAAATTGCTGGCCGCCAGCGCGGCATCGTAGGTAAAGGAAACCGGGTGGTCATTGCGCAAGTCGGTGCCCAGATTGGCCGTCCCGGTCAGAAACGCTTCCAGCCCGGTAATCGTGCCCGGCGTCTGGTGGCCGAAGGGCAGGTTCTGCACCCCGCCCAGAGCCACCGTGCCGTCATGGCAGGACAGGCATAATTTCGACGTGCCGCTCGGCTGCCCCGGCGCAGCCGCTGCCAGCGTGTTGCTGCCATAGGGGGTGTAATTCGCCGCCGACAGCTGATGGTTCCACAGCGGCGCGGCGGGGTTGGTGTTATGCGGGGTGTGGCAGTATACGCACACCTGGGTTTCGCTGGCCGCCTTGTAGGTGCCTGTTCCGGTGGCGGAAAGGTTGTGCTTGGTGTTGGCGATGCCCGCCATGCCGGATGCGGCCCAGCCAAGCAGTCCCGCGATTAGCAGGATGGCAGTTAACCATGCATAGTTGCGCGTATTCATAACGGAAAGACTCCGGTCAAATAACGTGACGTATTTGTTGTTTGTGGGGTTAAAACCCGGCCTACGGGTCGGGGAAAGCGGCTACGTTGCAGGTCGGGCTTGTTCGCCTGAGCAACGAAACCCGGGCTACTTTGCATCGCCGTCCCCGAGGTACTGGAATATCTGCACCCGCTTGTTGTACGAGTCCGCGACGTAAATCCGGTCCTGGGCATCGATCAGCAGACCAGCCGGCAGCCAGAACTTTCCGGCTTCCTGGCCAGAGGTTCCCCAGAACAGCAGCAGCTTCCCTCTTTCGTCAAACACCTGAACATTGTCGAAGCCCGCATCGGCTACGTACACATGCCCCTCGCTGTCCAGCGCCACGCCCTTGGGCGCGGAAAAATCGCCGGAACCGTCACCATGCTTGCCAAAGGCAGAAACCAGCTTTCCCTCGGTATCGAAAATCTGGATACGCATGTTCATGCTGTCCGTGACCGCCAGGCGCCCCTGGCGATCCAGCGCGACATAGGTGGGGAAATTGAATTCCCCCCGCTCCTCGCCACGCTGGCCGATCACGCTCTGCACCTTGCCCGTCGCCAGGTCGACCACCTTGACGTCGTGGGCCGGTGTATCCACCACATACAGCCGCTGCCGTGCGCGGTCGATCGCGAGCGCGGTCGGCCGCTTGAGCCAGGCGGCGGTATCGAGCAGCCGGTCGAATTCGCCATCCGGCCTGAACACGAAAATCTGGTTCAGTTCGCCGTCCGCGACATAGACATTATCTCCGCCATCCACCGCCAGGCCAATGGGCAGGCGCATGGATTGCATGCCGCTGCCGCGCAGGTGGGAATATTCGCCCGAGCGGCGGTCGAATATGTGCACCCGCCCCCTTCTGGTATCCGCCACCAGCAGCCGGTCCCGGCCGTCCAGCGCCACGGCCATGGGGCGCGCCACCTGCTCGTCTTCTTCCTCGCCGCGGATGAATTCCCACACCTTGCGCCAGAAACCTTTCTTGCGCCCGATGTCCTCCGGGCTGGCAACCGAACCGAGATAACGGATGCGGGGCTGCAGCGGCGGCGAGGGCCATACCAGATCGGTGGCTGCGGCGCTCTGCTCCCTGGCTTGCGGCGCAGGCTCTGTCGGCGTCTCATCCGCCCGGATGGGAGCAGCAGCCAGCAGCAGGGCGGCGCCCATTGCCAGAATGATTTTTACGGCTGGTTGCAACATTGTTCTCCCAATATCCCGGCGGGTTTTGTCGGGCTTCAGCCCGACATTTTACCGGTAAAGCATATGCTTCTTGCGCGAAGTTTCACCATGATAATATTTATAGCGGAACAGCGCGTCCAGACCATGACAATCGGCGCACAGCGCGAAATCGCTGGTATTCCTAAGGAAGCTGTTGCGCGCATCGCCCTCCACATTCCGGCCCTCGCCTTCCTCGGCTTTGAGCGGGTTCCACTGATGAGCGTTATGGCAGGTCGGGCAGGTGATGATGCCGGAGCCGCTGCGCACGCCCTCGGGGGTGAATACCGGGAAATACCCACCGCTTTCGCGCTGGCTGCCGGGGTTGGAAATCACGTTTACCTTGGCGGGGTGGCTGCCCTTGAGCGGAAGCTTGGCGGCGGCGGCCTTGCCGGCGGCATGGCAGGAACGGCACAGGCGCTCCATGGCGTCATTGCCCTCGCCCAGCGGCCGCGCCCACAGGCGTTCCTTGGCCGCCGCGTTATGCACCATGTGGCACTGTCCGCACACGCCGGACTGTTGCGCGTTCTGACCGCGGATATTGGCCGCCTCCGGCGCGGTGACGGCCAGGTCGTGATCGGTATTCTTCACCTGCTGCTTGTTCTGGTGGCAATTGGCGCAGAGCGTCGGTGCAGGCCAGGCGGGCTGGCGCAGGAAGCTGTCGGCTGCGCCGCCCTCCACGTCCGCCTTCGCCCCGGCCTTGCTGGCGGGGTTCGCCGCATCCCACTGGTGCAGGTTATGGCAGGTGGCACAGGCGACCTTGCCGTTGAGGTGATCCTTTTTACCTTCGGAGGTGTAAAGCGGCAGGGTGGTCTTGCCGCCGGTATTCTTCAGGTCCACGCGCAGCGGGTGGCTGTTGGCGCCGGTCTGTTTTTTCGCCGCGATGCCGCCATCGCGGTGGCATTCGTTGCACAGCACCTCTACGCCGTCCTGTCCCGGCCCGGTGGCGCGCGCCCACATCTTCGCGCCGTTGCCGTTGTGCGGCAGGTGGCAGGAGCCGCACACGCCGGTTTCCGCCGTGGTCCGCCCCTTGGTGTTTTTCGCCTCGGGTGCGGAAATGGCGAGATTGTGTTTGGACAGGGCAATCGGCCCCTTGTCCACATGGCAGTTGGCGCACAGGGTGCCCTTGTTGTCGTTCGGCAGGCGCAGGAAGCTGGTATCCCCCGTGCCCTTGGTCTGGCGCGGATCGCCGGATGGGCTGCCCTTGGCCAGCGGCGACCAGTTGTGGGGATCGTGGCAGGTGCCGCACACCACGTTGCCGCCTTCCGTCACAGGCACGCCGCGCTGATCGTAGAGCGGCAGCACCTTGCCCGGCTGGGCGATGCTTTGCGGCGGCGCCGACCATTGCCCATCCTTCGCCGTGATGCCGATATTGGCGATGGGCACATCCAGCGGATGGCTGTTGGCGCCAATGGCTTTATCCTTCGCCAGCCCCTTGGGATTGTGGCAGCTCAGACAGGTGGAGGAAACCGGGTCCACGCCGGCCTGCGGCTCCCGCGCCCACATGCGCGCCCCCTTGCCGTTGTGGGGCAGGTGGCAGCTGGCGCAGACGCCTGTCTCGGCAGGCGTCTGCCCCTTGATATTGCGCTCGGCTGGGGCCATGACGGCCAGATCGTGCTTGGTGTTGACGACGCCGAGCTTGTTCTTGTGGCAGGTCAGGCACAGGCCGGCTTCCGGGCCGTTGGGCTTGCGCAGAAACTTGTTGCTGCCGCTGCCTTCATCGCCCGGTTTCGAGGTTTTCTCCGGGTCGAGCGGGTCCCATTGGTGCGGGTCATGGCAACTCGGGCAACTGACCCGGCCCTTGCCGTCACCCACCGACTTGATGCCTTCCCTGGTGTAGCCCGGAAGCTCCACCGTCCCGCCCAGGCGGGACATGTCGCGCCCCACCGGGTGGGTATGCTGGCCCACCTGCTTGTCCTTGGCCAGCCCGCCCTCGCTGTGGCAGCTCAGGCACAGGCCGGCCACCGGGTCGTCACCATGCTTCACCGGACGCGCCCACATTTTCGGCCCCTGCCCGCCATGCGGCTGATGGCAGGCGCTGCACACCCCGGCCTGGCCCACTTCCTGGCCACGAATATTTTTGTCCGACTCGTTGACCAGCGCCATGTTGTGCTTGGTATTCGCCACCCGGCGTTGTTCGATATGGCAGCCCTGGCACAACTGCGACTGCGGGTTGGGCGCGACCAGAAGCTTGGGGCCCGCCCCGGCGAAATGCGGCTCGTGGCAGGTCTGGCAAATCACAGTGCCGCCCTCGCCCAGCTTGGCGCCCTTGTCGAACATGGCTTGCGGAATCTTCACCTTGTCGGGCCGGATGTTGACGGGGTGTGTACCCATGCGCCCGGCTTCGGCGGGACTATGGGCATAGCGGTCGGCATGGCAGGTCCCGCACAGCTCTGAATTGGAATTTTTCACCGCCAGCAGTCTTTTCTCGGGTGCGCCGTGGACGCGATGGCAGGATTGGCAGATCACGCTACTGCCGGTTCCGAATTTGGAGCCGGCCTCGGTCAGCGCATGTGGGATTTCCTTCAATTTTTCTTGTACCGGGTGGTTGCCCTCGTCCGGGCCGGTGCCGCGCTCCAGATGGCAGGCCATGCACATGCCGGAATCGATGTTTTTCATGCGCAGGAACACCGGGGATTGCTTATCCCCCCACGCCACGCCGTGCGCGCTGTGGCAGGTGCCGCAATACACCTTGCCATCTTCGTTGAGGGGAAACACCATCTTTCCCTCGACCGTGGGAATCTTCACCTTGTCCGTCGGCTTGACGCCGATGGGGTGAAAATTCTGGCGATTTTTCCACGCAAAGCGGGAATCCAGCACGAAACCATCATGACAGGAAAAACACATGCGGTCGGTGCTCACCACATCCTGCTTGCCGGTCGCCTCCACCGGTCTGGGGTTATAAGCGATCAGCGGCGTTACGTCCTTGCGGTTGAAGTCGACCAGCCACGCGATGTGGCAGTTGGCGCATTCACGCTGCGGCGAAATATCCCGTGCTGCCTCCGCGCCGCGCGCCAGGGCGAACAGGAGCATGAGCATCAGCGCCAGCTGCATTGGCAGCCGGCCGCCGCTGCACCCTGTCAGGCGGAGGCCGGACACTCTTCGCTCCACAAGCTGGACATGGAAACCCCATATTCCAGCACTTCCGCCGCAGCTGACAAGACCAAGCAGATGCTGCCCATGTTATGGCGTTGCGGCAGGCTTGGACGGCGTATCGAAGGAATTGCGCCACCAGCTGCGCGGATCACGCTTCATTTCCTCGGCAGACGGCTCAGGCGCTTTCTCGGACGTGCCGAAGAGCACGCCCTGACGCGACTTGCTGGCATCGTCGAGGAAAATGGTGGGGATATAGAATTCCTTGTATTTCTGCGTGATGCCGACGATGTTCACATTGGTCAGGGCAGCGATGCGCTTGTCGGAAAAACCCAGTGCGCGGAACGGTATGTAACTATCCTTCTCGACAGCGTGGCAGCGGGTGCAAAAGCGCCCGACCGGGTTCACCTGGCTGTGGAAGGCTTTCTTGATCGAGCCCATGTCCTGATCGGAAAGCTGGCTGCGCAGCTTGATGAATTCCTGCGCTTCCGGCGCATCCTCGGTGATTTCCAGCAAGGCTTCCCGCCCGTTGAGGTTGGTGTAAGCCACGATCTTGGAATAATAATCGTCCGTTTCCTGCAGGAAGCCTGTCGCCGGGTCAACATCCAGCCCGTATGGCTTGCCCTTGACGTCGATCCCCGAATAGTTGAGCCAGCGCAGGGTCATGGTGCTTTCCGGCACCTTGCGGTCGTCGGTGTGGCAGGTCATGCAGCCTACGAACTGGGTGTGCATGTTGAGCAGGGTGCGTATCATCGGCTTTTTCGCGTGCGGATATTCGCTGTGGCAGGTATAGCAGATCGGCCGTTTTCCCAGCGTCAGCGGGTCCACCTTGGGCAGATTGTGGAAGTGCTTGATCCGTTCCTTCTGCCGTTCGATATCCAGCTTGGCCAGAAGCTTTGGCGCCTCGGGTTTTTCCTCGTGACCGCCGATCATGGAATAGACGGAAGACACCAGCAATACTGCAATGATGGTCCACAGCAGAAAGGACACCATCCACGCCCAGACGGGATGGTTGCGGCGCAGGCCGGAAATGCTGAACAGGTCGCGCCTGATCTCGCCCGGGATGCGCGCCTTATGGTCAATGATGATCAGCACCGCAATGGCAAAGAGGAGCAACATCACCACGGCCAGCGCAATAAAAGTGCTATCGAGTTCAACGGTATGATGCATGGTCAGTCCTTAAAATTATTCGTCAGCCCTGGGTCAACATCAGCCAGATCGCATACAGACCGAAAGCGGTCCACGCCAGCACGAATACCAGCGAGCCATAGGCCAGTGCTTTCTGCCAGGGTTTAAGTCCGGTTCTCATCTGTTGCGATGTCCGGTTTCATCTTCATGTGCCGTCTCAGTCATGAGGCTGCGTTCCCCACAATTTCTTGCTCTCGATCATTTTTCTGAGATAGCCGCGCTCCTCCGGCATGGTCACGAGGCAGCGCAGGTATTCCAGGAAATGCTCCTCGATCTGGTGTTCGCGCGTGATCTTGCCGGTAAGGAAGGTCCACTGCATGGGGAAACGGCCGGGCGCCAGATGGACGTTGTACCAGTGCCAGAAGGCGATCACCAGCAGGGCCAGCAGGGCTTCGTGGGGATGGGACAGGCGCATCATTTCCTGGAAGTGGGAGGCCATGCTGATGGGAAGCATGCTGGCCCAGACATCTGGAAACAGGAAGGTCGAGCCGGAAACCACCATCACCGTGTTGCCGAATCCGGCTGCAAAATAGTGAATCTTCTGCTTGTACATGAATTTGTCCATTTCCGGACGTTCTGCGCGCTTGCCAGCGAAAAACTGCATGTCTTCCCTGAAATCGCGAATATCCTTCCATACCGGCAGGATGGTGCGTCCCAATTCAAATGTACGGGCACGCAGCTTGAGCAGCGAGCCGAGGCCGATGGTAATGAAGTGATAAACCATGGCGAAAATCATGGCCGCCGCCAGCGTGCGGTGAATCACCCGCGTCACCTCCAGCCCGCCCAGCACGGAGTTGAAGGGCTGCGCCCAGAAGGCGGTGTTGTAGTGGATCGGCAGGCCGGTAAAGGCCAGCAGCAGGAAGGTACTGAAAATCAGCAGATGCTGGATGCGGATATGGACGTTGTAACGGTAGAAATCGCCAATCGGGTTCGAATCCACGTTTTTGTACAGCATCGAACGGTCGTCCGGCAGCAGGGCAACCACCTCCTCGATGTCGCGCTCCTCCTCCGCACTCACCCTGTTGTGGCGCTTTGCGGTGTCCAGCACCTCGCGTGCTTCTTGTGATAGTTTCATGTCTTGCGTGTCCTTAAGTCCATCAACTCTTAAAAATTTTCAGAATCGTGGCGATCTGCGCCGCCACGAAGATTCTGAATAACATCAGGAAATACGGTTGCTCTTGCGCCGGGTGCGCCGCCACCACGATGACCCTTCACGGAAGCGCCAGCTTGCGCCATCGCGCCAGCGCCCCCAGGTTTCGAATCCGGCCATGCCCACCAGCAGCACCAGTACGCTATCACCCACGATGGTATAGATCATGTCGGCATAGTGCTTGAAGGGGTTGTCTTCCTTCTTGCTGGTGGGATGGGGGTCGAGCGCCGCATAGTTCTGGTCGGCCCTGGTGTGGCACTGCTTGCAGGTCATCGCCCTTTTTTCCGCGCTCACCGGCGAACGCGGGTCACGCGAAGGCAGCAGTTCGTGGACGCTGAGATAGTAGTTCACGGCGCTGGCATGACAATCCAGGCAGTTGGCCGCCTGGGTGTTGCCATACTTGGTCACCTTGCCGTGAAAGCTTTCATTGTAGGATTCCGCCGCGAACGGGAATTTCCGCCCCAACTCGCGCCCTTCTTCCTTGGCTGCCTGCTGGTGACGATCCAGCATCTGCTGGTCGGAATGGCATGAAGAGCACATCTCGACGATTTCCTTGGATGAGCGCTTGACCTCGCGAATGCGGCGGCTGGTGTGGTTGTACCACTTCTCCGCAAACTTGGCGTCCTCGTGACAGACCACGCAGCGGTCCACGATATGCTTGGGCGGCTTATCTTCCTTGGCGTTGTAGAGCGGGTTGGTATGGCAGTTGATGCAATAGGGTTTGTCGGCGTCATTGCCTTTGGCGATTTTCTCCCGGCCATGGACACTCTTCTTGAATGCTTCATAGATGGGCTTGTGGCTGAAGGGCTTGCCGGTGGCGGGGTTCTTGATCGAATGGCATTCGGCGTTGCAGGTCACCCCTTCCGTAACCGGTTTGTGCGGCAGTTCCTTGATATAGCTGTGGCAGTCGCGGCATGGCACATTGCGGTGCACGGTCTTGGAAAAAACGCCCGGCATGATGTAGTAGGTCTTTTGCTGCCCATCCTCGGTAATGCGCCCCATTTTCGGGTATTTGTGGCACATCAGGCAGGCTTCGTCATCCTCGAAGGCCAAAGCCGTGCCGGCATACCCCAGCAGCAGGGACAATATGCCTGCCATGCACCATCTGATCAGTATCTCCATCCTCATTTCCCTTTATTATTTCAGCAACTTTGGTTCAACATCGTATCGGCCAGACAGATTCACTATCATCAGGTCAAACATAGGCCTGTGTGAGACACGTTATGCTGGCCTGATTCACCCTTCCACCCAAGTGGATATTGACCGCCGGTTATCTTAGTTATGTAAGACACGTTGTCAATACTCAATATGAACGGCTTCATGCTGCAAATCACTGTTCGATCGGCTATTGACAGGATGCCTTTCGGCCAAAAAGCAAATGGGCGCGACTATGCGCCCCCATTTGCCTGAACCCCTTGGGAATCCCTGAACAAGTAGTCATTGCGAGGAGCGAAGTGACGAAGCAATCTCTTAACACTTTGAAAAACAAGATTGCTTCGCTACGCTCGCAATGACATTGCACGCTTAATCAGACCTTCCTTATGAGCCCCCAATGCTTATTTCGCTTTCACTGCCTCCGTCCTCGGCGCCTCGGCCTTTTCCACCCTCGGGGCTTGCGCCTCCCCCGGCTGCGGCCCGTCCTTCTCGCTCCAGGCCGCGCCGGTGCCCGGCAGCAGGAACTTGGGAATATGGAACTCGCGGTATTTCTGCACCATTCCCACAACCTCGGTATTGGTCAGCTGCTGGATACGGCGTGGCGGGTAACCAAGCTCTGCAAACGGGATATAAGGCGTCTGCGAAGATGTATGGCAGCCGTCGCACAACAGCGGCTTCTCATCCACCATGCGGTGAATCACCTTCTTCATCTTTGATTGCTCGGTGGAGCTTAGGCCGTCCTTGTTTTTCAGGTAATCTGTCACGAACGCCCGCTCACGATCACCGTTAAGGAAGCGGAAGCTGCCGCCGGCGGCCAATGTCCCCGGAGCGAACTTGGTGCCGTAGTTGCCGTATTTCTCTTTTTCTGTTGCGACCAGCCCCGGCGGGTTTGCCACCACCTGGCCGCTTGCCTTGTCGTACCAGCGGAAGACCCACGGCCCCTGGTCCGGCTTCTGCTTGATGTGGCAGGTTTCGCAGGCGATGAAGAATGCGTGCATGTTCAGGAAGGCACGTATGGGTTTTGACTTGTCATGGGGCACCGCGCCATGGCAGCGCGTGCACACGTTGGTTTCATCCGGCTCCACCATCATGCCGATGTGGTGGAAATGGCCCTTCACGTACTGTTCCTTCACGACGGTATAGCCGAGATCGGTGGTGGCCGTCGCTTTCTGTTCCTTCATGACCTTCTGCAGCGCCTCTTCTTCGAAAGATGCGGCTTCGGGCGTTTTCACCGTGGTGCCGAAAACCTGCTCCTGCTTGGGCTTCTCTTCGTGGTGATCGGCATGGCTGAAGATTACCGGATAAATGAAATTGCCATACCAGACCGCGAAGACAATCAGGACGATTGCGTAAAGTTTGCCTATCAGTTTCTTCAATCGACTATACATATTCTTCTCCGGCCCTTAGTGGCGCTGAGGTTTGATCTCGTCCTGCAGGCCCTGTTCGGTCATGATCCGCACATATTCCGCATAATGCTCGTGAATCATGTCGGCTTCAGTGAGATATCCGGTGATGAATACCGTCCCCAGGGGAAATTTTTCGGGCGAGTAGTGCACGTTGTACCAGTGGACGAAAAACAGGAACAGCGCCGCCAGCAACGCCTCGTCGGTATGCATGATGTAAAAGGCGTTCATCGCGATGCCGGGAAGGATGTGGCTGAATTCATCCCGCCACCAGAGAATGAAACCCGCCGGCCCGAGGATGGGAATACCCCAGTAGGGCGCGTAGTAGTCGAACTTCTCCTTCCAGGACATGCGGTCATAGCGCGGGGGGCGGTTGGTGAAGTACAGCAGGTACTTGAACATGTCGATCAGGTCGAAGAAGTCCTTCTTGTTCGGAACCATTTCCTGGCCCAGGAATTCCCTCCCGATATTGCCCAGCGTGAGGCGTCCTTCCTTTTTCAGGCGCAACACCCGCCGGGTATAGAACAGGTACATCCAGTAAATGGTGTGGTAGACGAACAGGCCCAGCAAAATGGAGCCAACGATACGGTGAATCGTCGGCGCATGATCTATCCCGCCGAGCGCCTTGTAGATGGGCTCCGCCCATGGCTGATCGTGGTATTTCAGCGGGAACCCGGTCAAGGACAGCGTGATTACAGTGGTAAACAGGACGATGTGCTGCAGCCTTTGATGCAGCGAAAACCGGTAGAAATATCTCCGCCCGTTTCTTTCACATATGATCGGATATTTCGGCATGGCCATTTAAAGTAACCCTCAATCAGTGCACGTTTTCGACTTGTTATCTGGAGGAGTGGCGATCATCATCCGGCGACTTCCTGAAAGCAAAATTCGGGAAGAGCCTCCTCAGCAGCTCAAGGATGATGAGAACCAGGAAGAAATACATTACGCCCGCCATGAGCGCCGTGAAAAATTTCAGCATGTAATGCTGCAAGGGGTATTTGTCCTTGTCATAGGTGACGTGGACCTGGTAGCCGGCCAGTTTTGGGCCCGCTTTTTCATGGCACTCGGAGGTGCGGCAGGTCGTTGGAACATTGTTCTTGTTGCTGGCCGAGGTCGGTGAATCCTTGCCTTCGATGAAGTGCACGCTCTCACCCTTGACCACGTGGCAATCCATGCAGTCCGGCGTCTCCTCGGAGCCAAAACGAATCGCCTTGTAATGGAAGGTTTCCTTGTAGGAGGTGACGACATCGTCAAGCTTGTGCCGCTGCTGGAATTCCTTGTCGCCGTGGCACTTGGCGCAGATGCCCACGATTTCCGTCGGCTTGCGCATCTTTTGCAGGCGCGAGGTCACATGCTTGTAGAAGGATTCCGCGAAATTGCCCGTGCTGTGGCAGGTCTTGCAGCGGCTTAAGCCACGCTCGGATACACCATGGGATTTCCCCTTGAAGAAGGACAGCGGCCGGTACAAGGGTTCCTCGTGGCAGTCCTTGCAGCCGGGATAGTCCTGCTGGTATTCCTTGGCCTTGCCGTCGGCATCCATCTTGCCGTGAACGCTCTTGGCCAGCAGATCCGCTACCGGCTTGTGCGAGAATTTTTTCTGCCCGGAAGGTTCGGTCAGATGGCATTCGGTGGTGCAATCCACTTTCTTGGCGGGATCATGGGGAATTTTGCTGATGTCCTGGTGGCAGTCCATACACTTCACCCGGACATGAGGGCCTTCCTCAAACAGGGCTTCGTTGATGTAAAACAGGCGGAAATTGCCATTTTCATCAATGCGGCTCAGGCCGCGATGCTTGTGACAGAGAACGCAGTTCAATTCGTCCTCGGCACTGGCTATTCCACCCATACCGAAAAGAAGCAAGGCCGCGAAAAACAAAATGACGCGAGCTTTGAAGGATGACTTACCCATTGACATGGCCTTTATTGTGTGTCTTTTAGTCGAACTCGTGCTGCTTGCACCTGCATGGCGATCCAACACCACCCTGCCGGTTGCCTGCCCCGGAGGCCGAACTCCGGCCTCCACCATACATTCATTTACTGCGGGCTTGCCCGGCAGTATTTAGGGAAGCGCTGATTTAATCGTCATTGCGAGCGAAGCGAAGCAATCTCGTTATTTTGTAATCAATAGGTTATAGATTGCTTCGTCGCCTTGCTCCTCGCAATGACGAATAAATCAGCGTTTCCTTAATACAAAATCCACCCTCAGTTGATTCATTCAATACTTGATACAGATCAGCAACCAGGACAACCAGGACAACCAGATCACAAGATCACATTATCTCGATTATATATCCAAATTTCCGCTCTCCGCAGCCAGCAGCGGAAACACAATTCACCCAGTGAGAGTTTCACGCGAAATCAGGAACGCCGGAGATCAGTGCGGGCGCCCAAATGCAAAAAAACCTATCATCGCCAGCATGGCAATAAGGATGGCCCAACCAGCAACCGTAATAAGCGCGCCGGCAACTTTGCCAGCCCCGCCCTCTTCATTCGCGGACATGCCCACGAAACTGCCAATCTCATAGCCGTACCATATGCAGCCGAGCGGAATAACCACAACGGTGATGGCAAGATGCAAGGTTTCACGGCTTCCGGACAAATGAGCCATGACCAAACATGCAAGCGCCGCCAGAAGCGACATCACCCGGCCAACTTCCGCCCTTACCTCACCCACCTTCGAACAACTCCCGTTTACGTCCCGCACCCGATTGCACCCTGCAGCAGAAATGCTGCGCCCATTTAATCAATCTATTGACATAAACAAGCTTGTTTATATAATACACGCATTAGTTTTATTGATCCAGCGCATTAGTTTTACTGATTCTTAACCCTTCATGCGGCAGAAGCAGCCTTGCCATCAATCCACGGAACAGAAAGCGCCCTGCCTCGACTGAACACAGAAACAAGGGGAAAATTCGATTGCGTTTCCCGCAGCTGCTCTGTCCGCCCCACCCAGAAATTGGGTATGATGACCAGGATTTCCGCTTGTTATCCAGCAGGATGAAGACACGGATCTGTCAGATGGCGCCAGCCGTTGCCTGGTTTCGAGCGGTTGCAGGCCCTGCCTGAGTTACAACTTTCGTCAACAATTGCTACGGCCTGGCCGGCAAGAAATTTGGGAAACGCCCTGATGGTGGAATGGATGCAGATGGTACGCACGCCTGGCGCGAGTGGCCGCATTGCCATAGGCCGGCGATTATTGCAACTGGTCACGTCAGCCGCACTTGCGGGCTGGGCGGCCTTGTCGTTTGCTGGCGGCATTCCCACTGCGGGTGTTCGCCATTTGTTCGACATTACCGGCCAGGGCGCTGGTGGCCTGTCCCTGCCCACAGACGTGGCCGTCAGCAGCGACGGCCGCATTTATGTTGTTGACGGCGGCAACCATCGTGTTGTTGGCTTTGACCGCAACGGCAAGCACTTTCTCACCATCGGCAGCAAAGGGCCGGGCGATGGTCAGTTCAAAGATCCGGTAGGCATTGGTACCGACGGAAAGGGCCGTTTATATGTGGCCGATACGGGCAACCACCGCATTCAGGTCTTCGGCGCCGATGGGAGGTTTCAATATGGATTTCCGGTTGTGGATAGCGGCCTGGCGATACGCCCCATAGACGTGGCGACGGATGCATCGGGCAACAAAATCTATGTTAGCGGCAACAACAACCACAAAATCATGGAATTTGCAGCACCGGGCAGGCTTGTGCGCCAGTGGGGCGGAAACGGCGAAAGCGGAGGATTATTCCGGTATCCGGCATCTGTTGCGGTATCCACGGAAGGAGATGTGTATATCGCTGACGCACTCAATTCCCGCGTACAGGGATTCGATAATGAGGGCACGCTGCTTATTCAGGTTGGAACCTGGGGCGTTCTTCCGGGGCAGCTCTTTCGCCCCAAAGGCGTAGCCATTGACGGAAAACAAAACATCTATATCAGTGACAGCTATATGGACGTGATTCAGGTTTATGACAGCGAAGGACGGTTTTTGCACGTTCTGGGCCATGGCGGGAAGCCGCAGCGCTTCGTGTCGGCGGGCGGCATCGCGATCGGCACCGACAACCGGCTTTATGCAGCCGAGATATTGCGCAACAAGGTTTCGGTCTACAGCTTGGACAACTAACACTATTTTCTCTCCCGCAAAAACCCGGGCATGATGAAAGCTGGGGGGGTGACAGGACGCAATATGGACATCAGGAGCTTTTTTTCTGCTAAATATTTCCGTGCAAAGGTATCCGTAATGCTTCATTCACTGGAACACAAGCCTGCCATGCCCCCGCGCAGGCTGGGGAGAGTCTGGGCATATCTTTCTGGCATTGCCGTTGCAGCGGCGATGGCCTCCGCGCCTGCTCCAGGTTATGCGATCCCAGACCAAGCCGCTCCTGATGCTATCGCTCCGCCTGCAGCCACAGGTCAGGTGCAAGTCCCGAAAGGCCAGGACGGCTGCCTCCTGTGTCACAAGTACCCCGGTTTGGGGCGCTATGACAAAGACGCGAGGAACCGGATCGTGAAGCGGGTTTTTTACGTGAATGAGGATATCCACAAGGCCTCGTACCATGGAAGGTTCAACTGCTCGGACTGCCATGAAGGTGTGGACAAGATCCCCCATACGGACGCCAAAAAGGTGGATTGCGGGAAAACCTGCCACCTCAATGAGCCATCCTCCGGCAAGAAATTTTCCCACAAGGACATTGTGGAAGATCTGGAGAAAAGCGCTCACGGCACAAAAGGCGCCAGCGCAGAAAACCAGGCTGATTTGCCCGCGTGCAGGGACTGCCATACGAACAAGCCTTATCTGCTCAACGTTCAGCAGCAGATCAAATCGAAGGCATCCAAGGAAATTTGCCACCAGTGCCACGAAGACAAGGCCTGGGTCGAGCGCTTTGTCAGCCACATCAATTACCGCCTTTCGATGCGGCGCCCCTCATCCGAGGTGGTCAGGCTTTGCAGCAAATGCCACGTGAACGCGGACATGATGTCAAGACACAAACTGGATGTGGTGGTTGGATTTCAGGATACCTACCATGGCAAGGCGATTCTGTATGGGGACGAGGAAGTGGCGAACTGCCTGAACTGCCATGCGCCCTATGCGCTGGGTTTTTCTCCCCATCGGATTACTTCGCAGAAAAAGAAGGAGTCGCCGGTCAATGCWGACAACAAGCGTGAAACCTGCGCTCAGGCGGGCTGCCACGCTGCGGCAACCAAGGAGTTTGCCACAGGCAGCAAGGCGCACTCGTCCCAGTTCAARGCAGCACTCGTGACGAAGGATGGAGGAACAGGCGCCAATACTGCGCTGGAGGACGAGGCTTTCCAGAACAGGGTGCTGTTCTGGATCAACCTCTTCTATCAGATTCTCATCGCAGCGGTTGTGCTTGGGCTCGGCGGCCACAGGCTGCTGGATCTGTATGCGACGTACCGTGATGGCAAAAAAGGAGGACATTGAGATGAGCGGGCACGGCAATAAGGAAAGGGCCTTCGTCCGGCTCACGAAAAGCGAGAGAATTCAGCACGTCATTCTTTTCGTTTCGACGGGTTTGCTGATCCTCACGGGTTTCATGCTGATGGGCGAAGTATGGGCCATCAAGCTGTTCGGCTCAACCGCGAAAAGCATCTTCTACTGGCGCGGAATCGTTCATCGCATCGCTGCTGTAGCGGTTACCGCAGTATGTTTCTATCACCTCTATTACGTGCTGTTCAAGGCCGACGGCAGAAGCTGGATCCGCGACATGCTGCCCCGGCTGAAAGATGGGGTGGATGCCTGCCAGAACGTCATGTACATGCTGGGGAAGCGGGATGAGCGGCCCAAAATGGATCGTTTCACCTATCTTGAAAAACTGGAGTATTTTTCCGTCTATTTCGGCATGTTCATCGTGATCACCACCGGAACCATGATGTGGACGCAGTCATATTGGCCCAAGTTCTACCTCGACGTGGCCGATGCATTTCATCTGGGGGAGGCGACCCTGGCTGCGCTGGCGATCATTGTCGGCCATATTTTCACGGTCCATTACAACCCGCATGTCTATCCGATGAACAAGGCCTTCATCGACGGAAACATTTCCGAAACCATGATGAAGGAAGAGCATGCGCTTTGGTATGAGCGGCTAATTGCAGAAGAAACCGGGCAAACCGCAAATGCCACAGAAGGAGGGCGCGGCCATGCATAAGGGTAGCGGCGCAAGCACGCCAAAAAAACTTCTCGTCCATTTCGTGATGCTGACGATAGGCATTCTGCTGGTATCTTTCTCGCTTTGGCTGGTCTATCTGACCTATTTCAAGGTCGCGCATCGCACCGGGGAAACACTGGCGAAAAAGGCCGTCTCTCGTCTGGACATGATTTACGAGCCTTTTCACGGCGCCGACGAGTCCGTGCTCGCGGGGAGCAAATCAAAATCATGGTGCCTGAAGTGTCACGAAGATTTATCGCACTCCAAATCCAAGGAAGTGCGGGGGATGCTCAACGCCCACTCGTTCTTCATGGCTTGCGAGGTTTGCCACATCGCCCCCAGGGAAGGCGAGCGGTTCGAATACAAATGGATACAGCGCGGCACCAGCATTCCCTTGGCCGAGCTGAAAGGCCCGCCGGGTGAATACGGCGGAACGATCATTCCATTCAAAATCGAAAAAGGCATCTCCAGGCGTCTGGATGAAAATCCGGAAGCGCTGCAACTCCTGGATGAATCCGCGACCCATGAAAACGACGAAGACCTGCAAAAGCGCAAGATGCGCCTTAACACGGACATTCACAAGGAATTCTCGCCGAAACCCATTTTTTGTGACGAATGCCACAGGGAAAATGGGCCGCTGGATTTCTCACAGCTCATGTATTCACCACAGAGGGCGCAGCTTCTGACATTCGGCGAGGGGGCGAATGTCATCAAGCAGTACAAGGACTTTTACCTGCCTTCGCTCATGCGTAACGCCAGGAGAGAGCGGTAACACCATAGCAGCAGATTATTGACGGGGATTCTTAGGGGATGGGGCCGGCAGAGCTTAGGCCCGACGGATGAGAGGCCGTAATTGTTGAAGCCGTTTCAATAAAATCTGAACAGGCAAAACCCGGGCAAGAAAGGCTGCTGGAATTTTCCGGGCACAAACGCCACTCCCAACCCCTCCCGGCCTCCCCTTGTCAGGGGAGGAGATAACCCCGCCCCGCCGGTTCGTGCCCCATCACTTGTTGTGACAGTTGAAACAAATCGGCTCCCCTCCTGTAATGCGCAGCCGCTTGAAGCCGTCAGCCCCACGGTCGGCACGCGCATAGCGCTGCACCCCCCGCTCGTGCGGATTATGGCAGGTGGCGCAAAAAATCCGCCCGGTCGAGCGATCCAGAGGCAGAACGATGTCGTGCTTCGCCTCAGACTCCTTGAGGTGTTTCAGTATCGCCTCTGGCGGCTTGACCAGATGATTCGGCCCATCACTATTCGAGTTCGGCGCATACCTGGCCCACCCCCCGCCGGGATGGGGTCTCCACGGATGGCAGCCAGTGCATAATTTGCTCAGGTCATCCGTTACATTAAAGCTCACATCATCTATGCTTTTCGCCTCACGCCGGTTGGGCGTCACGCTATGGCACACCAGACAGCGCTGGGTATTCAGTTCACCCTCGTCGCTGATCTGGTCGTGCGGATTGAGGCGCTCGTAGTGCGTCGGGTTGT
Organism: Nitrosomonadales bacterium; assembly: GCA_003104895.1. GTDB lineage: Bacteria > Pseudomonadota > Gammaproteobacteria > Burkholderiales > Sulfuricellaceae > Sulfurimicrobium. The sequence goes on from PQAG01000139.1 coordinate 27,672, forward strand.
GGCAGTTGAAGCACAGGTCGGTGCGCGCCTTGTAAGGCCCGCCACGGAAAAACCTCGGGTTGAGCCCTTTTTCCTCGAAGCGCTCCTTCTTGCACTGCATCGGCAGATCATGGCAGGCGATGCAGGTCACCACACCCCCGCCGCGATTGATTGCCTGCCGGAACGCCTCGGGCATCCGGTCACGCTTCTCGGCGGAAGGCTCCATGCCCACCGCGTGGATATAGTTATGCACCGAAACCGTATCGTGGCAGTTGTTGCACAGCCCGTTGATGTCCTTTGCGCGCAGCTTCGCATCGTTGCCCTGCGGCGTGCCGCGATGGCAGGCCCGGCATCCGCCGCCGTCCTCGCGCCAGTGAGGATCAGGAATCTGCTCAGCGTTTATCTTGCGCTGCCGCAACAGTTGTGGAATCTCGTCCACATGCTCAAACAGGTTGTTCTCGTCCCAAGCATTTTTTGCCTTCGCGTTTTCCGGCGGCGCAGCATTCAGGGAACATGAAAACAGAGTCAACACGCACCACGCCCACCATCGTCCAGCTACCGCCATGCACTCACCGCGCCCTCCTGGGTCACCACCAGCACGCCGCCATCACTGATCGCCGGGCTGCCGAAGACGCCACCAGCCAGTTTCTGCTCCCAGGCTATCCGCCGCCGCTCCAGATCCACCCCGATCAGACGGCCATCAATGGTTGCGACGACACCGATATGGTTGCGCCCGATGCTGGGGGAGTGCCGCACTTCCCCGTCCAGCGACATTTGCCACACGATCCTCCCATCCCCCATGCTCAGCCCGTACAGCATCCCGCTACGGCTGCAAACATACAGCATGTCACCGACAGGCACCGGCGTTCCCTGCGGCCAGTCATCCAGTTCCGTGCGCCAGAGGATTGTTCCATTGTCCGCCTGGAGCACATAAACATTGCGGTCGTACGAGCCCACATACACCCTTCCCTCAGCCAATGCTGGCGCGCCGTAGAGCGATGAACCCAGTTCGGTCTGCCAGGCAGGTTTTCCGGTATCGCGGAAAACAGCGTGCAGCACACCGTTCTTGGCGCCCACATATACCCGGGCCGCATCCGCCGCTGGGGAAGCGTAAATGCCGCCATATTTGTAATCCTTGGCGCGGTAGCGCCAGACTTCCTTGCCGGTTTTCACATCCAGGGCGTAGAGAAACTGGTCCACGCTGCCCAGATAAACCCTGCCATCACGCACCACCGGTGAAGCGACAATCCCTCCCCCTATCCTGACCTGCCAGCGCCGTTTGCCGTCGTAGGCGGCCAGCGCAGTCACCACGCCATCCTTGGCGGCAACGATAATCAGGCCATCTGCGAGCGCAGGCTCGGCAGAGATTGGCGCGCTCGCCTGGAAGCGCCACAACATGCGCCCATTCCTCGCATCCAGCGCGCTCAGGCGCTGATCGCTCCCCGCAACGAACACCATGCCGGCTTCGGCAACCGGCCCAGCGTACATCTTGCCGCCGGCGGCGCTCTCCCATTGCCGTGCCACTGTCCTGGCGGAAAGCGCATCCGGGCTCTGATGTTCGTGCTCCGGTCCGCCGCCAAGCATCGGCCACCCGGCCGCCAGCACGGGCAGCTGGCACGCGGCAAGCGCAAAAGCGAGGGCTACGCGTAACAAATCACAGGTGGAAGCCATAATCCCGCCTCAACATAAGCATTAGGGACTTTTCCCGGAACGGTGCAAACTCCTGTTTTGCATCCCTGAGCCGGTAGCGGACACTTGCCTGCCACTTGCCAATGCGGTAATTCAGGTCAGATTCGACCGTTATTTTCTGCCCGGCTATGGATTCCTGCCCCTCGATCTGTTCCGCGCGCGCCAGTGCCGTCAAGTGCAGTGCGCTGCGCAGCCGCAAGGTGGCCCGCGCCTGCGCATAGCGCGTATCCAGGGCAACACCCTGGCTTTCGCCACTGGTGGCCCCGGCAGACAACATCAGACTGCTGGCTTCCGACAAGCGGTGCAGCCAGCCGAAATCCAGGCGCGCGCTTTGCGAGTCAAGGCCATAATAATAATAGTCGTAGGCGCTGACAGCATTCGTCCAGACCCTGTAGTCCTGCTGGTAGCGGCGGTATTCCGCCACGCCTTGCAGCATGTCGCTTGGGGTCAGCGCACTGGTTACACTGTAACGGATATTGGCCTCGCTGCCGCTGGGCTCCCCCACGGTCTGGCTCATGCGTAGCTGCAGAGAATCGGCATACAGCGGCGAATTCATCCGTGTATAACCGAGATTGATGGTATGCGTGGCGTTCTGCTGTCCAGGCAGGCTGCCTGCGCCTGCCGTCCCAGAGGTACCGGTCTTCGTCAGCGCCATCGTATAACCGCCGTTGACCAGATAATTTCCTATAGTGCTGGAATACAATATCCCGGCACTGCCGGAGGTCGAGCTGCCATCCTGCTCCAGGCTTGTGCCATCCACTGCTGACTCCGTCCTGTAAGTGCTCAGACCGATCGTGGCATTTGCCTGCCACTGGTCGTTGAAGCGGTAATTTACCCCGCCCGACAAATTTTGAGAAGCGCTCTGGCTCTCGCCAAAATTATTGAAGCCCAAACCGAGGCCGTAATAATGCCGGAATTTTTCGGTCTGCTGGATGTTCAACATGGTGTTAAGCCCAAGAAAACTGGACGCCCACTCCTGCCCGCTCCCCATGGCGCCCCACTGGTCGCTACGGTCGTAATAGGTGACGTTGGCCGTCAGGTTTGCCCTGTCGCCAAAGAGCGAACGGTCGTTGAGATAAAAATAATCCTGGCGCTGGCGGCTGCCATACACCATCTCGTCCCATGCCGTATGCCGGTAGCCGTAAGACATGTCGGACTCCCCCCATTGCTTGGGCAACAGTTTCTGGTTCGCGTCCAAGCCGAACGAAAGGTGTTGTTCCGAGCGCGGCACCAGTGTGCTGCCGGACTCAGAACTCATACGATCCAGATAAAAACTGGTACGCCCCAGCCAGCGATTTTCCAAGCCCCAGCGTGCACCAAGGTTGCTTGTGGTGAGCTCGTAGGAAGGGCTCCAGAAGTCGGAAACGGTGTTCTGGCTGCGGTTGGCGTAAATGCTCAGAGGATAGGGCTTGTTGGCAAACCAAGTGGTGTTGAGGCGATAGCCGAGCATGTTGTAGCTGGTATTTCCGCCGACATCGTTCTCGGCAGTCTGGACATTTTCACGCTGCAAGGTGATCCCCGCGTCGAATGTGGCAAAACGGGGATCCCAGATAAACCCGCGGCCATTCAGATCGAAACGCGTTCGCAACCTCGTGCGGTCGCGAGTTCCATACTCCGATTCATACTGGTAATCTTCGGCCTCCACGCCCACCGAGCCGTAGAAGGTCAGACGGCCCGCGCTGCCTGGCGATTCCGCCATTCTCAGCGCCATGACCGGCCCGGAAAAAAGGGCCAGAAGCGCGGCAAGCGCGCCCCCAGCCCTTATAGAGCCGCATCGGCCATCCCCCTTAACCACCCTTGAACGTTACTTGCTGTGGCAGGAGAAGCACAACTGGCTGCCTGTCATCGCTGTACGCAGGAACGCACCCTGAGTGCTGGTATGCGGATCATGACAGGAAGCGCACTGCACCTTGCTGCTGAAAAGCTTGACGCCATTAGGCAGACCGCTACCTGTTGCATCCACTGGATTGACCAGGAAGCCATCGCTCGTTGCCAGCGCAGTATTGTAAGTAAAGTTGACTGGATGGTCGTTGGTCAGATCAGTGCCCAGATTGCTGTTTCCGGTTGGCAGCATGCCACCCGTCGTTCCCACCATGGTAGTGGTTGGATTGATGTTGGACGGATTGTTGAAGGAATTRATTGCCACCGTGCCGTCGTGGCAGGACAGGCACAGATTGCTCACCGCCGCAGTTGCTGCCGTCACCCCGCCCACATCCGCAGCATCCGTGGCGTTCARGGTCGGGCTGGTGTAAACGCCATACGAAGCCGTGGTTGAAAGGGTATGGTTCCACAGCGGGATGTTGTTGTTTTTGATTGCATCGTGCGGGGTATGACAGAAAATACAGATTTCTGTCTGGTCAGAAGAATAAATCGTCTGGCCCGCCACCGAGTGCGATGTGGAAAGATTATGCTTGGTTGCTGATATACCCGCCAGCGCGCCGCCCGCTGCAACCATACCCGCCAGCAGGAGCACTACCCCCGCCGCTCGGCCTTTATTTCTAATCAGGTTTTTCATGATGTCAACTCCTCCATAATAATATATTGATTACTGGCACTGGCCGCGCACAGCCAACGCATATGCCATTTCCCTCATGCCCTATTCCTGGATCCGGCTTTTGTGCCAGTTGCTGTTTACTTCATTGCTCCGAAAACTCCGATGCCACCTCATTTATCAATAGCACCTCCTTTCTCTCCGAGATACTGGAAGACCTGAACCCGCTCATTGATGGAATCAACCACGTAAATCCTGTTCAATGCATCAACGAAAACACCTGCCGGCAACCAGAACATGCCCGGCTCCCGTCCCATTGTTCCGACGAAGAGCAATATTTTTCCTTCGCGGTTGAAAATCTGAAAATTATTGAACGCAGCATCGACCACATATATATTGTTGTCGGAATCCACAGCTATCCCTTTAGGCCTGCTGAAACTGCCATATGCATCACCAAGCTGCCCGAATGTATTTAGAAATTTTCCATCGCCATCGAACACCTGAACACGGAAATTACCGGTATCCGTCACCAGCAGCTTGCCCTCGCGATCCAACGCCAAGTTGACCGGATAATTCAACTGGCCCGGCTCAGAACCCCTTTCCCCAAAAGTAAACAAATGATTGCCGGACAAGTCGTACACCACGACACGATGCTTGACCGTATCCGCCACATACAGCCGGTTGCGCGAATCATCCACGGCCAGGCCGGTTGGGCGGCCGATTTCCTCCTTCTTGCCCAGCGCCATCAGCGTCTTGCCTTCCGCGCTCAGCACCAGCACTTCCTTGCGCTCGGAATCGGCAACAAAAATCCGCCCTTGTCTGTCGAGGCGGATTTCCAGCGGGTTGTACAGGCCGCCCTGCGCATCGGTCTTGAGCGG
>PQAG01000140.1 GCA_003104895.1 Nitrosomonadales bacterium
AAGCCGGCCTGCCGGTGCTTCACGAAATCGAGCACCGCCGCCTTCTGGCTGCCCGGCACCCGGATGGTGGTGGTGGGGTCGGGAGAAGGCTTGCGGCCTGCGCCGGGGCGCGCGCCGCCGCGTGGGGATTGAGTCATGGCGATATATTGAATAGTGTTACGGAATTCAATATTGCGGGAAATGCCGGGTTTTGTAAAGCGAAGCGCGGCGCCGGACGGGGAAGAAATCGCGCCCCGTATTGCCGCGGCCCGCGCTGCCTACTCGTAATGCAGGAAACCCTCGGCCAGGGCATCGGCGCCAAAACGCCCGATCAGACCTTCTACCTCCTCCAGCAGGGCATCGTCCTCATCGTCCTCCAGGACGCCCTCCCCCACCAGCCGGGTGAGCAGGCCCGAGAGCATGGCCTCCCGCACCGCCCAGAGCGTGGGCGGATTTTCCCGGTTCTCGTCGTTCGCCACTGCCTCTATCACCCGCGAAAGGGGCTCGCTGGCGCCCTCCTGGGCGAAGTTGAACGCCAGCATATCCCCGCCATACTCCTCGATCAGCGCATCCAGTTCATCCAGCAAGGACACGCCCGCATCGAAGTGGTGCAGCCGTTCCGCCTCATTGAAGGGGCCGGGCAACAGACCAGTGAGGAAAGCCCGCACTGCAGCCAGGGTAATGGGCTGTTCGGCATCCGGGTCGTTCACCCTGCTTTCAATGAGCGCGGACAACTGGGGGCTGACACGGGCGGTAACGTCGATGGGATTGCGGATCATGGCTTTCTCCTCGGTGTCTGATAATTCAAGGGATGGCGGAGTTGCAACAGTGTGGCGAATCCGCCAGGCGGAAAACATTGATTCATTCTATGCCTATCCCCGCCGGATGCAATATGGCGCCGGCCTGGGTTCAAGAGCAGCCGTTTCCATTTCTGGTTTCGGGATTACAATGGAACCGGCACGATGCCGGGAGGAATGCGCCATGTTCCGGAAAGACCGGATCGAACTCGAAGGTGATTTTGAGGAGCACTCATGTCCAAGTGGCTGATCACCCTGGGCCTCGTCCTGCTTGCCCTCGGGCTGCTCTGGCCCCTGCTGGACAGGCTCGGCCTGGGCAACCTGCCGGGGGACATCCGCATCGAGCGCAAAGGGGTGTTTTTCTATTTCCCCTTCACCAGCGGCCTGTTTGTTTCACTGGCCGTGAGCCTGATTCTATGGCTCTTCAGGCACTGACATGACAAGGATTTGAAATGACCCTGCCCGACTACCAAGGCGGCAGCATCCTCAACCTGATGGCCTCCATCGAAGCGGCCTGCGGAGGACATCCGCGCTACGAGGCCCTGCACGCCCTGCCGCCGTCCGAGATTGCCGCAGCCCGCAATCTCATCCTGCTGGTGATCGACGGCCTGGGCCATGCCCATTTGACCGGCGCTTGTCCTGGCGGCGCGCTGCACCGCCACTTGCGCGCGAAGATCACGTCGGTGTTCCCTTCCACCACGGCCACCGCCGTCACCACATTCCTCACCGCTCTCGCGCCCCAGCAGCATGGACTGACGGGCTGGTTCACCTATTTTCGCGAGCTCGGCAGCATCGCGGCTGTGCTGCCGTTCCAGCCACGCCACGGCGGACGTTCCTATCATGAAGCGGGGATAGCCGTGGGGACGCTGTTCGGCCCTGCACCCATCTTCGACCGGATTGCAATCCGCTCCCATGCAATCTCGCCCCAGTGGATCGTCCACTCGGACTTCAACACCGCCTTTTGCGGGCGGGCGCAGCGAAGGGGATACCGCATCCAGGAGGAGATGTTTGGAGCCATCGCGGAGATCGCCCTCGCGAGCCCGGAAAGGAAGTATATCTACGCCTACTTCCCCGGCCTGGATTCTCTGGCGCACCAGTATGGCATCGGCAGCCGCCGGGCTGCCGGCCTCCTCGCCAAGCTGGATCAGGGTTTCGCGCAACTGATGGCAGCCCTTGAAGGCAGCGGCAGCACCATAATCGCCACGGCAGATCACGGCATGGTGGACGGGGATGCAGACAGCATCATCGAACTGGGTGATCATCCCAGCCTCGCAGAGTCGCTCATCCTCCCCCTTTGCGGCGAACCCCGGGTGGCCTATTGCTATGTGCACCCGGACAAAGCCGTCCAGTTCGAGAACGCGGCAAGCAAGGAATTGAGCGGCCGCGCCCGCCTGTTCAAGAGCCGTGAACTGGTGGAAGCGGGCTGGTTTGGGCCGGGACAGCCCCATCCCCGCCTGCTGGAGCGGGTCGGCCACTATACGCTGGTGATGGAGGGAAACTACTCTATCAAGGACTGGCTGATCGGGGAGCGCCGCTATAACCAGGTCGGCGTGCACGGGGGAGTGAGCGCGGCGGAAATGGAAGTCCCTCTCATCGTGGCCGAGGCATGAGATATGGCTACAGGCGGCGTGCGGGAAATTGACGGCTCCCACGGAGAAGGTGGCGGCCAGTTGCTGCGCACGGCGGTGGCCCTGGCGGCGATAACGGGGGAAAGCATCCGGCTGCGCAATATCCGCGCCAGACGCGCCAACCCCGGCCTCGCGCCGCAGCACCTGGCTGCGGTCAAGGCCGTGGCCGCGCTGTGCGGCGCGGAAGTGGAAGGCCTGGGCGTGAAATCCGGGGAAATCCTGTTTCGCCCCGGAGCGCTGCGCGGCGGCCAATTCGATTTCCCCGTGGGCACCGCCGGCAGCATCACGCTGGTATTGCAGGCGGCCCTTCCCGTCGCGATCGCCAGCGGCGAAGCGGTGACAATGCGCATCAGCGGCGGCAGCGACATCCGCTCCGCTCCACCCCTGGATTATTTCCGCCATGTCTTGCTGCCCCTTCTGGGCAAAATGGGGCTCAAGGCCGAAATCAGCGTGCTCAGGCGCGGCTATTTTCCCCGTGGCGGCGGCGAAATCCTGGTGGAGGTGCAGCCCTCGCTCCCGCTGATTGCACTGGCCCTCGACTCACCGGGGCCACTGGCGGAGATACGCGGCTTCGCCCATGTGGCCAACCTGCCGAGCCATATCGTCCAGCGCATGGCGGCATCGGCCGCGGCTGAGCTGGCGGGTTTTCCGCTGCCGCTCATCGAACAGACGATCCTGGGCAAGGAAGAGGCGATCGGTGCTGGCGGGGCCATCGTGCTCGCGGCCGCCACCGAGCGAACCGTTCTGGGATCTGCCGCCACTGCAGAAAAGGGGGTGCCCGCCGAACAGCTCGGCATGGAAGCCGGGCGCAACCTGCGGCAGGAGCTTGCATCCGGCGCGACCCTGGATGTCCATGCCGCCGACCAGGCCCTGATCTACCTCGCCCTGGCCTCCGGCGATTCCCGTTTTTACTCCCGCACCCTCTCCTCCCACGCCGCCACCACGATGTGGCTGCTGGAGCAGTTCCTGCCGGTGCGCTTTGCCGTGACCCAGAAGGGGACGTTGACCCGCATCGAGACAAGAAACAAAGCTGCAGGAAGACGAAAATGAAGCCCGGAATGAGCGCTGCAATTAGAGCCCCTTTCCCCAGCCAATTGCCTCCCGGAGGATCATGGCAGCGTTCCGCCACAGCGCAAGATTGAGGAATCTGCTCCACACCTCGCTCCTGATCGGCGCCATGGCGGCCATTGCCGCCTCCATCGGCTGGCTGGTGTGGGGAGAGGTCGCTGTAGTCTGGGCGGCAGCGGTGGTTGCCTTCGGCCTGGCCTTTTCACAGAACGTGCCAAGCAGCTGGATTTTAGCCCTGCTCCGCGCCGAGCCCCTGAGTCCCGCGCAATGGATCGACGGCTACGCCGTGGTGGAGGAGCTCAGCCGGCGCGCCAATCTGGAGCAGGCGCCACGGCTTTATTATCTGGCGAACCCGGTGCCCAACGCCATTTCCCTGGGGCGGGGTGAACATGCGGCCATCGCCATCACCAGGGGCCTCCTGCAACTCCTGAACGAAAGGGAAATGGCAGGTGTCCTGGCCCATGAAATCAGCCATTTTCGCAGCCATGACATCGGGCTGCTGAATCTGGCCGCCATACTGGCCTATCTGACTTTTCTGATGGCTTCTTCCGGCTTGATGCTGCTCGTTTTAAGCATCCCCTTCTACTGGGTTTCCGGCCAAACCCCGTCATTGCTGCTGATCCTGTTGCTGGGGCTGGCACCCCACGCCGTAACGCTGCTCACGCTGGCCCTGTCCCGCACACGGGAATTCGATGCCGACCTCGGCGCGGCAATGTTGACAGGCGATCCGGCCGGCCTGGCTTCGGCCCTCGACAAGCTGGAAATGCCCCGCGCAAGTTACTGGGAACTGGTTTTCCCGGACCGGGCGCGCTCGTCGCCCTGGTTGCGGAGCCACCCCGGCACCCCCGAAAGGATCAGACGGCTACTCAGCTTGAGTGAACGTGGCAGCTGAGCCCTGACTGCATGGCCTGGGCAGGCTAGCCGGGTAATTTACTGCGCAGCTCGTTACGGTCAAACCACCATGAGTCGCCGACGATGGCATTCACCACCTGGCTCAGCCGGGGCAGGAATACCTGCGGGTCGCGCAAGCCCAGCTTGTCCATCCACGCATCCAGCGCCTGCTGATCCTGCACGCTGCTGTGGCGCGCGGCAACGCGGGCGATGAGATTGTTCGCAAGCAGGCTCAGGTTCTCGTGCTTTGCATCGTCGGCGCGCAGGTCGATCACATAGCGCGTCGCGACCGCGGCGAGCGCTGCGCTATCCGAATGCGCGGGCGTTTCGGTCACGACATGGTCCAGCATGGCATAGGTGAGTTCGGGCTCGACCGGGAAGGTCACCGCAAGCCAGACGCCCATCCCCAGTGCAGGAATCGAGGCAGGCTGCTCGGTCTGGTAAAGCACGTTGCACGCCTCGACCGCATCCTGCCATGATTCATTCCTCAGCGCGGCATCAAAGGCCGCGCGTGCCAGATTCCAGGCCTCTTCCTTGCGCTCCAGCCAGACCAGGATTTCGGCGATGTCCAGCTGCAGCCGGGCGCGTTCCATCGTGCCGGCAGCGGCACAGCTCTCCAGCTGAAGGCGTTTTTTGCTCAGCTGGCGCTCGAGCCCGGCCATCTCGCCTTCGGACAAACCGTCCGGCAACTCGGCCATGTATGCGTATGGATCTGGACGATTTTCGCTCATGCTTTCACTTCTTGCTCGTTGCGGGAAAGCGTGATTTTAACCCAGATAACCCATTAGCCCACAGGCCGGGCTGAAGCCCGGCGTGCAACACGCCCTAGTTGCGCCGGCCGCCCAGCGGAGTGCGCCCCAGAACAGAGGGTGCATAGAGGCGCTCCACTCTGGGCATTTCTGCCGGGCTTGGCTCCGCAATTACCGGCTCGGCAATGATCACCGCATTGGCGCTCTGAGTTTCCTTGCTGATTGCGGCCACATCTCCCGAGATTGCTCCGCCTTCTTCTATGGTCAATGCGCCATAACGAATTTTTCCGGTGACTTTTCCCGAAGCATAAATCACCAATTGCTTGCGCGCAGTCAGCTCTCCCTCGAACAGCCCCCTGATTTCTGCAACATCTATTTCGGCCTTGCCTGAGAATACCCCGCCTTCGGCAATGCGGATGTCCCGGCTATTCATGGATGCCTCGACCCGGCCTTCGACCACCAGAATCTGGCAATCGGTAATTTCCGAGCCCTTGAGCTTGATATTTGGCCCCACGATCAGCTTATTCCCCTCCTCGCGCGGCGCCAGTTTTGCCGGAGGAACTTGAGGTTCCGGCTTGATTTCCGCCGGCGCCCTGGCAGAATCCCGAGCCTGACTGCCGGTTTCATTAAATCTGTTTTTGCTTGCAGAGTGCATAAAATTTTTAAGCATGATTATTCCTTTTAAATTTTGCATTCCAGTCAACGCCACTAGGCCAGCCTGGCCGTTGAACCAAATATCAACGGGATATCCCGGGTTGATGCAAGAATGCGCAGCAGAGTGCGCAGTTAATGTGAATAGGAACGCGTTATTGGCTTGAGTTTTAAACCCTTATTCAGCGAAACTGAAAAGATACGAATCAAATCGTTACCCGATCTGAAGCATCAGCCGGCATACATCGTATCAACCAAAAATCGCTGCCGTGATTAGCAAAAACCAAGCTGCCGCTAGAGAAGCATTGCTGTAAAAAGCTTTTGGCTCAGGTGATATTGCATGGGGCAAATATCAGATCACGTGGTCAGAATATAACCTTCTATTTATTCATTGCGGATGAATAATAGTTAACCATAAGCCCTATAAGGGTTTGCCGGGCTGCATGGTGGATCGCCGGGAATCACAACCGATTATTTGGGTTCACTGCTGCTTTGAGAATCGAGATTGTGCAGGGTGGGACGTGATCAGAAATGTCAAGCTTTGTCACGGAGAGGAATGCAAAAGGGCCAGCGCATAGACGCTAGCCCTTGATATATCTGGCTC
>PQAG01000141.1 GCA_003104895.1 Nitrosomonadales bacterium
GACTTGTGCAGGGCGGAAATCTGGTCGTAGAACTGGTCGCCTCCCTTGTCGAATCGGCGCGCGCTCTGAGTTAATGTGTTTTGTATGAATTCTTCTACAATATTCTGAATATTTTTGCTTATTGCAGCGTTATTGATCTGCTCCATGAGATTCAGCAGRCGGCGTGCATCGCCGTCGGCATAGCCGATCAGGAGCGCCTTGGCGCCGGGGTTGAAGGCCATGCCATGCAGCGCTTCCTGGCAGGCGCGATCGAACAGGATGCCCAGCTCGTCTTCGGAAAGCGGTTGCAGCACGTACACCTGGGCCCGGCTCAGCAAGGCGCTGTTGACTTCGAACGAGGGGTTTTCGGTGGTGGCGCCGATGAAAGTCACCAGCCCCTGCTCCACGAAAGGCAGGAAGGCATCCTGCTGGGCCTTGTTGAAGCGATGCACCTCGTCCACGAACAGGATGGTGTGGCGGCCGTGCTGCTGCAGGGCCAGCTCGGCCTTCTGGATGGCTTCGCGGATATCCTTCACGCCGGAAAAAACCGCCGACAGGGCGATGAATTCAGCGTCGAAAGCCTCGGCCATGAGCCGCGCCAGCGTGGTCTTTCCCACGCCCGGCGGCCCCCACAGGATCATGGAGTGCAGCTTCCTGGATTCGAATGCGAGGCGCAATGGCTTGCCCGGACCGAGCAGATGGGATTGCCCCACGACCTGGTCCAGAGAGTGGGGCCGCAACTGTTCCGCAAGCGGGTGYTGCGGCGTKCKGGMAAACAGGTCAGTCACCGACGACATCCGCGCCCTGGGGAGGCGTAAAGGTGAATAGCCTGGAATCAAGCCTGGGATTGAGYTCAAGCCCGGCAAAGCGGATGAGCGTGGTCTGGCCGAAATGGTCGCGCAGTTCCATCACTTCCAGCGTCTCGCCCCTGAAGGCAATGCGGATGCGCTCGAAACTGCCTTCTTTGCCATTAGGCGCGGCTTCCACCCACTCGAGTCCGTTGTTTTTACCGCCTTCGGAAAGGGTGAAATTCTGCTCGATGGCATTGTCACCCGCCAGCAATGCGGCAGGCGTGCTGCCCAGTGCCTGGTCGAGCTTTTTTACCGTGACCTGGTTCAGGTCGGCGTCGTACATCCAGACTTTGACACCATCGCCAACGATCAATTGAGGATAGGGCTTTTCATATTCCCAGCGGAATTTCCCCGGCCGGGAAAACTGCATGGCGCCACTAGCGGCCTGCACCTGCTTGCCATTCCGGTCCAGCACGGTCTGGGTAAACCGCGCTTTCACCGTGCGGCTGTGGTGCAGGAAGTTTTTCAGGCTGTCCACGCCGGAGGCCAGTGCCATGGCGGGAAATAATAATAATAAGGCGATATATTTCATTCGGATAAGAACAATTCTTCAAGTTTTTTCAGATAGGCGTTTGCTTCCGGATCGCCCTCGTTTGGTGCCCATGCAGCCTTCTCCTGTGCCGACAAGGGCTGGTATGGCCCCGCCTTGGATTCGAAGAAAACGCTGCCCGGATCCAGCGCCACCAAGGTATGAAACTGGCCATGCGGGATATTGATGCCGATCTTGCCGCCGCACGCTTCGAGCATATGAGTCGCCTTGACATCCCCTTCGGGAGTGAAAAGCACCATGCCGATGCGGCCGCGCAGGATGAGGATGGTTTCGTCCTTGCTGGCGTCGCGATGACAGTGCGGCGGAATGTAGGAATCCGGCTCCATCGCATTGAGCAGGCGATGGCTGGCATCCGCGTCCGTGGCATGGAAGTTGTAGTTTTTCCTGCGCCGCAGCGACGCAGCGCCGGCCTCGGCCACTTGCCGCAGAAGYGMCTGGTCGATGATTTCTGTTTTATTCACGGTCCGGCACCAGCACTTCGCGATTGCCATTGCTTTGCATGGGCGACACCAGACCGGCCTTTTCCATTTGCTCGATCAGCCGCGCTGCGCGGTTGTAGCCRATGCGCAACTGTCTTTGCACGGATGAGATCGAGGCGCGGCGGGATTTCAGGACAATGGCGACGGCCTCATCGTACATSGGRTCGGACTCGGAGTCTCCGCCGCCCTCCCCGTCTTCGCTCTCAAGGTCGGAACTGCCGCCTTCCAGGATGCCGTCCACGTACTGCGGTTCGCCAAGTGATTTGAGGTATTCCACCACCTTGTGGACTTCATGGTCCGCCACGAACGCGCCATGCACGCGCTGCGGATAACCGGTTCCCGGCGGCAGGTAAAGCATGTCGCCCTGCCCCAGCAGCGCTTCGGCGCCCATCTGGTCGAGAATGGTGCGCGAATCGATCTTGCTGGAAACCTGGAAAGCAATGCGGGTCGGGATGTTGGCCTTGATCAGGCCGGTGATGACATCCACCGAGGGGCGCTGGGTGGCGAGAACCAGGTGTATCCCCGATGCGCGGGCTTTTTGCGCCAGGCGAGCAATCAGTTCTTCCACTTTCTTGCCGGCGACCATCATCAGGTCTGCCAGTTCGTCGATGAACACCACGATGAACGGCATTTCCTCGATCGGTTCCGGATTGTCCGGCGTCAGGGTGAAGGGATTGGTGAGCGGCGCCCCGGCCTTCTTTGCATCGCGAATCTTCTGATTGGCCCCGGCCAGGTTGCGCACGCCCAGGCTGGACATCAGCTTGTAGCGCCGTTCCATCTCCGCCACGCACCAGTTGAGCGCATTGGCGGCATGCTTCATGTCTGTGACCACGGGCGCCAGCAGGTGCGGGATGCCCTCGTAAATCGACAGCTCCAGCATCTTGGGATCGACCATGATGAGGCGCACCTGGGACGGTTCGGCCTTGTAGAGCAGGGACAGGATCATGGCATTGACCGCCACCGACTTGCCCGAGCCGGTGGTGCCCGCGACCAGGGCGTGCGGCATTCTGGCGAGATCCGCCACCACCGGCTGGCCGCCGATGTCCTTGCCCATGGCGATGGTGAGCGGAGAATTCATTCCGGCATAGGACTTGGAGCTCAATATCTCCGACAGGCGCACCACCTGGCGTTTCGGGTTGGGCAGTTCAAGGCCCATGTAGTGCTTGCCGGGAATGGTTTCCACCACGCGGATGCTGACCACGGACAGGGCGCGCGCCAGGTCCTTGATCAGGTTCATGATCTGGCTGCCCTTCACCCCCACGGCAGGCTCGATTTCGTAGCGCGTGATCACCGGCCCGGGATAGGCCGCGACCACTTTGACTTCCACCCCGAAGTCGGCGAGCTTGCGCTCGATCAGGCGTGAAGTGTATTCCAGGGTTTCGGGGCTGATGAATTCGACATTGGCTTCGGCTTCATCGAGCAGATGCAGGGGCGGCAGGGGCGAGTCCGGCATGTTCTCGAACAGCGGAACCTGCTTTTCGCGCTCGCTGCGCTCCGACTTCGGAATCTCGAAGACTGGCGGCTGGATGTGGATGGGCTCCTGCTCTTCCAGGCGCCTCTTTTCCACCGTGACCACCTGTTCGCGTTCAGCTTCGGCCTCCCTGCCTGCCAGGCGGTCCTGCCTTGCCTCGCGCTGGCGCGCCACAAAACGGTAGCCGTCCTCGACCCAGCCGCCAATGCGTTCGATCAATTCCAGCCAGGACAGACCGATGAAAAAACTCAGGCCGATGGCCATGGTGAGCAGCATGATCAGGGTTGCCCCCGTAAAGCCCAGGGTTTTCCACAGGTACTCGCTGACCATCGCGCCCAGCATGCCGCCCGGCGCCAGCGGCAAGGCCACTTTCAGGCTGTACAGGCGCAACGCTTCCAGGCCGCTGCTGGCAACCAGCAGGATGACGAAACCAGCAAATGCCACAAACAGGGAACGGCGGTCACCCGCGTTCACGCTGTCGATGCGGCGGTAGCCCCAGGCAATGGCGAACAGAAAAAAAGCCGCCCACCAGTACGCGGAGAGCCCGAACAGATAGAGAAACAGATCCGCCAGCCAGGCGCCCAGTTCACCGCCCGCGTTGTGGATGGCGTTCACCGTGACGCTGTGGGACCAGCCCGGGTCGCCGCGGTCATAGGTTCCCAGGATCAGGATGAAATAAAGCGCAGCAACCACCAGCACCAGCCACCACGATTCGCGCAGCAGACTTGCTACTCTGGGCGGGAAGGGATGGGCTGTCGCTTGCCTTCTGGAAGAAGTGTTGTTTAAAGATGCCATATGGATTGGGTAAACGGGTTGGGCGATTATAGCAGATGGACCGTGAAGACAATCCGGGCAAAATTCACGAGGTTACGGCATGCAACATTCTTGATAAAATCCTGTCTAGCCCAATCATGTTAAAACAATAAACCCAAAGCTCACCATTAACCGGAGTACATCATAATGTCCGTCAAACACTGCCAATTGCTGATTCTTGGTTCCGGCCCCGCCGGCTACACTGCCGCCATTTATGCGGCGCGCGCCAATCTCAAGCCGGTTCTGGTGACCGGCATGCAGCAGGGCGGGCAACTGACCACCACCACCGA
>PQAG01000142.1 GCA_003104895.1 Nitrosomonadales bacterium
GGCACGGAAAAACCCAGGATCATGGAACGCATTGCCAAGCTCGGGCTCAGCGGCTTCACCTTTGCCGGCTGCCCGGTCACGTTCTGGGATGTATTCGGCGAACAGGGCCATCCGGTGCGCGCCACCATCTCGGAAATGGGGCCTGTCCTGCTGGCCCGCATGCTCAACCTCAACGACACCCAGGCCGGGGTGCTGACGCTGGTGTTCAAGATTGCCGACGACCAGGGCCTGCTGCTGCTCGACCTCAAGGACCTGCAGGCCATGCTGCGGCACGTGGGCGACAATGCCAAAAGCTTCACCACCGAATATGGCAACATTTCCGCCGCCAGCATCGGCGCCATCCAGCGCGGCCTGATCGCGCTGGAATCCGAAGGCGCCGGAAAACTGTTCGGCGAGCCGGCGTTGAATGTCGACGACCTGCTGCAATGCGACGCCAGGGGCCAGGGCATGATCAACCTGCTCGCCGCCGACAGGCTGATGCAGTCGCCCAAGATGTACGCCACCTTCCTGCTGTGGATGCTGTCGGAACTGTTTGAAAGGCTGCCGGAAGTCGGCGACGTGGAAAAACCCAGGCTGGTGTTCTTCTTCGACGAAGCCCACCTGCTGTTCAACGACGCGCCCCAGGCCCTGCAGGACAAGATCGAGCAGGTCGTCCGCCTGATCCGCTCCAAGGGCGTGGGCGTTTATTTCGTCAGCCAGAACCCGCTCGACATCCCGGACAAGGTGCTGGGCCAGCTCGGCAACCGCGTCCAGCACGCCCTGCGCGCCTTCACGCCGCGCGACCAGAAAGCCGTGCGCGCCGCGGCGGAAACCTTCCGCGCCAATCCCGGCCTGGATGTGGAAGCGGCCATCACCGAGCTGGGCGTGGGCGAGGCCCTGGTCTCCCTGCTCGACGAAAAAGGCCGCCCGCACCCGGTGGAGCGCGCGCTGATTGTCCCGCCGCGCAGCCAGCTCGGCCCCGTCACCCCCGGGCAGCGCCAGGCCATCATCAGGCAATCGGTGCTCTATGGCCACTACGAGGCGGAAGTGGACCGTGAATCCGCCTATGAAAAACTGAAGGGCCGGGCGGCGCAAGCCCCCTCTTCAGCCACGCCCCCCGAGGCCGAAGTCGAAAAACCCGCCGGCGGCTGGATGGACGAAATCGGCGGCATGCTGGGCGGCGGAGGCGGGCGTGGAAGCCGCCAGAGCGTGGCCGAAGCCGCCATCAAGAGCGCAGCCCGCGCCATCGGCTCGCAGCTCGGGCGCCAAATCGTGCGCGGCGTGCTGGGTTCGATCCTGGGAGGGAAAAAACGATAGTGGCCTGCCTGCAAGTGCAGTAAAATTCGCGCTCATTCGCTACATTACTGACATTTGGCAACTTATTGGCAGAGAGACCATGAAGTTTATTGTGAGAACGTTTTTCAGGACCTTGCGCCTGGTTCTGACCCCTTTCATGCTGGCAGGGGAGAAGCTGACTACCCCGCAGGGCATCGAGCGCCCGGCTGAAGCGCAGCAGAAGGTGGACCGGGAATGCCGCAACCTGGCGCTCTACCAGTTCAGGAGTTGCCCCTTCTGCATCAAGGTACGCAAGGAAATCAGCCGCCTGTCGCTGAACATCGAATTGCGCGACGCGCAGCGCGTCCCGCAGCACCGCGAAGCCCTGCTGCAGGGCGGCGGAAAGATCCAGACCCCGTGCCTGAAAATCACCGACGGGCAGGGCAACAGCCGCTGGATGTACGAATCCGGCGACATCATCCAGTACCTGCAGCAGCGTTTTTCCTAGAGGCGCATTCCGGGCACGCCGGTTGGGTGCCCCGCGGCCGGGGCAGCAGCGATCACTTCAGGGCCTTGGCCGTCCTGTCCCACTGGATGGCGTCCTGGGCGAAGTTCCATGACCAGAACACCTTGGTGATTTTCCCGCCAATCCTGTTTTTGCCGATCAGACCGAGAATGCGGCTGTCCACGCCAAAATTCCGGTTATCCCCCAGCACGAAGTAGTTGTCCGCGGGAATCTTCCCAGGACCGAACCTGGCCATTTCGGCGCCCATATTGATCGTGCTGACCTCGTTGCTGTAATAGGCATAGGGCTCCACCAGCTTCTCGCCGTTCACGATCACTTCCTTGCCGCGGATTTCCAGAGTGTCGCCCGGACCGGCAACAATCCTGCTGATGACCTGGCCCTCCATGATGTTCGTCAGCTGGGCAGCCGTCCTGGCCTTCTTTTCAAATTCGATCAGCGCGATATCTCCCTTCTTCGGAAAGACCAGCTTGTTGACAACCAGGATGTCGTTTGCCAGGATGGCCGGCTCCATGCTGTCAGAGGTGACATAAAAAGCGCGAACCACATTCTTGCCCACAAGAAAATCCATCAGCGGGTTTGCCGTAACGAGCAGGAGCATGAAAATTCCCGCATAGGCCCAGGGCCTGTTGAACCAGGCCAGACGGTAATCCTGGCGCTGTTTCCTGGCGCAGCGGAAAGCATCCAGCGCGATCAGCAGCATGCCGGCAAACGGGACACAGAGCAAGAGAATGCCGGCAAACCGGCTTTCCACGTACATGAAGGCGATGGCAGCCAGCCACGAGGCAATGATGAGCGTGATGTAGAGAATGGCGCCCCGGGCCAGGTGGCCGGCATAAATCTGGCCCAGGCCGGGACAGATCGACATCAGCAGAGCGATTTTCGGCTCGCGCCGCTCGATCGGGGATTTTACGTTGCTGTGCTGACCATTTTCCATTCTGCTTTCCATCATGAACACATTTGTTGAATTTCTCCCCCGCGGGCAGGGAATCCGAAGTAATCAGGTGCCGGATCATTCAGAGTCGGGCTCAAGGCTTGAACCCTGCGGCCTGAGCGGCAAAATAAGCGGCGGCTTCGCACAGGGTGCGCTGCACGGCACGGTTGGCAGCCACCACCCCGCCGTAGGGATCATCGCTGGCCGCATTCTCGGTCACGTCGAATTCGCGTGTCGCCAGGATGCGCCGCCCTGCCACGTCGACCAGTTGCGCGCGCAGGGTAAAGCGCACCCGGCTAGGCGTAACGGTGAACTCCTGCTGCAGGCGCACGATCTCGCTATCCAGCCGCAACTGTGCCGCCACCCCTCCTGCCGCCTGTGAAACTGCGCCAAATGCGCCACTCGCCTCAAATGACTGCACCAGCAGCGGCGCCAGCATTTTCTCAGGAGCATCGACCCAGCGGTTGCGCGAGAAATACTCCAGTTCATGGGGTTTTCTGACATAAGCCATGCGTGGACTATCGAAACCGGGATGCGCCCGTGGCCGCGTCACCAGCAGTACGGGTGCATTTGCCGCTGCGGGCCGGGGCTGGAATTGCGCCTCCAGGGCGTAAGTGCTGGGCGCATCGTTCTTGACCGGTTGCAGCCCGCTGCAGCCTGCCACAAGGGCCAATCCGGCCGCCAGAATTCCTGCTCGCATCCGCTTCATCGCATTTTCCTCATTCTCCGGGGCCGCGCTCATCCGGCTGCTTGCCCAGCAACAACATGTTGGGGCTGCGCCCCACTTCCTCGCTGACGCGCTTGAGCGACGCGCTCAGTTCACGCATTTCAGCCACGGCGCGTTCCAGCTCCGGCACCACGTCATCAGTGACCTGGGTCACMCCGCCACTGACGCCTTCAACGGTTTTATGCACTGCCACGCTGGCGCGGGAAGTATCTTTKGCCATCTTTTCCAGTGCCGCAGCGCTATTGCTCAGGCGTTCAACCAGCAGAGGAAATTCGGCGCTGATTTTTGCCGTGTTGTCCATGGTGCGCGCCGCACCCTTCATGCCGCCATCAATCGCATCCTTGTTTGCCGCCAGCGTGGCCGAGAGCGTCGCCATGTCCGCCAGCATGCTGCGGAAGGCACGCCGGTTGTCTTCATCCAGGACGGCAGCAAGCCCCACGGAAACCCGGTTGAGACTGGAGAGCAGGTCAGTCACCGCCGTGTCCAGCCGCATCAGCAGCGAGGGACCGGTTTTGATGACGGGATATTTTTCACCTGGCCTGGCTTTCAGGTCCGGCGCATCACGATTTCCGCCGCTGAGATCGACCTGGGCGATGCCGGTCAGTCCCTGGACCCGCAAGATCGCGATGGTGTTTACCTTGATCGGCGTGCCATGCTCGATGTCCAACTCCAGCCGCACACGCTCGCCATGATCAAGCGAAATGCGTTTGACCCGCCCGACCTCGACGCCGCGGTACTTGACCGGCGCATTGAGGTTGAGGCCGGAAACTGATTCATTCATATAGGCCAGGTAGGTATCGTAATTCTTGCGGTATTGCGCCGCGCCGCTCAACCACAGGATGCCGGCCACCAGCGCCATGAACAGCAGCGTCACAAACAATCCGACAACGGTGTAATTTACTTTTGTTTCCACGCTTGCTCCCTTGCCGCCCGGCCACGCGCCCCATAAAAATATTCACGAATAATGGGATGTTCCGCCTGCGCCAGCTCGTCCATGGTTCCGATACCCAACACCCGGTTCTCCCCCAGCACGGCAACCCGGTCAGCCACCCGCCACAAGAGGTCCAGATCGTGCGTCACCATCATGATGGTCAAGCCCAGTGATTCTTTCAAGTTCTTCACCAGCTCATCGAAGCCGCTGGCGCTGAGCGGATCGAGCCCGGCAGTGGGTTCGTCCAGGAATACCAGCTCCGGCTCCAGCGCCAGCGCCCGCGCCAGCGCCGCGCGCTTGCGCATTCCGCCTGAAAGCTCGTTCGGATACTTGGCACCCGCGCTGGCTGGCAGGCCGGTCAGCGCAATTTTCAGCGCGGCAAGCTCATCGATGAGCTCATCGTTTAGGCCGGTATGCTCGCGCAGCGGCAAGCCGACATTCTCGAGCACGGTCAGGGAACTGAACAGCGCGCCGCGTTCGAACATCACCCCCCACCTGCGGCGCAGGGGGAGCGCGGCCTCGTCGTCCAGGCCCAGCACTTCCTGGCCGAACACCCGGATCGAACCGGAAAGCGGTTTCTGCAACAGGATGATTTCACGCAGCAGCGTGGATTTGCCGCAGCCGCTCCCGCCAACCAGGGCAAAGATCTCACCCTGGCGCACGCTCAGGCTCACGTCCTCGTGCACGGACAAGGCCCCAAATCGCGTGCAGATGCGCTCGACTTCGACAACTTGCTGATATTCGGCCATCAGATTTTCAACCAGCTGAAAATCACGGAAAACACTGCATCCACCACGATCACCAGAAAAATCGCCTGCACGACGCTGATGGTGGTCTGCCGTCCCACGCTGTCGGCGCTTCCGCCCACCTGGAAGCCCTGGAAACAACCCACGATCCCCACGATGACCGCGAATACCAGCGATTTCCCTATCCCGACCAGATAGGAAGGCAGCCTGACCGCATCATCCAGCCGGTCGGCAAAATCTTCGAAATTGATGCCGAGCTGGGTCTTCGCCATCACCATTCCGCCCACGATACCCAGAATATCCGCATAAACAGTCAACAGGGGAACGGCGATGACGAGGGCCAGGATTTTGGGCAGCACCAGAAAATCCATGGGCGCGATCCCGATGGTGCGCATGGCATCCACTTCCTCGGTGACCTTCATGGTGCCGATCTGGGCTGTGAATGCGGAGCCGGAACGGCCCGCCACGATGATTGCGGTCAGCAGGGGCGCCATTTCGCGCAGCATGGAGAGGCCCACCAGGTCGGCCACGAAAATGCTCGCTCCATAGCGCGCCAGCTGCTCGGCGCCTTGATATGAAACCACCACCCCCATCAGAAACGAAAGCAGCCCCACGATCGGCAGGGCTTCGAATCCGGCGCCCTGGATATTGTGCAGCACCGGCCGCAGCCGCAGGCGGGAAGGCTGCCGTATGGTCCGCAGCGCGCTCAGTGCAGCTTCGCCAATGAAGGCAAGCATCATGGAAACCTGTCCGGCGTGCCTTGCAGATCTGCGCCCGAGGCGCTCCAGCATTCCATACTGGACGGGCTGAAGCACTGCGGTATCCTCGGCGCGTGCCGCGACCATGGCCAGCAAGGCAGCGAATCTGGGATGTAGTCCCTGCATGGTCAGCCGGCTACCGCCGCGTTCCACTTCACGCTGGAGGTGATATAGCAGCCACGCCCCGGCCGTGTCCATGGCTTCCACCCGGCTGCAGTCGAGGAGAAAATTTCTGCCCCCCGGCCAGCGCTGCGCGTCTATCACCTGTTTCAGGCGGCTGGCGTGCGGCAATGCCCAGTCGCCCTCGCAGAGGATCAGCCCCTCCGCCCCGTCAACCGTGATTCCGCCCTGATGGGATTGGTTTGTCATGAACCGATTTTGCTTAGGCGGACGCAAAAGATCAAGGTTTAACCTTAAGCGGGGTTCTGAATTTCCGGGGGCAGCCAGCCATCAAGTATTTTTTCCGCCCAGAACAGGCCAATCACCGTTTTCACATCGGTGATCCGTCCCGTGCGCACCCATTCGAGGGCTTCATGCATGGGCAGGGTGAATATCTCCAGAAACTCATCTCCTTCGCGCTGATGCGCGCCCTCAGTCAGATCCTGTGCGAGATACAGGCTCATGCTTTCATTTGAATAGCCGATGCAGGGATGAATGGTGGCAAGATATTGCCATTTTGCAGCGCTATATCCCGTCTCCTCGAGCAGTTCTCGCTGACCGCAAACCAGCGGGGATTCGCCGCCATCCAGCTTGCCCGCAGGGAGTTCATAGAGATCGCGCAGCAATGGATAGCGAAACTGGCGCTCCAGGACTACGTCACCATTGGCGAGCAGAGGAATGACGACCACCGCTCCGGGATGAAGGATGTATTCCCTCCTGGCAGATTTCCCATTCGGCAGTTGAACCTGATCTTCTTTGACGTGCAGCAGACCGCCATGATAGACGGTCCGGCTGCTCAGCTGTTTTTCAGTGAGGTCTGAGCGTTTCATTTGGGCTCCGGAAACTGCTGACGCCTGCGCAGCGAGGGGCGTTTCCAGGCAGCCGCACAAGCAAGCGGCCTTGCCTAGCGCTTCCGCCACAGGTAGCGGTAGGTAAAACCGGGGAAAGCGAAAACCAGAAACAGGCAAACGGTAACCGCGTAGAATTCCCAGTTCTGGGAATGGCGTGGTGCAATTTGCTGTTCCAGCAGCATGCTCACCCCGCCCACCATGAAATACAGCACCAGCAATTCCAGCAGATGCCAGGCCAGGTTTTTTCCAGTTTTCAGCGGAACGAGCAGCAGCAGACGTTCAGCTATAAAAGGCAGGTTTGCCGCTGCCAGTGCAAGCAACAGCAGCATGGTCATGCCGGATATCACAACAGGGAGCGCTGGATCGAATAGGCGCACAGCGCCATCAATGGCTGCGGCAGGAGGCCCAGTGCCAGCACGGCAAGCCCGTTGGCGCTCATCAACATGGCGATATCGCCCTCTGGACGGATGGGCGCYTCATCCTGCGGYGCATCGAAATACATCAGTTTGATAATGCGCAAGTAATAGAATGCGCCAATGACCGAGAACAGCACGGCTGCCACGACCAGCCATAAGAAGCCGGCCTGCAGGGCGGCCTGGAGCACMGACAGCTTGGCGTAGAACCCCACTGTCGGCGGGATGCCCGCCATGGAAAACATGATCAGCAGCATCATGAAGGCATACCATGGGCTGCGCTGGTTGAGCCCCTTGAAATCGTCAAGATTTTCGGCCTCGAATCCCTGGCGTGACATCAGCATCACCATGCCGAAGCCGCCCACGCTCATCAGCACATACACCAGAACATAGAACATCGCAGAGCTGTAACCGTTCAGGCTGCCGGAAAGGAAACCCAGTAGCAGGAAACCCATGTGCGAGATGGTCGAATAGGCCAGCATGCGCTTGATGTTGCTTTGAGCGATGGCCGTAATATTGCCGATGGCCATGGAGAGGAATGCCATGATGGCCAGCATGCCCTGCCAGTCCTGCACCAGCCCCTGCAAGGCTTCTACCAGAAGCCGGGTAACAAAGGCGAAAGCCGCTATCTTGGGTGCCGAACCGATAAACAGGGTTACCGCGGTAGGCGCGCCCTGATACACGTCGGGAATCCACATGTGAAACGGAACCACACCCAGTTTGAATGCCAGGCCTGCAACAATGAACACCAGGCCGAAAGTGAGCACCGCGTGGTTTCCAGTGGTGTGCTGAATCACCGTCGCCACCTGATTGATGTTCAGGGTTCCCGTCGCGCCATACAGCATGGACATGCCATACAACAGCAAGCCGGAGGCCAGGGCGCCAAGCACGAAATACTTCATGGCGGCCTCGGTCGCAATCGAGGAATCACGCTGCAATGCAACCATGGCATACAGGCTGAGCGATAGCAGCTCAAGGCCCATGTAGAGCACAAGGAAATGGTTTGCGGAGATCATGACCATCATGCCGAGCAGCGAGAACAGCGCGAGCGCGAAAAATTCGCCCCGGAACATGCCGCGCAGGCTGATGTAGGTGCGGGAATAGACCAGCACGATGGATACGGCAACATAGCTCATCAACTTGAGCACATCGCTCATGGCATCATCCACGAACATGTTGCTGAATGTATATTGCGGCACGGCGCTATGGCCTGATACCGTGATCCAGGCAGCACCCAGCAGGGTGACCTGGGTCAGCGCATAGGTAATGAAGCGGGTCTTGGATGAAAGGAACAAGTCGACGACGAGAATCAACGAGACCATCACCAGGACGAAAATTTCTGGCAGCGCTGGGGTCAGGTTGGGCATGGGAAATGTCATGAAACGGACCTTTACAGTTTACTTTGTGCCACGTGGGCGAGCAGATCGTTGACCGACGCATGCATCACTTCGGTAAAGGGCAAGGGGTATAGCCCCATCCCGAGAACTGCTATCGCCAGCATACCCAGCACAAGAAATTCTCGCTTGCTGATGTCAGTCAGATGCTCGACGTGAGCGTTTGCCACTGCACCGAAAACAACCCGCTTGTACATCCACAAGGTGTAAGCAGCGCCGAAAATCAGCGTTGTTGCGGCCAGAAAACCGTACCAGAAATTGACCTTGACTGCAGCCAGAATCACCATGAACTCACCCACAAAACCGCTGGTCCCGGGAAGCCCGGAGTTGGCCATGGCAAAGAGCATGAAGAGCGCTGCAAATTTGGGCATGGTATTCACCACGCCGCCATAATCGGATATCTGGCGAGAATGCATGCGGTCATACATTACCCCCACGCAGAGAAACATCGCGCCGGATATGAAACCATGGGAGATCATCTGTACCAGCGCACCCTCCATGCCCATATTGTTGAAGATGAAGAAGCCGAGCGTCACGAATCCCATGTGTGAAATAGAGGAATAGGCGATCAGCTTTTTCATGTCGTTTTGCACCAGCGCCACCAGCCCGATGTAGACCACAGCAACCAGGGACAGCGCGACCATGAATCCGGACATGGAATGGCTGGCGTCTGGGAGGATAGGCAGGGAGAAACGCAGGAAACCGTAAGCGCCGAGTTTAAGCATGATCGCAGCCAGCACCACGGAGCCTCCCGTTGGCGCTTCAACGTGGGCATCAGGCAACCAGGTATGGACAGGCCACATTGGAACCTTGACAGCAAATGCAGTAAAGAAGGCAATGAAAAGCAGGATCTGCACGTCAAGAGCAAGGGGCAGCTTGTGGTAGTCGAGGATGCTGAAACTGCCGCCCGACTTGTGAAACAGGTAAATGAATGCAACCAGCATCAGCAGGGAGCCAAGCAAGGTGTAGAGGAAGAACTTGACCGCTGCATACACCCGGTTGGGCCCGCCCCAGACGCCGATGGCAATGAACATCGGAATCAGCATGGCTTCCCAGAAGACGTAGAACAGGACAGCATCCAGCGCGGAAAAAACGCCGATCATCAGGCCGGACATGATCAGGAACGCTGCCATGTACTGCGCAACTTTCCTTTCGATCACCTTCCAGCCGGCAATCACCACCAGCAGGGTGGTAAACGTCGTGAGCTGGATGAACAATAGGGAAATGCCATCCACACCGAGGTGATAGTGGATATTGAATGTATCGATCCATGGCCGGATTTCAACAAACTGCATCTCGCTGGTCAGGCGGTTGAAGCCCGTATAAAGCGGTATGCTCATCAGGAAATCGGCACCGGCGCCTATCAGCGCAATAACACGGGCTAATGGCGCATTACGGTCACTGCCCGTTGCAAGCACCAGCAGGCCAGCCAGGATTGGCAACCAAATAACCCAGCTTAACAATGTTGAACCTTCGCTCATAACTTCCCTAAATTACTCTGTCTCATTACCTGACGAACAGTGAGATCATCAAAAATACGCCGATAATCATGGCAAAGGCGTAGTGGTAGATATAACCGGATTGAA
>PQAG01000143.1 GCA_003104895.1 Nitrosomonadales bacterium
CATCTGCTGCATGAAGTGACCAGCCCCCAGGCCTTCGAGGGCTTGCGCCTGGCCGGCCGCCAGCCCTGGCGCCTGTCCGCCAATCTTGCCGTGGCGGACCACAACGTGCCCACCACCGATCGCAGCGAAGGCATCGCCGACCCGGTTTCGCGCCTGCAGGTGGATACGCTGGACCAGAATTGCGATGAATTCGGGATTGCCGAGTTCAAGATGTCCGACGTGCGCCAGGGCATCGTCCATGTGATCGGGCCAGAGCAGGGCGCCACGCTCCCCGGCATGACGGTGGTGTGCGGCGACTCGCATACCAGCACGCACGGCGCCTTCGGCGCGCTGGCGCATGGCATCGGCACTTCCGAGGTGGAACACGTGCTGGCCACGCAATGCCTGCTGCAGAAAAAATCCCGGACCATGCTGGTCAAGGTGGATGGCCGCCTCGGCAAGGGCGTCACGGCCAAGGACATTGCCCTGGCGGTGATCGGCAAGATCGGCACCGCGGGCGGCACCGGCTACGCCATCGAGTTTGCGGGTTCGGCGATCCGCGCGCTCTCCATGGAAGGCCGCATGACGCTGTGCAACATGGCGATCGAGGCGGGCGCCCGCGCCGGCATGGTGGCGGTGGATGAAACCACCATCGACTATGTCAGGGGCCGCCCGTTCGCGCCCAAGGCCGAACTGTGGGATCGGGCCGTGGCCTACTGGCGCACCCTGCACAGCGACGAGGGCGCCCATTTCGATTGCGTCGTGGAACTGGATGGCGCTGCCATCAAGCCCCAGGTCACCTGGGGCACTTCGCCGGAAATGGTGGTGACCATCGATGACCGCGTGCCAGATCCGGCGCTTGAAGCCGATCCGGTCAAGCGTGGCGGCATGGAGCGGGCGCTGGCCTACATGGGCCTGCAGGCCAACACGCCGCTGAACCGGATTTCCGTGGACAAGGTCTTTATCGGTTCCTGCACCAATTCCAGGATCGAAGACCTGCGCGCTGCCGCTGCTGTGGCTAAAGGCCGGCGCGTGGCGGACAACGTCAAACTGGCGCTGGTGGTGCCGGGCTCTGGCCTGGTGAAAAAACAGGCAGAAGAAGAAGGTCTGGACAAGATCTTTCGCGATGCCGGTTTCGAGTGGCGCGAGCCGGGCTGTTCCATGTGTCTGGCAATGAATGCAGACCGCCTGGAACCGGGCGAGCGCTGCGCCTCTACCTCCAACCGGAATTTTGAAGGGCGCCAGGGGCCGGGCGGGCGCACCCATCTTGTCAGCCCGGGGATGGCGGCTGCAGCAGCGATCGCTGGCCATTTTGTGGATGTGCGGGATTTTTAGGAGTCTGGATATGAAAAAAATTATTGCGCTGATAGTACTCAAGGTCTCTTTTCTGGGGGCAATTACTGCGGGCGTCGTGCTCAGCATGAGCGGCTGCAATACCATGGAGGGGCTGGGAAAGGATGTTTCCAAACTGGGCGACAAGATCGAACAGAAAGCGGAAGAGAAAAAGAAATACTAAATGGATAAATTTACCATTCTTGACGGACTGGTGGCGCCCCTGGACCGTGCCAATGTCGATACCGATGCCATCATCCCCAAGCAGTTCCTGAAATCCATCAAGCGCAGCGGCTTCGGGCCGAACCTGTTCGATGAATGGCGCTATCTCGATCATGGGGAGCCGGGCATGGACAATTCCAGCCGTCCGCTCAATCCGGATTTCGTGCTCAACCAGCCGCGCTATCAGGGCGCGCAGATTCTGGTCGCGCGTGAAAACTTTGGCTGCGGATCGAGCCGCGAACATGCGCCCTGGGCGCTGCTGGATTACGGTTTCCGCGCCGTGATTGCGCCCAGCTTTGCGGATATATTTTTCAACAACTGCTTCAAGAATGGCATTCTGCCGATCGTGCTCGATGCCGGGGAGGTGGACCAGCTGTTCAGGGAAGTGGCTGCGCAGCCAGGGTATCGCCTCAAAGTCGATCTGGAGGCGCAAACGGCCACCACGCCGAACGGACATGTATTCAGCTTCGATGTGGACCACTTCCGCAAATACTGCCTGCTGCATGGGCTGGATGATATCGGCCTGACCCTGCAGTATGCGGACAGGATCAAGGCTTACGAAGTGCAGCGCCGCCAATCGGAGCCGTGGGTGTTTTCATGAGTGAGGAGTGAGGGGTGAGGAGTGAGGAGTTTGGTTTTTTGCCGCTCCGCTCCTCACTCCTCACTCCTCACTCTTTACAAGGGTGTGAAAATGAAAATCGCAGTATTGCCCGGTGACGGCATCGGGCCGGAAATCGTTGCCCAGGCGGTCAAGGTTCTGAACGCACTGGCCAGCGATGGCATGAAAATCGAACTCGAGCAGGCGCACATCGGCGGCGCCGGTTACGACGCGGCAGGCGATCCCTTGCCTGAAGCTACCATGAAGCTGGCGCAGGATTCCGAAGCGGTGCTGCTGGGGGCGGTGGGCGGCTGGCAGTATGATACCTTGCCGCGCCCGATGCGCCCGGAGCAGGGCCTGCTGCGCATCCGCAAGGGCATGGGCGTATTCGCCAACCTGCGCCCGGCGCTGCTCTATCCCGAACTGGCCGGTGCTTCCACCCTCAAGCCGGAAGTGGTGTCCGGGCTGGACATCATGATCGTGCGGGAACTGACCGGCGACATCTACTTCGGCCAGCCGCGCGGTGTGCAGGTCAATGACAAGGGCGAGCGCGAGGGCATCAACACCATGCGCTACTCGGAGTCTGAAATCCGCCGCATTGCCAAGGTGGGCTTCGAGATCGCCATGAAGCGCAGCAGGAAAATGTGCTCGGTAGACAAGGCCAACGTGCTGGAAACCACGGAGCTGTGGCGCGAGATTGTCACCGGCATGAACAAGGATTACCCGGAAGTCGAGTTGTCGCACATGTACGTGGACAATGCCGCGATGCAGCTGATCCGCAACCCCAAGCAGTTCGATGTGATGATAACCGGCAATATTTTTGGCGATATTCTGTCTGACGAAGCCTCCATGCTCACCGGCTCCATCGGCATGCTGCCTTCCGCCTCGCTCGACGCCAGCAACAAGGGCCTGTACGAGCCCAGCCATGGCTCGGCGCCGGATATTGCCGGCAAGGACATCGCCAATCCGCTGGCAACCATCCTCTCGGCGGCGATGATGCTGCGCTACACTTTCAGCAACGAGGAAGGCGCGGCCCGCATCGAGAACGCGGTGAAAAAAGTGCTGGTGCAGGGCTACCGCACGGTAGACATCTATACCGACGGCACGAAAAAAACTTCGTGCAGTGCGATGGGCGATGCGGTTGTAAAAAATCTGTGAGGGGTGAGGGGTGAGGGGTGAGGGGATTCGCCTCATGCCTTACGCCTCACGCCTTACCTTCATAACGGAACGAGGTAAAGCAAAATGATGCGAGTAGGTCTGATCGGCTGGCGCGGCATGGTGGGTTCGGTGTTGATGCAGCGCATGCGGGAAGAAAAGGATTTTGATGTCATTGATCCGGTGTTCTTCACCACCTCCAATCCCGGCGGCAAGGGGCCCGACATCGGCAAGGACGTGCCGCCGCTCAAGGATGCGAAGGATATCAATGAGCTCAAGGCCATGGACGCCATCATCTCCTGCCAGGGGGGCGATTACACCAAGGAAGTCTATGCCGATCTGCGCAGCGCCGGCTGGAACGGCTACTGGATCGACGCCGCCTCCACGCTGCGCATGAAGGACGACGCCATCATCATCCTCGATCCGGTCAACAGGAACGTCATCAAGGATGGCCTGGCCAAGGGCGTCAAAACGTATGTCGGCGGCAACTGCACCGTCAGCCTGATGCTGATGGCGATCGGAGGCCTGTTCGACAAGGGTCTGATCGAATGGATCAGCCCGATGACCTATCAGGCAGCCTCCGGCGCCGGCGCGCGCAACATGCGCGAACTGATCCAGCAGATGGGCGCGATCAACGGCGAGGTCAAGCTGCTGCTGGACGATCCGGCTTCCGCCATTCTGGAAATCGACCGCAAGGTGGCCGATTTCATCCGTTCAGACCGCTATCCGGTGGATGCCTGGCCGGTGCCGCTGGC
>PQAG01000144.1 GCA_003104895.1 Nitrosomonadales bacterium
AGGTCGAGCTGGATGTCTTCGGCGCTAAGCGTCAGCCCCGGCGGGCAGCCATCCACCACGCAACCGATGGCGGGGCCGTGGGATTCACCGAAGGAAGTGACGCAGAACAGGGTGCCGAGAGTGTTACCAGACATGATCCAGACTCGAAAAAATCAGGCTTCAAGTTTAACATAAGCGCTTCACCTCTGATAAATCAGCCATGAACAAGAAAGCGCCAGACCTGCTGCTCGAACTGCTGCAAAAAAAACAGCACAAGGCGCTGCAATGGCAGCAGGGGGAAAAATCCGTGAACAAGCTGGCGAACAGGCAGAGCCGCTGGCAGCGCTTCAACCGTTATGTGTGGGATAAGAAAGGGAATTCATGAAAGCTATTTTGATGACCGCCGCAGGCGGGCCGGAAGTGCTGCAGCTGGTGGATATTCCTGTGCCGGAACTGCCCAGCCCTTCCCATTTGCGGGTGAAACTTCGCGCCGCCGGGGTAAACCCGGTGGACACCAAGCTGCGCAAGGGCGGCGTGCCTGCGCTGCCGGCCGTTCTCGGCTGCGATGGCGCCGGGGAGGTGGAAAGCGTGGGGGCTGCCGTCACCCGCTTCCGGCCGGGCGATGAAGTGTTTTTCTTCAACGGGGGTATCGGTGTTGAGCAGGGAAATTACGCCGGATACACCGTGATCCACGAAGAATATGCTGCCGCCAAGCCGCTTAGTCTTTCCATGAACGAGGCGGCGGCGCTGCCGCTGGTGTGGATTACGGCCTGGGAATCCCTCCTTGACCGGGCGCAGCTGAAAGCCGGCGAAACCGTGCTGATCCATGCCGCCGCCGGCGGGGTCGGGCATGTGGCGGTGCAATTGGCGAAGCATCTCGGCGCGCGGGTGGCGGTCACGGTAAGTGGACCGGACAAGGCGGCCTTCGCTAAGGGATTGGGCGCAGACCGGGTGATTGATTACAAGGCCGAGGATTTTGTTGCGGCGGCCCTGGCGTGGACGGACGGGCAGGGCGTGGATGTGGTGCTCGATACGGCCGGTGGCGAGACCTTCTGCCGCTCCTTCGCGGCTGCCAGGGTTTACGGCAGGGTGGTCACGCTGCTGCAGACGGCATGCGAAGCGGGCGACCTGAAGACCGCCCGGAGCCGCAACCAGAGTATCCACTACGAGCTGATGCTGACACCCATGCAGCTTGGCATGCACCAGGCCCGCGTCAATCAGCGCGAGATGCTGGAGGCGGCGGTTGCGCTGGCCGAGGCGGGCAAGCTTAAAGTCACGGTGAGCCGCACCCTGCCGCTGGATCAGGTGGCAGAAGCGCACCGCCTGCTCGAAGGCGGGCATGTCACGGGCAAGGTGGTGCTGGAAATTTGAAAACAGGGCCGGGGATGGACAAGAAAAGCATACTGATCACCGGCTGTTCCAGCGGCATCGGCCTGTGCGTCGCGGAGGGCCTGAAGAAGCGCGGCTACCGGGTGTTCGCCACGGCGCGCAAGGCGGCGGACGTGGAGATGCTCGCCGCGCGCGGACTGGAAAGCCTGCAGCTGGATATTGCCGATCCTGATTCCATCCGGCGCGCGGTGGACGAGGTCCTGCGCCGCACGGGGGGCACGCTCCATGCCCTGTTCAACAATGCGGGCTATGGCCAGCCGGGGGCGGTGGAGGATTTGCGGCGCGAGGCATTGCGCGAGCAGTTCGAGACCAACGTCTTCGGCACGGTCGAGCTGACCAACCGGCTGATCCCGGTGATGCGTGGCCAGGGGGGTGGCCGCATCATCATCAACAGTTCCCTGCTCGGCTACGTCGCGCTGCCCTTCCGCGGCGCCTACAATGCGGCCAAGTATGCCCTGGAGGGAATTGCGGACACCCTGCGGCTGGAGCTGCGCGGCAGCGGGATTCACGTTGCCCTGGTCGAGCCGGGGCCCATCACCAGCCGCTTCCGCGCCAACGCGCATGAGATGTTCCGGCGCCACGTGGATGCGGAGGCGAGCCACTTCCGCAATACCTACCGTGCCATGGAAAGCCGCCTCACCAAGCCCGGCCCGGCTGCACCTTTCACCCTGCCGCCGGAGGCGGTGCTGGAAAAAGTGATCCACATCCTGGAAAGCAGCAGCCCGCGAATCCGCTATCCGGTGACCTTCCCCGCTTACCTGTTTGCCATTCTGAAGCGCCTGCTGCCGGGCAGCATGCTGGACCGCGTGCTGGGCAGGGTGGGCGAGGGCGAGAACAAATAGCGCGCACGGGTGGCCCGTCTTATTCCTGCCGGCCGTGCTGCCTGTCGAACTTTTGAAAGCGGTTTCGCCCGGCCTGTTTCGCGTGATACATGGCTTGGTCGGCATAGCGCAGCAGAATGTCGGGATCGTCCCCGTCGGCGGGATAGAGGGTGACGCCGATACTGGCTGAGACATGCATGTCGATGCCATCGATGACATAGGGCGCAGCAACGTCATCGAGCACGCGCTGCAGCATGGGCTCGATTTCCCCAGATTKGCGGAGGTCGGTGAGCAGCATCACGAATTCGTCGCCGCCCAGGCGTGCAACCGTGTCTCCCTCGCGAATCGCCTGCTTGATGCGGTATGCCACCTGCACGAGCAGCTGGTCTCCGGTTGCATGACCATAGCGGTCATTGATCGGCTTGAAGTCATCCAGATCAAGGAAACACACCGCAAGAAGATGGTTGTGGCGTTTGGCGCGGGACAGCTCCAGCTGCATGCGGTCGGCGAGCAACACCCGGTTGGGCAGGCCGGTCAGTGCGTCGAAGTTGGCCATATTTTCGAGCTGTTGTTGCGCCTGCTTGCGTTCGGTGATATTGCGCGATAATCCCTGGATGCGTGACAGGCTGCCGTCCGCATTGAAAAACAGCCTGAGCCGGTTTTCCACCCACACCGCGGCGCCGGATTTGGTGGGGATCTGGCTCTCGAAAGTCAGATCAAAAAGTGGCGTGGGCTCTCCTGCCTCAATCATGGAACGGGCTTCGGCGGATTTTTCCGCGATCTTGTCCAGGGTGCTCTGCGCACACAAGCCTTCCAGCTGCCTGCCCAGCAATTCATCCGGAGTGTAGCCCAGCAAGCGCCTGACCGAAGGGCTGACAAAAGTGATTCCCCTGGCTGCGTCCCATGTCCAGATGACGTCCAGCATGTTTTCTGTCATGAAACGCAGCTGCTGTTCACTTGCAAGGATGGCTGCGATATCTTTTTCACGTTGCTGCAGGGACAGGACGAGCCGCCGCGTCAGGAAAAAAGCGATCAGCATGGCGATGCTGATCACGGTGCCTGCGAGGAAGGCGTGCTTGCGCCAGTCGGCGAGAATCGCCGATTTTTCCTGGTGCGCGACGATGACCACAGGATAGTTCTTTACGGCGCTGTAACTGAATAGCCGCAGTTTTCCGTCAACCTCCGCCACTTTTTCGAAACTGCCGTGCCCGGCAGCGGGGAGAAGGGTGGTGAACAGCGGGAGCTTGGCAAAACTCTTGCCCATGGTTTTTTCATCATGAGGTTGCCGGAACAGCATCGTGCCATCCCGGCGCAGAATGCTCATCGCACTGCCTTCGTGGTGCAGGACTTGCTGAAAGATATCCTGGAAATATCTGGGCTGCATGCGCGCAAACACCAGGCCCTGGAATGCGCCTTCCCTGCCGGTGACGGGGCGCGCCAGTATCACTGTCCACGCTTGATCACGGCGGCTCTTGAGCGGGGCGCTGATATACATTTTCCTGCTATCAGGGTGCTTTTGCAGATAAGCGAAATATTCACGGTCGCCGAGGAACATGGGTGTGACCGGAAACAGGGCGCTATCGTTGATGTTGTTGCCATTGGCGGCCACGATGGCCACACCACGGATTTGCGGCAGAGTGCTGGCGTAATTCTTCATCTGAAGATGGATGGACTGGCTTTCCCAGTCCCCGGAGCGGCCGAGCTCCTCCACTACATTGTTGAGCGCCAGGTCAACGGCCTGCAGGGATCGCTCCATTTGCTCAGCCTGCATCAGGCTGAGGTCGCCCAGGCGCTGGCGGGCCTCATCGAGGGCATGCTCCCGCTCTTTCCAGACATTGAGGCCGGCCAGGATGAGAATCACCAGGCTGGCGGCAATACTGACGAGAGTAAGAAGCTTGCTGGTTTTCATGAATGCATCGCCGGAGTCGAATCGCCAGTATTGGTGTGGTTTATGGATTCTTTCAAGAATATTCGCACAACAAAATTGATTTCCCTATCAGGGAATCCCTTATAAGCCATGCTGGAAAAAAGCCGCATGGTTAGCGGCTCTGGTTTGGCTTGCGGGAAGGCTGAAGCGGCGTGAAAGGCTACTCGATATTCTGAATCTGCTCCCGCATCTGCTCGATCAGCACTTTCAATTCCATCGACAGCCGTGATGTTTCCGTGGCGATGGACTTCGAGCCCAGGGTGTTGGCTTCGCGGTTCAGTTCCTGCATCATGAAATCCAGCCGCTTGCCTGCCGCTCCGCCCTGGTTCAGGAT
>PQAG01000145.1 GCA_003104895.1 Nitrosomonadales bacterium
CCGTCACAGGTCTTGCACTTGAGCGGCGCGGTGCCGGCCCTGGCGCCTGAGCCATGGCAGGCGGGGCAGCTGGCCGGGCGCTTGAGGCGGATTTTTTCCTCGCCCCCGCTGGCAATCCGCTCCAGGGAAACGAACAGCTCCACCTCGATGTTCTCTCCCTGCCGCGGCCCTGTGCGCCGGCGGTGGAAAAAACCTTCGAACGGGCTGCCGCCGCCAAAGTCGAAATTGAGCCCGCCGAAAATATCTTCGAAATTGATCCCGCCGAACAGGTCTTCCCGGCTGAAGCCGGCTACCCCTGCGAAACCGCGGCTGTCATATTCCTGACGCTTCTTCGGGTCGGACAGGACGGCATAGGCTTCGGCAATTTCCTTGAAGCGCTCCTCGGCGCCCGGCTCCTTGTTGCGGTCCGGATGATATTTCAGGGCGAGGTTGCGGAAGGCGTCCTTGATTGCCTTTTGCCCGGCGTTCCTGGCAACGCCAAGCACTTCGTAATAATCACGCTGCGCGGTTTCTGGAATGATGATGCTCCTGTTTGATGGTAAGCGGTGAGTAGGGAGCAGTGAGCGGTCAACAGCTCACTGCTTGCCGTTCACTGCTCACCGTTCAAAACTCACCGATTCTCCTTGTACTCGGCATCCACCACCTTGCCGCGCGGACCTGACCCGCTGGGGCGGGCTTCCCCTCCCGGTGCGCCCACGTTGGGCGGGGGTTCGGGGCCTTCCCAGCGGGTTTCAGAGTAGGGTTTTCCTTTCGATTCCTGCCCCGACTGGGTGTAGATGACCGCGCCGGCCTCCTGGAGGATTTTTTTCAGCGCTTCCGCCCGCTCCGTGGCGAGGGGCGCGTCTTTCTTCAGCAGCGCCTCCTTGGTCTCGCGCAGGGCGGTCTCGATGCGCTTCTTCAGGCCCTCGGTGAGTTTGTCGGCGAAGTTGGCGAGCATTTTTTCCGCTTCATAACAGGTGGTATCCGCCGCATTGAGTTTTTCGGCATCCTCGCGCCGCTTCTTGTCGGCCTCGGCATATTTTTCCGCGTCTTCCACCATGCGTTTCTTGGCGTCTTCCGAGAGCCGGGAGGAGCCGGTGACGCTGATCGACTGGGATTTTCCGCTCGCGGTATCCTTTGCCGCAACGCTGAGGATGCCGTTGGAGTCGATGTCAAAGGTCACCTCGATCTTGGGGATGCCGCGCGGCGCGGGGGGCAGGCCGTCCAGATTGAATTCGCCCAGGCTGGTGTTGTCGCCCGCCATCGGCCGTTCGCCCTGGAAGACATGGATGGTGACGCTGGTCTGCATGTCCGCCGCAGTGGTGAAGGTCTCCGTGCGCTTGACCGGGATCGGGGTGTTGCGCGCGATCAGCGGCGTGGCGATGCCGCCCAGGGTTTCCACGCCCAGGGTGAGCGGGGTGACGTCCACCAGCACGATGCCGCCCACCTCTCCGGCCAGCACGCCGGCCTGGATCGCAGCCCCGGCGGCGACGCATTCCATCGGGTCCACGCCCATCTCGGCCTTGCGCCCGAACAGCTCCTCGAAAAAGGCGCGCACCGCAGGCATGCGGGTCGGTCCGCCGACGAACACCACCCGGTCCACGTCGCGCGGGCTGATGCCCGCGTCGTGCAGGGCCTGTTCCACGGGGCCGCGGCAGCGCTCGATCACCGGGCGCACCAGGCGTTCCAGCTCGGTGCGGTTGAGGTCCAGTTCGAGATGGCGCGGCTCGCCGTTGACGGCGGCGAGATAGGGCAGGCTGATGTGGGTGTTGACGCTGGCGGTGAGCTCGATCTTGGCAGTTTCCGCCGCCTCGATGAGGCGCGCGGCGGCCTTCTGGTCGCCGCGCACATCCACGCCGGTGGACATCTGGAAGCGTTCGGCCAAGTGCTCGAAAATGCGCTGGTTCATGTCGGTGCCGCCGAGCTGGGTGTCGCCGCTGGTGGATTTGACCTCGAACACGCCCTTGCCGAATTCCATGATGGTGACGTCGAGCGTGCCGCCGCCCAGGTCGATCACCGCGATGCGCAGTTCCTGCCCCAGGCGGTCGAGGCCGTAGGCCAGCGAGGCGGCGGTGGGCTCGTTGACCAGGCGTATCACTTCCAGCCCGGCGATGCGGCAGGCGTCCTTGGTGGCGGCGCGCTGGTTGTCGTCGAAATAGGCCGGCACGGTGACCACCGCCTTTTCCACCGGCTCTCCAAGGAAGGCCTCGGCGTCGCGCTTGATTTTCTGCAGCAGGAAGGCGGAAAGCTGCTCGGGAGAATAGTCCCGGCCCCTGAGCACGATGGTTTCGCGCCTGCCCATCCTGCGCTTGAAGGCGGTGACCGTGCCTTCCGGGTTGGAAGTTGCCTGGCGCCGCGCGGGTTCGCCCACCAGCACCTGGCCGTCGGCTGTCAGGGCGACGTAGCTGGGGAAAGCCTTGCCGCCGACGCTGATGCCTTCGGCGCTGGGGATGATGACGGGGCGCCCGCCGCGCAGGACGGCAGCGGCGGAATTGGAAGTGCCGAGATCAATACCGATGATGGCCATGGTGACTCCGAACGCTGATTGTGGCAGAGGGCCTGCTCAACTGATGGTGATGGTTTTCCCTCGTGCGGCGCCGCCGACCTTGGGCAGGCGAACCGTCAGCACGCCGTTTTTGTAGCTGGCTTCCGCCTTGTCGATATCCACGTTGCCAGGGAGGGGGATGGCGCGCTGAAACGAGCCATAGGCGCGCTCCATGACATGATAGGTGCTTTCGTGGGTCTCCCGCTCGATACGTTTTTCGCCGCTCAGGTAGAGCGTATTGCCCTCGATGGTGATGCGGCAGTCGTCTTTCTCCATGCCGGGGACTTCCACGCGCACGATCAGTTCTTTCTCCGTTTCCTCCACTTCGCCTGCCAGGAGGCTCCAGCGTGGAAAGGTGGCGAGCGCGCTGCGCTCTTTCTGCTCTTCTTCCTTGTCGCGGGAAAAGTGCGTGAGTGAATCGCTGCTGCGGCTGAGCAGTTCGCGCCAGCCTTCGGAAAGGTTTTCCCACGCCCGGTTGATCTCGCGGCCAATGTTTTTACCGGCCTGTTTTAAGGAATCCAGCATGATCGGTCTCCTTGTTATTATTGCGCTATAGGTGGTTTCAGTTTAGCCCTTTCACCTCGAATTTTCCATCATGCAGCAGCATTTTCCCCTGGCGCGGCTATTCCAGTCTGGCGCGGATTGCGTCAAATTCCTCGCGGTAGCGTGCGGCCAGTTCGCGGGCTTTGTGCCGCAGTGTTGCCGCGTCTGCCGCCATGGCCTGAAGGATGCCCTGGCCGATGCCCGCCACTTCAACCGTGATAGGCATGCCCGGCATTTCCCAGGTGCTGGCATAGGCTGCCTGCTTTGTGAGCGGACTGGCCTCTGCCGGATGGCGCAGGTTGACGCGCGGCAGGGCGAATGCCATGGCGGCGATCCTGCCGTGCAGGCTGCTGCCGCAATAGGCGCGGCTGCGGGCAATAAGGGCGCAGATGTCCCACAGGTTCAGGGACGAGAATATCTTCACGGATGAAGGCCGCATGCGGGCCGCGGTGCGCTGGTAGCAGTCCAGATCGTCATGCCAGGGTGCCGCCCCGGCGCGGAAGAATACCACGCCCAGGCCGTTTTCATGGCTGATCTGGTCCAGCTGGGCGGCGATTTCCCCAAGGGTGGCGTCATCGCCGAAACCGGCGCTGAACTGCACCGCGATATAGCCCTGGGGGAATCTCTCCAGCGCCTGGGCCACCTCGCCCTCGCGGGCATGCTGGCGGATTTTCTCGCCGGACAGTTCGGCCACCATGACGGCGGGGTCGGGCATGAGGCGGGCAGCGATGCCGCTCGCGGCCAGGCAGTCCAGCGTGAACTGGTCGCGCACGCCGACGAAATCGGCCGCCCTGAGCTTGGCCTCCACTTCTGCCCGGAAAGCCGCCGTGCGGCTGGCCAGATCGA
>PQAG01000146.1 GCA_003104895.1 Nitrosomonadales bacterium
TCGATTGATCCACGTGAAACACCGCTGCGCATCACCGAAACGCCCTATTGGCTGGGCAAGCACCGCGACATCGGCGCGGCGGTGTGGAGGCAGCCGCAGGTAGGCACGCGCGCCAATTGTGCGGCCTGTCACCAGGGCGCGGAACGGGGTGTGTTCGGTGCGGCACGGCTGCCTCGTGCATAGCCTGATCTGATCGGTTAGACTGGGCTCCATGCATAAAAGAGCACCCAATCATGCGCCTGCTGCTGGTTGAAGACGACCCGCTGCTCGGTGACGGCGTCCGTGCCGGGCTGTCGCAGGCGGGATTCGCCGTGGACTGGGTGAAGGACGGCCAGGCCGCGAAACTGGCGCTGCAGGCAGAGGCCTATGCGCTGGTGGTGCTGGACCTCGGCCTGCCGCGCCTGTCCGGAACGGAATTGCTGAAATGGCTGCGCGGCACGGGCAATACCGCTCCGGTGCTCATTCTCACCGCCAGGGATACGGTGGCGGACCGGGTCAAAGGCCTCGATGCAGGCGCCGATGATTACCTGATCAAACCCTTCGACCTGGACGAGCTGGCGGCTCGTATCCGTGCCCTGTTGCGGCGTGCCGGGGGACGTGCCGCGCCCCTGATCGTGCACGGCAAGCTGGAGGTCGATCCGGCAGCCCGCCGGGTGACGCTGGCGGGTAAGCCGGTGGAGCTTTCTTCCAGGGAATTCGCCATCCTGCTGGTGCTGCTGGAAAACGCCGGCCGCGCCCTGTCGCGCGAGCAGCTGGAGCAGAGCCTGTACGGCTGGGGTGAGGAAGTGGAAAGCAATGCGGTGGAGGTGCACATCCACCACCTGCGCAAGAAACTCGGCGCGGAGCTGATCCGCACCCTGCGCGGGGTGGGTTATCTGGTGGACAAGGCATGACTTCCCTGCGCGCCAAGCTGCTGGTTCTGCTCCTGGCCATTATTTCGGCCGCCTGGCTGGCGACGGCGGTTTTCATCTATTTTGACGCCCACCACGAGATCGACGAGCTGTTCGATGCCCAGCTGGCCCAGTCGGCCCAGGTGCTGCTGGCCCAGGCCGGGCATGACCTCAGGGAGGCGCGCGAAGACGATGACGGCATCGCGACGGAGATTGCCGGCGCCGGGCACAAATATGAACGCAAGATTGCTTTCCAGATATGGGGTGAGCACGGACGCCTGCTGTTGCGTTCCGCCAGCGCGCCGGTTGAGCCGCTGGCAGCGCAGGAGAACGGTTTTTCCGACGCCGTGATCGGCGGCAAGGCCTGGCGGGTTTATGACCTGCAGAGTGAGGAAGGCGAAATCCGGGTGCAGGTGGGCGAGCGCCATGCCGTGCGCAACGAGCTGGCCGCCTCCGTGGCACAGCGCCTGCTTCTGCCGCTGGGCATTGCCCTGCCGGTGCTGGCTGCGCTGATCTGGTTCGCGGTCGGCGGGGGGCTCAGCCCCTTGCGGCGCATCGGCAGCGAAGTCGCGCAGCGCGACCCCGCCAATCTTGTCCCGCTGGCAGAGTCCACCGCCCCGTCCGAAATCGCCCCCCTGCTGCACGCCCTCAATTCCCTGCTTGGCCGGCTGGAAGTGGCGCTGGAAAGCGAGCGGCGTTTCACCGCCGATGCCGCGCACGAACTGCGCACTCCCCTCGCCGCGCTGAAAATCCAGGCCCAGGTTGCCCGGCGCGCAGAGAATGAAGTTCAACGCGGGGCGGCCCTGGATAACCTGATTCTGGGTGCCGACCGCGCGACCCATCTGATCGGGCAATTGCTGACCCTGGCGCGGCTCGAGCCCACGGGCGGCAGCGCTGTCCTCATGGCGGAATGCGATATGGCAGCCATTGCCCGCCAGACGCTGGCCGATCTGGCCCCGGCGGCGCTGGCCAAGGAAATCGAACTGGAACTGTCCGGTCCCGATGCGGCCATGATCAGGGGAAATGCCGACATGCTCGGTATCCTGCTGCGCAATCTGGTAGATAACGCCATTCGCTATACGCCCCGGAATGGCCGGGTAGACGTGTCCCTGATAGTGGAACAGGGCCGCGTGCGGCTGGAAGTGACAGATAGCGGGCCAGGCATCCCGGAGCAGGAAAGGCAAAGGGTGTTTGACCGCTTTTACCGCATCCTCGGCAACGAGGCTGCGGGCAGCGGCCTGGGCCTGTCCATCGTCAAACGCATCGCCGATGTTCACGCGGCCAAACTCGGCCTGGCTGACGGCGGGCATGGTACCGGCCTCAGGGTGAGCGTGGATTTTTCGTGACGTGAAACTCGCGAAGCGAGCCTGCGTCCCTCTTTCCCTCTGGGAGAGAGTTAGGAAAGAGGGAGACGGGCATGGTGAAGCGCTGTTCATGATTTGGGGTGGTGCTTTGCCCCGCCCGTTAGCCTGAACCACAGCCGGTATCCCAGCAACAGCGCCAGCACGGCGGCGTAGATCGCGGGCTGGGTGACATCCTTCTTCACCAGCCACCAGTAATGCACCACACCCCCGGCTGCTATGAGATACACCAGGCGGTGCAGGCGCTGCCAGTTCCTGCCGCCGAGGCGGCGCATCATGGCCTGGGTGGAAGTCAGCGCCAGCGGGATCAGCAGCAGGAAGCTGGCGAAGCCGATGGTGATGAAGGGGCGCTTGAAAATATCCTGGTAGATGCTGGAAAAATCAAAGAACTGGTCGAGCCAGAGATAGGTGGTGAAATGCAGGCAGGCGTAGAAAAAGGCATACAGGCCGAGCATGCGGCGCAGCCGAAGCGGCCATTGCCAGCCCGAGAGGCGGCGCAAGGGCGTGATGCCCAGCGTGATGAGCAGGAATGTCAGGGTCCAGGTGCCGGAGGAGCGGGTGATGAATTCGATCGGGTTGGCGCCCAGCCCGCCATCGAAGCCCAGCCACATCAGCCGCCCCAGCGGGATGAGGCAGGCGAGGAAAAGCAAAATTTTTCCTTGTTTCATCTTTTCTCCAACGCGCTCCCTGCCTTCGCTTCGGCTGCGCTCACTGCCTTCGGCTGCGCTCACTGCCTTCGGCTGCGCTCAGGCAACGGCGGGAGAGCGTGCAATCTTTCCCTCTCCCGCCGCCTGAGCGCAGCCGAAGGCAGTGAAAGGGTTCTGCATCAGAAATATTTCTTCAGATCCATGCCCGCATAAAGCTGCGCCACCTGGTCGCCGTAGCCGTTGAACGGCAGCGTGGGGCGCTTGAGGAACTCGCCGATGCGGCGTTCCCGGGCCTGGCTCCAGCGCGGGTGGTCCACGGCGGGATTGACGTTGGAGAAGAATCCATACTCGCCCGGCGCGGCGCGCATCCATGCGCTCACCGGCGGTTTCTCGACCAGGCGGATTTTGACGATGGATTTCGCGCTCTTGAAGCCGTATTTCCATGGCACCACCAGGCGCAGCGGCGCGCCGTTCTGCTGCGGCAGCGCCTCGCCATAGAGCCCGAAGGCGAGAAGAGTCAGCGGATGCATGGCCTCGTCCAGGCGCAGGCCCTCGACATAGGGCCAGTCCAGCACGCCGGAGCGTTGCCCCGGCATCTGTCTGGGGTCATGCAGCGAGACGAATTCGACGTATCTGGCATTGCCGGTGGGTTCGGCGCGGCGGATGACTTCGCTGAGGGAAAATCCCGTCCACGGGATCACCATGGACCATCCCTCGACGCAGCGCAGGCGATAGACGCGCTCTTCCAGCGGCGCCAGGCGCAGCAGTTCCTCGATGCCATGGGTTCCGGGTTTTTTGACCTCCCCCTCGATTGTTACCGTCCACGGGCGGGTGATCAGGGTCCTTGCTGCACGCGCCGGGTCGGCCTTGTCTGTGCCGAACTCATAGAAATTGTTGTAAGTGGTCACTTCCTTGTAGGGCGTTGCCGGCTCTCTGGTGCTGTAAGGGCTTTTTCCTGCGCCCGGCAGCTTTTGAGCCGCCAGGGCCGGCGTTGAGAACAGGCCGGGCAGTGCGGCCGCAGCCAGCGCGGCGGGGGCGCCTTGCAGGAATCGGCGCCGGGCGCGGTAGATTTCCCGGTCGGTGATTTCCGATGGGCGGATGTCGCTGGGGCGTTTGATGAGCATGCCGGTTCTCGCGGGGGTGAGGGGTTTTCAGGCAGGAAAGCGCTCGGCTTTCCATCGGCAGACGAATACCTGAATGACTCCAAAAACAGGTATGAAGTTCATTTGCCCGGCAGGCAAAAAAAACGGGCACCGGAGTGCCCGTTGAAACTACCATTGGGATGGTAGAGAGGAGGTAACCAGATGAAACTTGCAGGGATGAATCAAAATTGCTGCATGGGGGTGTCATCATGGACCTGAAGGGTTTCAGAAACATTTCCCATTGCGGCGGGAATGTAACAGTGTGTTACCGGGCCGTTTCCCCAGAAAAAAATGGGCGCCGCAGCGCCCATTTCAGGATGATGCAAGGATGGATCAGAACTTCACGTTCACGCCGGCGTAGATGGAGCGGCCCATGCCGGGAACAGCGATGCCGTAAGGTGCGTAACCGCTTCCAGGGGGCATGGTCGTCCCCTGCCCCACATACGCCCCGCCCAGGGGATAGTCGTAAAACCGGTCAAAGACGTTATCGATGCCGACATCAAACCGTGCCTGTTTCCACGCATAGCTGCTGCGCAGGTTCAGCAGGCCGTAACCGGCGGTTTTAAGCTCATTGCGGATTTGCGACACGTCATCCTTGGCATCCACCATCACGACTTCCGCGGTATTGGTCCAGCTGCCCAGGCGCTGCACTACGGCCAGTTTCGCGTTCAGCGGCATCATGTTGTAGAGATTGTCGTCAGTGCCGCTCGTGGTCTTGCCTCTGACATAATTCAACTGGCCGGTCGCCGTGAAGCTGCCGAAACCGGTATTTTTTGCCAAGGGGAAATAACCGGAAATATCCAGGCCATAGAGGTGGGCATCCTGGTTGGTGTATTTGAGGAATACATAATTATTTGTGGTCGTCAGGTTTGCGGCTGCGCATTTTGAACCGGCCATGAGGGTATCGCTGGCCGTGCAGCGCCGCGCATTGATGTAATCCTCGACGTAGGTGTAATACGGCGTGACTTTCAGCCCCCAGTTTTGCTGCCCGGCATCGTGCCAGTCGGCGGTGGCGCTGATGGTATTCGCGACTTCCGGCTTCAGGTCCAGGTTGCCCACGTAGCCATTGCCGTCGCCAACCATGTTGATCATGTTCATGGCCATGCCGCCGGTCGACCAGGTATAGCGCTCATACAGATTGGGCGAGCGGGTTTTGCGCGCGTAGCCGAACTCGTAGGCCTTGCTGTTATCCGGCGTGTAGCGCGCCAGCGCGGTCAGGTCCCAGTTGTTGTCGGTACGGCTGCGGTCTTTGGCATTGAAGGCGTTCGCTTCGGCGTTATAGCTACTGTTGTAACCCTGCACAGTGCCCGTATCCATTTTCACTGTTTCGCCGCGTACCCCGAGCAGGCTGAGCCATTGCGGGCTCCAGCGCGCTTCCCATTCGGCGAACGCGGCGTAGCGGTCGCGCTCGCCATTGTTGATGTCCCAGAAAGTATTCGGTGACATGCCGCCATTACCGGACGGATCCCACCAGTCATTGAAGCGATAGCGCTGGTATTCGGCGCCCATCCTGAGCGTGTCACGCCCTGAAAGCAGGATG
This sequence comes from Nitrosomonadales bacterium, assembly GCA_003104895.1. GTDB lineage: Bacteria > Pseudomonadota > Gammaproteobacteria > Burkholderiales > Sulfuricellaceae > Sulfurimicrobium. The sequence goes on from PQAG01000146.1 coordinate 5,581, forward strand.
TCTGCCTTGACCACGGCGCCGGTGTTTCTCCCTTCCGTGTCCATCGGCATGCCGGGTGCTGGAATCGTTTGCGGGGCACTCAAATACCAGAAAGCTTTGTCCTCGAGGAAGTTCATCTTGTGGCGCGTGTGCTCGTTATATGCCCGGGCTTCCAGCTTGCCCCAGTCATACTGGCCGGCATAGCGCAGATTGACCTGGGTGCTGTCGTTGGCGGTCATATCCATGCGCTGGTTGGGGAAGCCCTGATAGGGAATGTCCTGTACGCCAACCTTCAGTTCGACCAGATGGTTCTCGTTGCGCAGCGCAAACTTGAGGGACTGGTTGGTCGATTTATACATGGACGAGCCGACTTCGTCTCCGGCCAGCCATTTGCTTGAAGTGTAAAGAGATTTGCCGTCGGCTACAAAGGCCGGGCCTGCCGGCTTGAAGTTTCCGCCCGCCGTGTAATTGTCTGATTCCACGGTCGATCCGCTATAGGTCACGCTGACCTTTTCGCTGGCAATGGTTGCTGAAAGATTGCCGCCCGTGGCATTGCCGTTGCTGCGGTAGAAGGCGCCCGCTTCACCCTTGAGCAGCGTTTGCCCTGCCGCGGCAAATTCCGGGTCGGCAGATTTCACCAGGATGGCGCCGCCGATGCTGTCGCCGCCCACGCTCACTGGCGCGATGCCGGAATACACCTGGATGCTCTCCACGTTGCTTGGATCGATGTAGGAAAGCGGCGGGTTCATGTGGTTGCCGCAGGCGGAAATCAGGTCCATGCCATCGACCTTGATGCGCAGGCGGTCATCCGCCAGGCCATCGATTACCGGCAGGCTGGAAACGCCGCCAGCGCCATACAGGCTGACGCCAGGCATGTCCCTGAGCAGGCTGGCGGTATCGCTGGTGGCGGCTTCCATGCGGGCCATGCCTGCCTTGTCAACCTGGGTTGCGCCCACCGGCAGGCTTTCGGCCTTGGATGCGCTGACGGTGACTTCCGGCAGCGTGGTGGCTTTGTCGTCGGCGGCAGCGGCCAGTTGCGGCAGGGCCAGCGCGACGGCGAGGGGGATGATGCGTAGCTGGTGTTTCATGAAACCTCCTTGTTAAAAATTATTGCGGAATGGTGATGAACCCGAGCTTGGCGATGCCGGCGCGGTTGACCGCCGCCATGACCTGGGCCACGCGGCCGTATTTGACGTTCTCGTCGGCGTGGAGCTGGACGTTGATGTCGGGGGTGGCGGCGCGCATTTTTTTCAGTTCGCCTTCCAGGATGTCGAAATGGATGGCCCGCTGGTCGAGATACACCGTGCCCTCGGCATTGATGGCCAGCTGGATGGTGTGGGTCTGCTTGAGCGGGGCGACCGGGGCCGTCTTGGGCAGGTCGACCTTGACCGCCTGCATCAGCAGCGGCGCGGTGACGATGAACACAATCAAGAGCACCAGCATGACGTCCACCAGCGGCGTGACGTTGATGTCCGCCATGGCGGATTGTTCGGAAGAGGTGGTGAGGGCCATGGGAAACTCCCTATTTCACGCTGAAGCCGGATTTGAGCGCGAGGTGCAGGAAGTCGCTGGCAAACGCTTCCAGCTCCGCGCCGTACAGCCGCACCCGGCGCAGGCCGTAGTTGTAGGCCAGCACGGCGGGGATGGCGGTGGCGATGCCGATGGCGGTGGCGATCAGGGCTTCGCCGATCGGCCCCGCCACCACGTCCAGCCCGGCTGAGCCGGTGCGGCTGATGTCCTGCAGGGCGTGCATGATGCCCCACACCGTGCCGAACAGCCCCACGAAAGGCGCGGTCGAGCCGATGCTCGCCAGGACCATCAGCCCGCTTTCGAGGCCGTGCAACTCCTTCTGAACTTCGGCGCGCAGCCGGCGCTCCAGCACATCCTGCTTGTCGCCGCTATTCTGCAGGCTGTTCGCGCCATCCCTCCCGATTTCGCGCAGGGCCTCGAATCCCGAACGGCACAGTTGCGCGAGGGGGCCTTGCGCCTGTTGCGCGGCTGTTTCCGCTTCCGTCAGGTTGCGGGCGTTCCAGAAGGTGTTGGTAAAAGCGCTGTTTTGCCGCGACAGCCGGAACTGCAGCCAGCCCTTCATCACGATCAGCGTCCAGGAAACCACCGAGAATGCAATCAGGAGCCACAGGGTTGCGGCCACGATTGGCGAGGTTGAATGTTCAAACATATTTTTCCTAGTTTTCCAATTTGAATGTGATCGGTACTTCCACCCAGGCGGTCACGGCCTGGGCGCCCTTTTTTGCCGGGACAAAGTGCCACTTTCTGACCGCTTCCAGCGCAGCCTGGTCGAGCGGGTCAAAACCGCTGGTTTTTTTCAGTTCCACCCGGCTGCAGGAGCCATCTGCCTGTATTTCCGCCCGCACCAGAACCCGCCCTTCAATGCCTCTTCGGCGTGCCGCGAGCGGGTAAGCCGGTGGCGGGTTATTGAGATAGGCAGCGTTAAAACGCGGGGCTTCCACTACCGGCGCCGGTTCGGCCCGGGCGGGTGCTTCGATAACAGGCGCGACTTGGGCTGCGGCAACCGGGGCCGGTTCAGGCGCCTGTTCCATGATTCTTTCTGCCACTGGCTGAGGCTGCAAAAGCGGGCGCGCTTCCGGTTTCGCCCGGGGCTGCGCTTTGGGCTTGGGTTGGGGTTTTGGCGGCTCTGGCGGTTTTGGTGTGACCTTGGTTGGAGGGGGCAGCAATGCCACTTCAATCACCGGCAATGGTTTAGGAGGCAGAATCTCATGCCTGAGTTGCGTGAACCCGTACCAGGCTCCGGCGTGTGCAAGCATCACCAAACCCATGGCTGGCAGCCATTTTGTCGCATGTTCCCTGTTCATTTCCAGTCTGAAATAATCCTAGCAGTGCGTTTCACCAACAAGGACTACTGGAACGGTGTCTTTTCCCGCCACGCGCCTTTGCAACCCCTGGCCGCATAGCAAGTGCGGCTGCAGGCCTGCTCCTGGCCTGGCAAAAAAATCCATTAGTTTCATTGTGTAAACCTTTTTGGCGAAACGCACTACTAGTGGCAAGCGAAACACTTCAAATGCGACAGGGATACTAAAGTATCCGGCGCGTTGTGGTGTGCGGCAAAATGTCGCAGCAGCATTGTAGGCACAGGGTTTTCCCGCATGGAAAAAACGCCTCGCCCCATCAGACTATAATCTGAGATGGCGGCGCACACCTTGTTCATCCATCACGCCGGAAACCGCTTCTTTACCGCCGTTCCCGTCGAACAGCAGCGTGCGCGGCAATTCGCCCCGCCATTTGGGGTCGAGTGCGTGAGCAAGGGCGTCGGGGGATTCCGGGCCATAGGCATAGCGGGCGCCGGGAATGCCCAAACGATCCAGCGGCACGGCGAGCTCTTCCGACAAGGGTTCAACGGCAATCGTGATCAAGCGCAGGCGAGGATTGGCTGCGGCCATGCGAGCGAACAGCTTGAGGTTGTTTTTGCAGTGGGAGCAGTCGGAGGACCACAAGGCAATGATGGTTGGCAGCGCATGTGAATTCGCATCCACCAGACTGCGGGCGCCTTGCCGGTCGAGGGCGAGAAACGGCTCGGCTGCGGCGGCCTTCATGCACGCCAGCACGAGCAACAACAGCAAACAGAAATGTCTCATCGCAATTCGAACACTCGCATGCCCTCGCGCTCCGTGCGCCAGAAGACAAACAGATCGTTACCCCGCTTGATCGCGCGGGCCTGGTCGGATGCGCCGCCGGTGGCCGCAAGCACGCGTGGCTTGAAGCTGGCCCCGCCATCGTCGGACACTTCGGCATGCAGTTGCGTCGTTTCGCCGTCAAATTCTTTCCATGTGATGGCCACACGGCGTCCCGCGACGGCAAGGTCAGCATGGGCGGCCTTTTCGCCGCCAACAAAGCGCTGGCCGTCGACACCATTCGCTGTCAGGCGGCCATAGAACACCCTGCCTTCGCCATCCTTCTGGTTGAACCAGACAGCATGCCGCGTTCCATCTGGCGCCACGGCCAGTGACGGGCCATGGTGCGGGCAGCCGTCTATCCTCCAGCGATCGAAAGTTGCCCGTTGAAAGGCGGATGGCGTACCGTCGGTCTTGAGTTTTGCGAGCGCATGGTCGCGCTCATTGGGTTCGAATACATGCCGCCAGAGGAACAGTGGGGCGCCATCCGTATCCACTGCTGTGGTGATGCGGCAGCACTCGCAGGAATGATCGGCGACTTTCACTTCAGCCTTGAAGCTTCTGCCGCCATCTTCCGACACCGCCGCATAGATCGCCGCACCGCGATATGGTTTCTGCGCCGCCTTGGCCGATTCGAGATCGCGCTTGTCGATCCAGGCGATATAAATGCGTCCGTCGCCGCCCGCTGTAATCGCCTCGAAGCGATGGGTGATTTCCTGCCGATCGCGGTGCACGGTGATCGGAGCTGCAAAGCTGGCGCCGCCATCATCCGAACGAGCCAGCCGCACTTCACCGGTGTTGGGCTTGCCAAGCGGCTTTGTCCAGGAAACCAGCACGCCGCCATCTTGGGCAAAGGCGATCTTGGGCCGGTTTTCGCCATCGCCGGAAATGGCCTCCGGCTGGGCGTTGACGATAACCGGCGCCGACCAGCTGGCGCCTTGATCGTCGCTGCGATAAAGCATCAGATGCTCGCCTTGCTTGGCAACGGCCAGCAGCCGCCCGTCCGCGGCAAACGCCGCCGAACTGGCCAGCTCTGTGCGTGCCTTTTTCGCCATGCCGCCCATTCCCGGCATGGCTGCCTTCTCTTTCGGTTCTGCTGCGGATACAGAGCCAGGCAGGACAGAAACGGCCGTGGCCAGTGCTGCAGCGGCGCCCAGTTTGTGAAAGTGAGTCATCCAGATCGCCATTAATAGTCGAACTTCAAACTGGCAAAATAAGTGCGCTGCTGATAGGGATACAAGGTGTAATATTTGACGTCGCCGATGTTATCGACGCCGACGGAGGCGGACCACTGCTTGTTGACCTTGTAGTGCACTTTGGCATCAAAAATGCTGAAAGAGCTGCGTCCGCCATAGGTGTCCGGATTGGGGTCGGGATACTGCATGGTTTTCGTGTCGAACAGGCCGCTGTGCTGTCTTCCGCTGAAACGATAGCCCAGGCTGTACGAGAGTTTGTCCGAGGCATGGTAGACACCCAGCAGCGAGGCGCGCCAGACCGGGATGAGCGGCAGTTCCGTGCCTACCAGTCCAGGGTTTGCAGTGTTCTCGACGATTCTCGAATGGATGTAGGCAATGCTGCCGGAAAGATCCAGGCCGCGTATCAACGCGTCGCTGGTCTGCACTGCCATTTCGATACCATAGGTGCGGACTTTGTCGACGTTCTGAACGCTGCTGATGCTATAACCGGGCAGGGTCGTGATGTCGGTTTGCGAAACGAGCGCGTCCTGTTTTTCTTCCCCGAACAGGGAGGTTCGCCACAGGCCATTGTTCAGGAAGCGCTCTACCGTAAATTCCCAGGAGTCAGCGGTTTCTGGCTTGAGGTTGGGGTTGTTGGTCAGCCCGGTGTTATAAGGCGCCGGAAACCCGGCGGCAATGATTTGCGCGCTGGTCAGGGCTGTGCTGGAACCAACCGGCGTTATGCCGAAGTTCTTGAAAAGCTCGCCGACGGTCGGAAAGCGTACGCCCCTGCCAACAGAACCGCGCAGCGCCAAAACATCGGATGTCTGCCAGGACAGCGATGCCTTGGGCGAGAATGCGGAGACGGTTTTGTCCTGATAGGCATAAGTCGTTCCGCCGGCGTAGTTGCTTCCCTCGGAAGCTTCCCACTTTTCCTGGCGTCCGCCCAATACCAGTTTCCAGACGGGCGCAAGTTGCCATGCGTCCTGCAAGTAGATCGCCTGGGTCGTGGTGGTGCCTCTGGAGTTCGTGCTCAACGCGCCGATATTGCTGGTCAGCCACGGCCCCGTCGCAAGCGTGTACTGATCTGACTTGGTCTTGTAGGTGTCGGTATGGAAGCCAAAACTCACCTGATGCCGGCTTTTCAGATTGCCATCGGGGCGCCATTCGCCGCGCAGGTCAAGATTCTGCCAGCCCGTTCCATCGCCAAAGGTGATGGTTCCAGCAGTGGCGTCGCTACTGGGAGTGGTGCCATAGTTGCCGGAGGATGCGCGGGTCACGTCCTTGTCCTGATTGAAGTGGCTTGCCGTTGCCTCCCAATCCCAGGTTCCGCCGCTCTGTGATTTTACGGACAGGCCATGCATGTAGTATTCGCTTTCGGTGTGGCTGGCACTCGGCGCCGTCACCGTATAGTCTTTGCCATTGATGCGAACATACTTGTAGGCCCCCGACCCCCCGGTTCCGTAAATCGTATTGCCGGCCGCATCCCGCAGGTAGCTGGCGTTCTCCTTGTCCGAGGTGTTTTTCCAGATATTCCCGGTATAGGTGGCGCGAACGGTCGGCGAGAAATCATATGCCAGCTTGATGGTGCCGTCGTCCTTCACGGTATGGTCCATGCTGGTGGCGGCGGTGATGACCCTCGGATTGTTGGCGATGTCGCGGTCGAAGTGGGCGCCGGTGACAACCGAGTATTGCCCCGCTGCGGCAGGCGCTCCCGTTTTGGCCTTGGCGGAAGTAAAGTCCGTCGGATGGCTGTGATTGTCCAGGCGATCACCGCTCAAGCGGAAAGACCAGTCGCCCGCCTTGTTTCCTATACTTGCGGAGCCATGCCCGCCGGTAAAGTTCTCGTCCGTTCCGTAGAGCTTGAAATTCTGGCCAAAAAAGTCCAGCTTCGCATGTGCTTCGAACTGGGTGGGCATGTGCGTTGTCATCAGCACCACGCCACCCACCGAATTTCCGGGATAAAGCGCGGAGAAAGGACCATACATGACATCGACCCGGTCGATTGCATCCTGGGATACCAGGCCCCAGCGCGGGCCAGGGCAGCAGCTGTTAGTCAGATGGTTCGACAGCAGCAGGCCGTCCGCATAGACGATGGTTTCGGCGCTGGAATTGACGCCATACATCCGCATTGCCAGGCCACCGTTCACATCGCCAATAAAGCGTTCACGAACGTGAACACTCGGCAGGTACAGGAGCGCCCCGGACGATGACACCGAATTGACGCTTTCGGCAATCTGCTTCTTGGTCACGCTTTCTGTCGTCGAGGGAACATTGTCTGGTGTCGCCGGTTTACTGGATTCAGCCGAGACAGAAATCTCCGTGAGCTGGACATCGTTTTCCTCGGCGCTGACATTGCCGGAGCAGAATGCGCCGAAAGCCGCCGCGATGGCGAAGGACATCGGTCGGCGTATGCCAATGGCGGCAGTGGCATGGGTTTTGCGAATCATGGTGCTTAACTCCTCTTCATATTTGGTTGGGTTCCCTGCACGCCATTTGGGCGTCTGCCGGGCGGCTTCGGAAACAAAAGCGATCTTCATCCCCCCGCCCGCTGCTCAACGGCGAGAATATCGGCCTACCTTTTGGTAGGGCGTGACCTGGCTGGCGTGCAAATGGAGTTCAGGCTGCGACGGGGCCAGTCAGGCCTGCGGGGTTCCCGCAGTCAGGACAGAAAATTCCCATTATGCCGAAGCCAGAGTGGCGCTTGGGCGCTTCCCTCACAAAGCCGCGCAGCCGCCGGGAACTGCAAACACTTTCTGCTCCGCGACCGGCACTGAACCGGCAAACGCTCTGCTCGCCAGACCGGCGCACAGGGGGCTTAAGATTCGGTTTGTTGTTTTGTTGTGCGGCATTTCCTCTCCCCGAAAGCGGTGCCCTGTTATTGGGGGCTACATACCCGCAATCGAGGGTGAATGTTAAATGTGAAAGTTCCCGGAAAACATGCGACCTATTGCCGCGCGGCAATAGGTCGCATGTTTTTGCCGGGATTGAGGGGGCGGTGTTAAGAAAACTTGATCTGAATCATTTTCCTGCGGGCAGGATTTTGCTTTGGGTTGGTTATTGGCGCAGCATGCCCCGGTTCATCTCCGCCAGTTGCCATTGCCATTTCTTCCGCTGTACATGGTTTTGGTATAAACCGCGGGCTGCCGCGTGAATGGGGCAAAATGTCGCAGGGGGTTAGATCAGCCACAGCCGCCGCATCCCGATCAGCACAAGTACCAGTCCAGCGCCAAGGCGGATCCATTTCGTCAGCCAGGGCTGGCTTTCCCGTATCCGGGTGCCGAACAGGCTGAGGAGGGGGAGCAACAGCAGCAAGGGAGTCAGGGCAGCGCCGAGGCCGAACATCAGGCCGTAGCCTGCGCCTGACAAAGTGCCGCCGGACAGCGCGCATACTGCCAGGAGTGACGCCAGCGGCGCGCAAGGGGTGAGGCTGAGGGAAAAGCCGAGCAAAAAAGGTGGCGTGCCAGCGCCTCGTTTCGCCGCATTGCATGGGCCTTTGCGCCGTGCCGGCAGGAACAGCCACACCCCGGCAGCAATGCTGGCGGCACCGATAAAGGCATTGCCAATGCCGCTGCTCAGCGCCTGCGTCAGCCACATCCCGAGCGCGCCAGCCAGGCCGCCGAGCAGGCTGTAAGCCGTTACACGGCCAAGCAGGAACACCCCGGTATCGAACAGCGTTTCACGATTGCTGCCGCCGCGCCCCAGCACCCAGGTGCCCATGAACGGCAGGCAGGTGACGGTGCAGGCGGTCAGCCCCATGGAAACGCCCAGCAGCCAGACCGAAAACATGCCTATGGTCTCCGGCAGAGGTGCTGTGCCGGGCATGAGGGTATCAAGCATGTTCATCCGCTCCAGCGGCAGGCTTGCGCGGTGCAGCGACGATCTTGATGGCACCATCCGGCATCTCGCCCTTCATGCGCCGCTTGTAATACTCGCGGTTGGACTTGAACAGCGGGACTGGCCCCCATTTCATCTGGATCACGCCGTCATCCGGGCAGAATTCAGCGCAGCGCCCGCACAGGGTGCAGTCCTCGTGGTAGGCCTTGCTGCCGTGCTCGCGGGCAATCTCGTGGATATCCATCGGGCAGGCCTTGGCACAGATACCGCATTTGTCGCACTTGTCGTGCTGCTTCTTTGCCAGCCGCATCGGCGACAGGCGCTGGAACACCGCGTTGAACGAAAGCAGCGGGCAGATGCGGCAGAATGGCTGGCGCACCGCAAATGCCGCCACCAGCGTGAAACCGGCCAGGGTGTTGGCGATGGCGCCGAGGACGAAGGCAATGCCGTCGCCGGTGCGTAGCGCCATTTGCTCGGTGCTGCCGGTGAGCAGGGTGGTGGCGATGCGCGACGGACAGATGTCGCAGTAGGGATTGCCCAGACTGTGCGGCGTCACGCC
>PQAG01000147.1 GCA_003104895.1 Nitrosomonadales bacterium
GCAATTCGGAAATGTCCATGTCGCCGAAATAGGTGAGCACCAGCGTGCGCGGGATCGGCGTCGCCGTGAGCACCAGCACGTCGACCGCCTCCCCCTTGCCGCGCCAGAGCCAGGCGCTGGTGCACGCCGAAGCGGTGCTGCTCGTCAATGATGGCCAGGCCAAGCCGGTTGAAGCTTACCTGCTCCTGGAACAGGGCGTGGGTGCCGATGGCAAGCTGCGCCTCGCCGCTGGCGACGCGCTCCAGCGCGGCGCGCTTGTCCTTCTTGCCCAGGCTGCCGCTGAGCCAGGCCACGCTGATGCCGAGCGGCTCCAGCCAGGCGGAGAGCTTGAGGTAATGCTGTTCGGCCAGAATCTCGGTCGGCGCCATGATGGCGGCCTGAAATCCGTTCCCGATGGCCTGGCAGGCCGCCAGCGCCGCCACCACGGTCTTGCCGCTGCCTACGTCGCCCTGCAGCAGGCGCTGCATGGGATGGGCGCGGGCGAGGTCGGCGCTGATTTCGGCGCAGACGCGCTGCTGGGCTGCGGTGAGCGGGAAGGGCAGACGCTCCAGCAGGGCGGCGCCGGGCTGCTGCCGGGGCGGCAGGGGAGGGGCGCCGCGCGCACGCCGTTTCCGGTAGTGCAGGCGCATGGAAAGCTGCTGCGCCAGCAGTTCGTCAAAAATCACGCGCTGCCAGGCGGGATGATGCCTTCCGTCCAGCGCAGCCGCGGCAATGTCTGGCGGGGGCTGGTGCAGCAGGGTGATGCTGGCCGCAAAGTCCGGCAGATTCAGGGGCGTGCGCAGCGCATCCGGCAGGGTGTCGCAAAGGTCCATACTGGCCAGCGCCTGCCCAATCAGCTTGCGCAAGGCGCCCTGGCCGAGCCCCTGCGTGGCGGGGTATACCGGGGTGAGCGCCGCGGCGAGAGGTTCGTCTTCCTTCACGATGCGGTACTGGGGATGGACCATTTCCGCGCCAGAGAAACCGTGGCGCAGTTCGCCCAGGACGCGCAGCGTCACCCCAGGAACCAGGCTTGCGGCCTGGCTGGGGTAGAAATGCAGGAAGCGCAGCTGCAGTGCGCTGCTGCCATCCTGCATCTTCACGGTCAGCATCTTGCGCGGCTTGTAGGTGACGCTGGCGTGGGTGACGCGGCCTTCCACTTGTACCAGTTGGCCGATGGGCGCATCCGCAATGGGATAAAGATGCGTCTCGTCCTGGTAGCGCAGCGGCAGGTGGAGCAGCAGGCCGAAGGCGTTGTGGATGCCCAGCCTGGCAAGCTTGTCCCGGGTGGGCTTGCCAACTTTCTGAAGCATTACTAGCCCAGATGCAGAACCGCGTCCATTTCCACCAGCGCGCCGCGCGGCAATTCTTTTACGCCCACGGCGGCGCGGGCGGGGTAGGGCTGGTCGAAATGGCGGGCCATGATCTCGTTGACCTTGGCGAAGTGAACCAGGTCGGTGAGATAGACGTTGAGCTTGACCGTGGCGTTGAGATTCGCACCGGCTGCGCTGGCCACTGCGCCGAGATTGAGAAACACCTGGTTGATCTGCTCTTCGATGCCCTCCACCATCTGCATGCTGGCAGGGTCGAGGCCGATCTGGCCGGAAAGGTAAACCGTATCGCCGGCCCGGATGCCCTGGGAATAGGTGCCGATGGCTGCGGGTGCGTTGGAGCTTGAGAGAACTTGTCTGGTCATGGAGATTATTCCTTTTTCAATTCAATCCGGTGCTGCGTGATGGTGTGGCCTGTTAGCCCTTCGTCCGGTTGATTCTTACCACTTCCGGCACCTGGCGCAGGCCGCGCATGACGCGGGCGAGGTGCATGCGGTTTTCCACCTGCAGGGTGAAAAACATGGTGGCGTAGGCGCTGCCGTCCTCTTCTTCCATGCTGACATTGTCGATATTGGAATCGGCATCGGCGATGGTGGCCGCCACCTTGGCCAGCACCCCGCGCTGGTTGGCAACCACGAGCTTGATCGAGACATCGAAGAATTTCCGGGTGTCCGGGTCCCACTCCACGTCCACCCATTTGTCCGGGTCGTTGCGGTAATGCGCGATGATGGGGCAGTCGTGGGTGTGAATGATGAGCCCCTTGCCTTTGTTGATGAAGCCCAGGATGGGGTCGCCGGGAATGGGGCGGCAGCACTGGGCGAGCTGGACCGCCATGCCTTCGGTGCCGCGAATGGTGATGGCGCCCTGCGGGCGGTTCTCGGCGGCAGGCGCTTCGCCCAGCGCCGCCAGCTGCCTGGCCACGACAATGTTGAGCCGCTTGCCCAGGCCGATGTCGGCGAGAATCTCGTCCTTCGTCTTGCCTGCATGTTCGCGCAGCAGTTTTTCCCACGGCCCCTCGCCGATGGTGGCCGGGTCGATCTGCAGGGCGCGCAATGCCTGCGCCAGCAGGCGTTCGCCGAGCGCGACGGATTCCTTGTAGTGCAGGGTCTTGAGGTAATGCCGGATATGCGAGCGCGCCTTGCCGGTGGCGACGTAGTTGAGCCAGGCGGGGTTGGGGTTGGCATGGCTTGCGGTGACGATATCCACGTGGTCGCCATTCTTGAGCTCGGTTCTGAGCGGGGCGTGTTCGTGGTTGATCTTGACGGCCACCGCACGGTTGCCGATGTCGGTGTGCACCGCGTAGGCAAAATCCACTGCCGTGGCGCCGCGCGGCAGCGCCATGATCTTGCCCTTGGGCGTGAACACATAGACCTCGTCAGGGAACAGGTCGACCTTGATGTGTTCCAGGAATTCGGCGGCATCGCGGCTTTCGTTCTGGATTTCGAGCAGGCTTTGCAGCCACTGGTGGGTTTTCTGCTGCATGTCGCTGATGCCGGCCTCGCCGCTCTTGTAGAGCCAGTGAGAGGCCACGCCAGCCTCGGCGATCTGGTGCATTTCCTGGCTGCGGATCTGGATTTCGACCGGCGTGCCGAAGGGGCCGAACAGCGTGGTGTGCAGGGACTGGTAGCCGTTCGCCTTGGGAATGGCGATGTAATCCTTGAACTTGCCCGGGATGGGCTTGTACAGGCTGTGCAGGGAGCCCAGCGCGAGGTAGCAGGTGGGCGCGTCCTTGACGGTGACGCGGAAACCGTAGATGTCGAATACTTCGGAAAAGGCCAGGTTCTTTTCCTGCATCTTGCGGTAAATGCTGTAAAGGTGCTTTTCCCGGCCCGTGACCGTGGCCTCTATATTGCAGCTGGCGAGTTTGTTCTTGATCGCTTCCAGCACCTTGCCCACCACCTCGCGCCGGTTGCCGCGCGCGGCCTTGACGGCCTTGGAGAGCACCGTGTAGCGGTTGGGGTAGGCGAAATGGAAGGCCAGGTCTTCCAGCTCGCGGTAGACATTGTTGAGGCCGAGGCGGTTGGCGATGGGGGCGTAGATTTCCAGGGTTTCGTGGGAAATGCGCTGCTGCTTGGCCGCCTGCATCGACTCCAGGGTGCGCATGTTGTGCAGCCGGTCGGCCAGCTTGATCAGGATCACCCGCACGTCGCGCGCCATGGCGAGCAGCATCTTGCGGAAATTTTCCGCCTGGGCGTGGGCCTCCGACTGGAATTCGATCTTGTCCAGCTTGGAAACCCCTTCCACCAGTTCGGCTACCTGCTTGCCGAACTGCGCGGCGATTTCCTCGCTGGTGGTCGCGGTGTCTTCCACCACGTCATGCAGCAGCGCCGCCATGATGGCCTGGGCGTCAAGGCGCCATTCGGCCAGGATGGTGGCGACTGCGAGCGGGTGGGAAATGTAGGCCTCGCCGCTTTTGCGCATCTGCCCGAGATGGGCAGCCTCGGCGACACGAAAGGCGGCCCCGACCTGGGCAATGTCCTCAGGCTTGAGGTAGGCGGAGAGTGTCTCGGTGAGCTGGGACGGGTTGGGCATTTGGAGCGGGGGAGCGGGGAGCGGTAAGGGGGCTTCTCACCGCTTGCTGCTTACTGCTCCCCGCTCACCGTATGTCACGCTTGTCCGCGGTTCAGGATTTCCCTGCCGACCTTGCCCAGGGCGATTTCCTTCAGCGCGACGACGGTCGGCTTGTCGCGGCCGGACTCCACCAGGGGGGTGGCGCCGCTGGCCAGCTGCCGGGCGCGGTAGGTGGCGGCCAGGGTCAGCTCGAAGCGGTTGCCGAAGTTTTTCATGCAGTCATCGACGGTAATGCGTGCCATGTTTGTGTGCTCCAGTGAATTTTAAGGTATTTTCAGGTCAGGCTGGCGATGAGACCGCCATGCCGGGCCAGCTGGGCGCCGATGGTAAGGCGCTGCGCCCGGACCACTGCCAGCAGGTCCTGCTGCGCAGCGTCGAAATCGTCGTTAATAATAACATAATCGAATTCGCCGACATGGCTGATGTCCTCGCGCGCGGCCGCGACACGGCGCTGGATCACCTCTTCCGCATCCTGGCCGCGTCCGGTCAGCCTCTGGCGCAGGGCTTCCACGGWRGGCGGCAGGATGAAAATGCTGACRGCGTCCGGAATCAGCTTGCGGACCTGGGCTGCGCCCTGCCAGTCGATTTCGAGCAGGATGTCCCTGCCGGTCTTGCGCGAGGCTTCGATCCAGGGCTGMGAGGTGCCRTAGAAGTTGCCGTAGACTTCCGCGCTTTCGAGAAAATCGCCGCGTTCCAGCATCTGCATGAAGATTTCGCGGCTGACGAAATGGTAATGCTGGCCGTCCACYTCGCCCGGCCGCGGCGCGCGCGTGGTGAAGGAGATGGAAAGCTGGATGCCTGGGTCTGAGGCAAGCAGCTCCTTTACCAGGCTGGTTTTCCCCGCCCCGGATGGAGCGGCGACAATGAAAAGATTTCCGGTGGTCATGGCGGCGTTCCTGTCGAAAGATAAGTTCTATGGCCGCAACGATACCAGATTTGTTTTTTCAACAAAGCACGAGCGGGCGGTTTTTCGGCAAGCCGGCGTGCAATATGGGGCTCGCAGGGTAAAACTCCCGGCCAAATCACCTGGGGCGAGCGCGATAAAGCCGCTAATCCAAATTTTGCCGCTTCCTGAATGTCAGGAAACCTGGGTTTTTCCAGCCGGGCGGCTCATATAACCCTTTGTCTGGAAAAGGAAACCGATTGTCATTTCGTGCTTGCATTTTGGCAATGGGTTCAATTAAGTTGTAGACAATTGGGTTTAAGTGGGGATTTTTCTCAGCATACGATGGTGACAATTCATGTCTGCTGGTGCCGGGAGCCATCCAAAAGGAGTAGTCCCTTAGTCTAATGGTAACCCTACCCATTGCTTAGTGGAAACCCCTACCCCCATTATGGTATATTTTCACGAAAGTGATCTGCCGAGCATGTGTGGCGGCTGCGGAAAATTAACATAAATTTGTTGCGGGTGTATTGCGGAAAATGCGATCTGATTATATGCTATCAACAATACTGATCAACATATAAAAATAAACTATGCAATCACTGCGATGCTGTCGCGGTGGATGGAGAGACTGTGAAACATTGTCGGACTGAATGGCTGCGCGTGCTGATGCTGGCCTGCCTGGGTGTTGCCCTGGCAGGCCTTCTGGGTTGCGCGGCGGAACCGGTCAAGAAAAAGGATACCAGTGG
>PQAG01000148.1 GCA_003104895.1 Nitrosomonadales bacterium
AGCTTGGCGCGGCGCACATCGCCGCGGCGCTTCACTTCGATGCTTGCCACCAGCGGGGAGTAAGTCTGGAAAGTGCGTTCCACACCTTCGCCGGAAGAAATCTTGCGCACGATGAAGGAGGAATTCAGGCCGCGGTTGCGCTTCGCAATCACCACGCCTTCATAGGCCTGCAGACGCTCGCGGTTGCCTTCCTTCACCTTGACCTGCACCACGACGGTGTCGCCAGAGGCAAAAGCGGGGATGGTCTTGCCTAGGCGGGCAATTTCTTCCTGTTCCAGTTGTTCGATCAGATTCATGTTTGCTTCCTTTTATTTTACGGCGTCTTGTTCCTGCTGATACTCCGTCAGCAGCCGAGACTCCTCTTTGGTCAACTGGCGTTTTGCCAGCAAATCAGGGCGGCGTTGCCAGGTGCGTCCAAGCGCCTGTTTCAGCCGCCACTTCTGTATCAGGGCGTGGTTACCGGACATCAACACCTCCGGAACACGCTCGCCCTGATAAACCTCGGGCCGGGTATAGTGCGGGAAATCCAGCAGACCATTCACAAACGAATCCTGCTCGGCCGATTCCGCATCGCCCAGCACTCCCGGCAATTGCCGGATAATGCAATCCATCAGCACCATGGCCGGGAGTTCGCCCCCCGAAAGCACATAGTCCCCGATGGAAATTTCCTCATCCACCTGACGCCGCAGGAGGCGTTCGTCCACGCCCTCGTAGCGCCCGGCAAGCAAAATCAGTCCGCCTGTGGATACCAGATCCATCACCCGGGCATGGTCGAGCAACTTCCCCTGCGGCGAGAGATAAACCACCCGGGTTTTCTCTGCACCCGCGGCAATCTGCGCCTGCCGCGCAGCCGCAATGGCCAGTTCCAGCGGTTCCGCCAGCATCACCATGCCGGGGCCGCCGCCATAGGGCCGGTCATCCACCGTGCGGTAATTGTTGCTGGTGAAATCGCGCGGATTCCACAACCGCAGCCGGTAGCTGGACTGCTCCTGCGCCCGCCGCGTGATGCCGCTCGCGGTAAGGGCTTCAAACATCTGCGGAAACAGGGTGACGACGTCGAACTGGTAGGGCGTCACCAATCCAGTCCCCAATCCACCCGGATCGTGCCAGCGGCCAGATCCACTTCCTGTATCACCTGGGGGACGAAGGGTATCAGCCGTTCCCGTTCGCCCTGCACCACCAGCACGTCATTGGCGCCGGTTTCGAGCAATTCGCTGACCTTGCCCAAGGCCTGCTGCTCGGTATTGAGCACGCTCAGGCCGATCAGATCAGACCAGTAGTATTCGTTCTCCGCCGGTTCTGGCAGCGCATTGCGCGGCACCGCAATTTCGCTGCCGCGCAATGCGGCTGCAGCGTCCCGGTCATCGCAACCGGAGAGGTGCGCCACCAGCGACTTGCTGTGCACCTCGGAATCCAGCACCCTGACTTCACGCCACTGGCCATTTCTGCCCAGCCACCATGTCGGGTAGTCGAGCAGGCTGCCGCTGTGTTCAGTATACGCGTGAATCTTGACCCAGCCGCGCACTCCGAACGGGACACTGACGTGCCCCATGACAACCAGGTGTTCAGGCTGCTGCGGCACTAAGGGTTTAGGCTGCTGCTGCGCCCGCGCGCTTGACCAGCTTCGCCACTGCGTCGCTCAGCTGGGCTCCCTGGCTTTGCCAGTAGGTCACGCGCTCGGAATTGATACGCATCGCTTCCTGGCCTTCGGGCGCAACCGGGTTGTAAAAACCCACGCGCTCGATAAAACGGCCGTCGCGGCGCTCGCGAGAATCAGCCACGACCAGGTTGTAGAACGGGCGCTTTTTGGCGCCACCACGGGCGAGTCGAATGATAACCATAGTTTCTGCCTGCTTAAATTCTTGAAAAAGAGCGCGATTTTACGACATTCAGGGCCAGGATGGCAAGGGTGTTATCGCATTCCGGGCAGCATGCCCTTCATGCCGCGCATCATTTTCGCCATGCCGCCGCCCTTGGAAAACATTTTCATCATTTTCTGGGTTTGCTCGAACTGGCTCAGCAGCCGGTTCACCTCCTGCACCTGGACCCCCGCGCCCGCAGCGATGCGCCGCTTGCGCGCTGCCTTGATGAGCTCCGGCTTGTGGCGTTCCTGCGGGGTCATGGAGTTGATGATGCCTTCCAGGCGATTGACCATCTTGTCGTTGACCTGGGCGTCGCCCGCCATCTGTCCCAGCTGGCCGGGCAGCTTGTCCATGAAGGCGGTCATCCCGCCCATTTTTTTCATCTGCTGCATCTGCTGCTTGAAATCCTCGAGATCGAAACTCTTGCCTGCTTTTAGCTTCTTCGCCAGCTTTTGCGCCTCTGCCTGGTCCACGCCGCGCTGCGCATCCTCGATCAGCGACAGCACGTCGCCCATGCCCAGCACGCGGGAGGCCATGCGGTCCGGGTAGAACGCTTCCAGGCCGCCCGATTTCTCGCCCACGCCAACAAACTTGATCGGCTTGCCGGTGACATGCCGCACCGACAGCGCCGCTCCACCGCGCGCATCACCGTCCAGCTTGGTCAGGATCACGCCGGTGAGCGGCAGCGCATCGCTGAAGGCGCGGGCGGTGTTCACCGCATCCTGGCCCTGCATCGCATCGACCACGAACAGGGTTTCCACCGGATCAAGCGCCGCGTGCAGGCGCTTGATCTCCTCCATCATGGCTTCGTCAATCGCCAGGCGGCCGGCGGTATCGACGATCACGACATCATGAAAATGCTTGCGCGCGAAATCCACCGCAGCGAGGGCGATCTGTTCCGGCTGCTGCCCGGCCTGGGAGGGGAAAAATTCCGTTTCAAGCTGCTGTGCCAGGGTTTTCAGCTGCTCGATCGCGGCCGGGCGATAAACGTCGCAACTGGTCAGCAGCACTTTCTTCTTCATCTGCTCGCGCAAAAATTTCGCCAGCTTGCCAGCAGTCGTTGTTTTACCTGCGCCCTGCAGGCCCGCCAGCAGAATCACCGCGGGCGGGCGCGCCGCCAGGTCGAGCGTGGCATTGTGCTCGCCCATCAGGCGAGTCAGCTCTTCGTAAACCACCTGCACCACCGCCTGCCCCGGGGTCAGGCTGGACAGCACTTCCTGGCCGAGCGCGCGCTCCCTGACGTGAGCGATGAAATCCTTCACCACCGGCAGCGCCACGTCCGCCTCCAGCAAAGCCATGCGCACTTCACGCAGGGCGTCCTGGATATTGGATTCGGTCAAGCGCGCCTGGCCGCGCAGATTTTTGATGACGCCGGAAAGGCGCTGTGAGAGATTGTCGAACATGTATATCCCTAAAGGTGAGGCGTCAGGGGTGAGGGGTAAAGACGAAAAAGCAGAAGCGCGCGCCGGACCCGGTTTTGCGCCTCACCCCTCACCCCTCACCCCTCACGCCCTTATGGTGTAGAATCGGAAAAAACCAATTTTATCCCAAACCATGCCGGATTTATTACCTCTTTTCCTGACCGCTCTGCTTTATGCCGGGCTGAGCACCTATTTCTGGCGGGCCTTATGGCAGGGCAGCAACGGCCGTGCCCTGAGCCCCCTGCTGGAGAATCTGGCCATCCTGTTGCCGCTGGCACTTCACGGCGCGCTGCTGTACCACTCCATTTTCCAGCCCGATGGCTTGAAACTCGGTGTCGGCCATGCCATTTCCGCCATTGCCTGGCTAACCGTTGCGGTCTATTGGCTGGCAAGCATGCGCAACAATCTAGGATGCCTGCAGGGTTTTGTGCTCCCCTTTGCCACCCTCAGCCTCTTCGCCCCGCTGCTCTTGCCTGCCACCCATACCCTGCTGCACTCCGAATTGCTGATTTTCAAAGTCCACCTGCACATCGCCATCCTCGCCTACAGCCTGTTCACCATTGCAACCATGCATGCGCTCCTGATGGCGGTAGCAGAACGCAACCTTCATCATTCCAGATCGCTTTCGACCCTGCTGCAAAGGCTGCCGCCACTGCTCACCATGGAGCATCTGTTATTCCGCATCCTGTGGGGGGGCTTCATCCTGCTCACCCTGACCCTGGTCAGCGGCATGCTGTTTTCCGAGGAGCTATTTGGCAAGGCCCTGCAACTCAGCCACAAAACCGTTTTTGCACTGATCTCATGGTGCATTTATGCAGCCCTGCTGGGCGGCCGCCTGCGCTATGGCTGGCGCGGACGCACTGCAATACGCTGGACCCTGAGCGGATTCGCGGCACTGCTGCTGGCTTACATCGGCAGCAAGTTCGTACTCGAAATCATTCTTGGCCGTTGAATCAATCAATGTTCAAGACTTCAACGCTCCGCCGCCGGTTTTTCATCGCATAAGGATTCCGTCCCTTGGACGACACCCCCATTAGCATACTGTTAGGTGTGCTCATCGTTCTGTTGATCCTTTCGGGTTTTTTTTCCATCTCCGAAACCAGCATGATGGCGCTCAACCGTTACCGCCTGAAACACCTCGCCCAGTCCGGGCACCGCGGCGCCAGACTCACCACTCAATTGCTGGCCCGGACCGACAAGCTGCTCGGCGTGATCCTGCTGGGCAACAACCTGATCAACGCCGCATCCGCAACCCTGGTCACCATCATCACCGTCCGGCTGGTCGGCGAGGGCGAGCTCGCCCTGTCCATCAGCACTCTGGCCGTCACATTCGCCATCCTGGTATTCAGCGAAATCACGCCCAAGGTCATGGGGGCCGCCTATCCAGAACGGATCGCCCTGCCTCTGAGTTTTGTGCTCACCCCCCTGCTGAAACTGTTTTATCCCGTCGTATGGTTCGTCAACCTGTTCGTCCAGGCGCTGCTGTGGATCCTGCGCCTGAAGCCGGGTGCCGAAGCCGCCAGCAGCCTGAGCCTGGAGGAATTGCGCACGCTGGTGCTCGAGGCCGGCCACTACATCCCGAAAAAACACCAGAGCATCCTGGTCAACCTGTTCGGACTGGAAAACATCACCGTGGATGATGTGATGACGCCGCGCAACCAGATCGAGGCCATCGACATCGATGCGCCAGCAGAAGAAATCCGGCGCCAGCTATCCACCAGCCACCATACCCGCATCCCGGTTTACCAGGGGCAACTGGACAACATCATCGGCCTGGTCCATGTTCGCAGGGTGCTGCACCAGACCCAGACTGGCGAACTCGACGCCAACGCGTTGCGCGACATCCTGCGCGAACCCTATTTCATCCCCGCCGGCACCGCATTGTTTACCCAGCTGCAGCATTTCCAGGAAAATCAGCGCCGCCTCGGCATGGTCGTCGACGAATATGGCGAACTGCTTGGACTGGTCAGCCTGGAAGACATCCTGGAAGAAATTGTGGGCGAATTCACTACTCACGCTCCGGCGCAAGGCGGCACCTACCGCCGCCAGGATGACGGCAGCTGGCTGGTGGATGGAAGCAGCCTGTTGCGCGACCTGAACCGCAAGCTGGGACTGCAGTTTCCGCTGTACGGCCCTAAAACCCTGAATGGCCTGATTCTCGAACACCTTGAAGACATCCCGGAAGCCGGCATCAGCCTGAAAATCGCCAACGTGACCCTGGAAATCCTTCAAACCCAGGACCGGTCGGTAAAAAGGGTCAGAATCTTCCCCCCCGCTGCCACGCCAGAGCAATAGGTCCACCTGCCTTTACAAAAAAACATGCAGGGGGCATCATTTGACAATCATTCCTAAAGATGGAGCAGAGAATTTAAGATGGTCGCAGCGACGGTTCCAACTGGATTAAGCGGTCTGGCTCGCTCCCTGGTTCAACAGGGCCTGTTGCTTGACACCGACGCCGACGCGATCCAGACACAGGCAGCCGCATCCAAGGTCAGCTTTGTCAGCCAGCTGGTTCAAAGCAACAAATTAAGCGCACTGCAAGTTGCCGAATTTGCCTCGCAGAATTTCGGCTTCCCGCTGCTCGATCTGGGCGCGGTCGACGTCGACCATCTGCCCAAGGGCATACTGGATCCCTCGATCGTGCAGAGCCGGCGCATTCTCGCCCTGTACCAGCGCGGCACCCATCTTTTCATCGCCACCTCCGACCCCACCAACCTGCAGACGCTCAATGATGTCCGTTTTCAGACCAACCACACTGTCGAACAGGTGGTGGTGGAGGACAACAAGCTCGGCAAGCTGATAGAAAAATTTGTCGAATCCAGCGACACCTCGATGAAAAGCCTGGATGTCGAAGACATCGGTGATCTCGAATTCACTGACGATGAGACTCTGGCAAAGCAGGATGAAAGCGCCAGCGCGGACATCGACGATGCGCCGGTGGTCAAGTACCTCCAGAAAATCCTCATGGATGCGATCAATGGCGGCGCCTCTGACATACACTTCGAACCCTATGAGAAATTCTTCCGCATCCGCTACCGCACCGACGGCGTGCTGTACGAGGTGGCGCAACCGCCTCTCGCCATCAAGGATAAAATCGCTTCGCGTATCAAGGTGATTTCCAAGCTGGACATTGCTGAAAAGCGCGTCCCCCAGGATGGGCGGATGAAGCTGGTGCTATCCAAAAACCGCGCCATCGACTTCCGCGTCAGCACCCTCCCCACGCTGTATGGCGAGAAGATCGTGATGCGTATTCTCGATCCTTCCAGTGCCACACTTGGCATTGACGCGCTGGGCTATGATCCGGACCAGAAGGAGGCACTGCTCAATGCCGTCCAGCGCCCCTATGGCATGGTGCTGGTCACCGGCCCGACCGGCAGCGGCAAGACGGTTTCGCTGTATACCTGCCTGAATATTCTCAACAAACCTGGCGTCAACATCTCAACCGCCGAAGACCCGGCCGAAATCAACCTGCCCGGCATCAACCAGGTCAACGTCAACGACAAGGCGGGACTGACTTTCGCCAGCGCCCTCAAGTCCTTCCTGCGCCAGGACCCGGACGTAATTATGGTGGGCGAGATCCGCGACCTCGAAACGGCCGATATCGCCATCAAGGCGGCGCAAACCGGCCACATGGTGCTATCCACCCTGCACACCAACGACGCCCCCGCCACCCTGACGCGGCTCATGAACATGGGCGTGGCGCCTTTCAATATCGCCTCATCGGTGATCATGATCACCGCCCAGCGTCTGGCGCGCCGTTTATGCAGTTGCAAGAAGCCCATCGACATTCCGCGG
This sequence comes from Nitrosomonadales bacterium, assembly GCA_003104895.1. Taxonomy (GTDB): domain Bacteria; phylum Pseudomonadota; class Gammaproteobacteria; order Burkholderiales; family Sulfuricellaceae; genus Sulfurimicrobium. The sequence continues at coordinate 7,079 of PQAG01000148.1, forward strand.
GAAGCCCTGCTGCGCGCCGGCTTTGCCGAGGAAGAGCTGGATGGCAGCTGGCAGCCCTATGGCCATGTCGGCTGTGAAAAATGCAAGGGTTCGGGCTACAAGGGCCGCGTCGGCATTTATCAGGTCATGCCGATCACCGAAGACATGAGCCGCCTCATCATGAAAAACGGTACCGCCCACGACATTGCAGACCAGGCGCGCCGCGAAGGCGTGCAAGATTTGCGCCAGGCCGGATTGCGCAAGGTCAAGGCCGGGCTGACCTCGCTGGAAGAAATTGAAGCCGTGACCAACGAATAAGCGTGACCAACGACACAGGAAAGCAGCCATGGCAGTCGCGAAAAAAATAGCCGTTAAAGAATATAACTTCAGCTGGGAAGCCAAGGACAAGAAAGGCAAGATTGTCAGAGGCGACATGGTGGCGGCGAGCGAAACTGTCGTCAACGCCATGCTGCGCCGCCAGGGCATGAACATAATACGGGTCAAGAAGCAGCGTTCGCGCGGCGGCAAGATAACCGACAAGGACATCACGCTCTTTACCCGCCAGCTTTCTACCATGATGAAGGCCGGCGTGCCGCTGCTGCAGTCGTTTGACATCGTGGGCAAGGGCCACAGCAATCCGGCGGTGCAAAAGCTGCTGCTCGACATCAAATCCGATATTTCCACCGGCAGCAGCATGAGCCAGGCATTCAAGAAATACCCGCTGTATTTCGACGCGCTCTATTGCAACCTGATCAATGCCGGCGAGCAGGCCGGCATTCTTGATACCATCCTCGACCGCTTGGCCACCTACAAGGAAAAAATCCAGGCCATCAAGGGCAAGATCAAGTCTGCCCTGTTTTACCCGATCTCGATCATCGTGGTGGCGTTCGTGATCACCGCCATCATCATGATTTTCGTGGTGCCCGCATTCAAGGAACTGTTCACCAGTTTCGGCGCCGATTTGCCGGCCCCCACCCTGTTCGTGATGGCGGTGTCCGATATCTTCGTTGCCTACTGGTACCTGATTTTTGGCGGCATCGGTGGCGGTTTCTGGTTCTTCTTCTATACCTGGAAGCGCTCGCGCAAGATGCAGGAAGTGATGGACCGGCTGTTTCTCAAAATTCCCGTGTTCGGCCCGGTGATCGAGAAAGCCACCATCGCGCGCTGGAGCCGTACCCTGGCCACCATGTTTGCTGCCGGCGTGCCGCTGGTAGAGGCCATGGATTCGGTGGCAGGCGCAGCCGGCAACATCGTTTACTACAACGCCACCAAGAAAATCCAGGCCGAAGTCAGCACCGGCACCAGCCTCACAGTGGCAATGCAAAGCACCGCACTGTTCCCCAACATGGTGCTGCAGATGGTCACCATCGGCGAGGAATCCGGCTCGCTTGACGCCATGCTGGGCAAGGTGGCCGATTTTTATGAAGCGGAGGTGGACGATGCGGTGGATGCGCTTGCCAGCTTGATGGAGCCGATGATCATGGTGGTACTGGGCACCCTTATCGGCGGCCTGGTGATCGCCATGTACCTGCCAATATTCAAAATGGGCCAAGTGGTCTAGGTCACAGACAGGCTTCGCTCCCTTGAGACAGGTCGAACCCTGTCCACCATTTCTGGAACTCCACTGATGGAACTGTTGCAATTTCTCCAGACCACCCCGGTGGTTTTCATTGCCCTGTGCGGCCTGCTTGGCCTGATGGTGGGCAGCTTCCTGAATGTCGTCATCCATCGCCTGCCCAGAATGATGGAACAGGAGTGGCGCGAACAGTGCGCCTCGCTGGATGCTGACCCAAGCCAGGCCTCGCCGGCGCAACGCGGCCCGCGCTACAATCTGGTTGTCCCGCGCTCTGCCTGTCCGTCCTGCGGACATCAGATCCGGGCACTGGAAAACATTCCTGTGCTGAGTTATCTGGCGCTGGGCGGCCGCTGCGCCCGGTGCAAAACCCGCATCAGCCCGCGCTATCCGATCGTGGAGGCGCTGACCGGTGTGCTCAGCGCCTTTGCCGCCTGGCATTTCGGCTTCGGTGCTGCCGCGCTGACGGCACTGATATTCATCTGGGCGCTGATTGCACTGACCTTCATTGATTTCGACACCCACCTGCTGCCAGACAGTATTACTCAGCCGCTGCTGTGGCTTGGACTTTTGGTTAATTTCAGCGGAACTTTTACCGGACTCCAGTCTGCAGTCGCCGGCGCGGTAGCAGGCTACCTCACCCTGTGGAGCGTTTACTGGCTGTTCAAACTCACCACCGGCAAGGAAGGCATGGGTTTCGGTGACTTCAAGCTGCTTGCCGCCATTGGCGCCTGGCTGGGCTGGCAGGTGCTGCCCCTGACCATCCTGCTGTCCTCCTTGGTAGGGGCGATGGTAGGCATCACGCTCATCCTGTTTGCCGGCCGCGGCCGCCAGATCCCTATCCCCTTCGGCCCCTACCTCGCAGGCGGCGGCTTGATTGCGCTGTTCTGGGGACAGTCCATCACTCAGGCCTACCTCGGCGTTGCGCTCTAGGCTGGCGATCGGACTGACCGGCGGCATCGGCTGCGGCAAAAGTGCCGTGGCGGAACTTTTTTCGGAACTGGGCATAGCCGTTATCGACACCGACCAGATTGCACGCCAGCTCACAGCAGCCGGTCAACCCGCCCTCGCCGCAATCAAAAATGAATTTGGCTCAGAATTTATGCTGCCGGATGGCAACCTGGATCGGGCTCGCATTCGTCATCTGATCTTTGCCAACGCTGAAGCCAAGAAAAAACTGGAAGCCATTCTCCACCCCCTGATCCGGGATGAAGTCAAACGCCTTCTCGCACTGGCACCATCCCCCTATGCCATTGTTGCCGTGCCGCTGTTACTGGAAGCCGGGGCTTACCGGGAGATTGTGCAACGGGTACTGGTCGTGGATTGCAGCGAAGCGCAACAGGTGAAACGGGTCGTGGCGCGCAGCGGCCTCGACGAAACAGAAGTCCGCGCCATCATGGCCCACCAGTTCAGCCGTCAGGAACGGCTGCGCCAGGCAGACGATATTATCGACAATCACGGCAACCTGTCCGCGCTGAAACCGCAGGTCGAGCAATTGCATCAGCGCTACATAAAGCTGGCCACCGCTCAGGGCTGAGGCGGCTTGCGCATCTCCTTTTCCAGTTCGCGCAACTGGCGCAGGCGCGCCTCCGCCATCGAAAGCTGGTAGAAATCACCATCCCGGCTTTTGAGGGCGATCTGCAACTGGACAATCGCTTCGGGCAGATTTCCTTGCAGCATATAAGCCTCCGCCAGCGCACGGTGCTGCGGCACAAACTTGCCCAAGGCAGCATAGGCCTGGGCCTGGAGCAGGTACAGTTGCGCATCGTTATCGCGGCTTTTCAGGGCGCCGCTTACCAGGTTTAACGCCTCTGCTGCCGCGCCGGTCTGCAGCATGGTTTCAGCACAGCCATGGATCAGGGCGCGGTGACGGGGAAATCGTTTCAGGCCGCCGCGGCAGACATCGAGAGCAGCCCCGGACTGCTTCTGCGCGAACTTGATGTGCATCGCCAGCACGTCGAACATGGGGTGTGCCCCGGCTTTGCGTGCCAGCGCCAGCTCACGCTCTGCCCTGCTGTACTCCTTGCTGCGCAGCAGGGCGCTGGCCAGGCCGTAATGCTGCGCGGCTTCGTTACTGTATTTCTTCTCAGCCAGCGCGGTTTCAAACACCTTGACCGCATTCTGGGCCGAGCCTGCTCCTGCTTCCAGCTTGGCCCGCACCAGCTGGAAATCCAGGCTGTCCGGCACCTGGCGGTAAGGCAACGCATCCACCCGGTTTTGCACATCGGCGATGCGTTCAGTGGTCAAGGGGTGGGTACGCAAATACACCGGGGCATTGTTTTCATAGAGCCGGCCATACTTCTGCAAGCGTTCGAAAAAGCCCGCCATGGCGCGAGGGTCGAATCCCGAGACTTCCAGCACCTGAAGACCGATGCGGTCCGCCTCGCGTTCGTGTTCACGCGTGTAATCCAGCTGGCTCTGGATACCGGCCGCCTGCGCCGTCGCCAGGGCGGCATTCACCACCTGCGGGTTGGAACGGGCGGCCAGAATGGCGACCGCCAGCGCGGCAAGAGAGGTCAGCGTGTTCTTCTGCGTCCCTGCGATGACCCGTGCCAGATGGCGCTGGGTGACATGGGAAATCTCGTGCGCCAGCACGCTGGCCAGTTCCGATTCGCTCTGTGCCGATAGAATCAGCCCGCTATGCACGCCGATAAACCCGCCAGGCAAGGCAAACGCATTAAGCGTATTGTCATGCAGCACAAAAAACTCGAAGCTGCGGGCAGGATCCTGGCTGTTGGCAACCAGGCGCGCACCGAGCGCATTGAGATAATCCGCCACCTCGGCGTCTCCCATCAGATCGCGGCTGCCACGGATATCCGCCATGATGGATTCACCGATGCGGCGTTCCTGCTGGGAAGAAAATACAGCCTGGGAAGATTCGCCCAGGTCGGGCAGATCACTGGCGAGCGCTCTGGGCAGCAAGCCTCCGAGAAACAGCAGTAAATAAATCAATTTCATGGTGCTATGATAGCCGCTCACAACAATAAGTTCATGAAGGAAAGCGAGGAAAACCTGTGAATCCACTCACGCATTTTGATGCACAAGGCCAGGCACACATGGTAGACGTCGGCGCCAAAGACGAAACCCGGCGCATCGCCCGCGCCGCAGGCAATATCCGGATGCAGCCGGAAACCCTGCAGCTCATCCTTTCCGGAAGCGCAAAAAAAGGCGATGTCCTTGGCATCGCACGCATTGCCGCCATCCAGGGATCGAAACGCACCTCCGAGCTGATCCCTCTCTGCCATCCGCTGGCGCTCACCAGGGTGGCCGCCGAATTCAACATTGACCAGGCCAACTCCGCGATCGAATGCGTGGTGACGGCTGAAACCCTGGGCCGCACCGGGGTCGAAATGGAAGCGCTGACCGCCGTCAGCGTCGGCCTGCTGACCATCTACGACATGTGCAAGGCAGTCGACAGAGGTATGGAGATCGGCGCCATCCGTTTACTGGAAAAACAGGGCGGAAAATCCGGCCGCTGGATGCGGGCGGGGGCGTAAAACACATGATGCCAACTAAACTTTACTCTTCACCCTTTCACCCAGCGGCAAGAGCCTTCGGCGCCTCTCCCAGCGGGCGCATTCCTCACCTCTCACGGCCTTGACACCATGTTCGAATACATGTTTTTTGATGAAGAACTGCGCCAGCGTTTTGTCACTTATGCCCGCTCGCGGGGCGTTGAATGCGCCCTCCCTGCCGATGATATGGGGCTGCTGGCAGCCACGCCCGAAGATGTGGACGAATTGGTTTCAAACGAGCTGGACAATTATTACGACGAATTGATGGAGGAGCAGGCCGACCGGGTAGATGCAGCCGATGGCGAGGCAACCCACCAGGCGGCCGGTGTGCGCGTTACCCTCGCCGGCGGACGTCCCTGCATGATCAAACTCGAACCCGTTCTGGCCAATCGCCTGCTTGCCGCGTTTACGCTCGAGGAAATGCAGGAACTGGTCAATGCAATTGCCCGGAGCGTGGAAAATCCAGAAAATGGCCCCCTTTGCAAGCGCTGACCAGAGCTCCAGCCGATTTAGATTAGGTCTATTTATTAACTGATCAATAAATTCCTGTTGAGCATAGACTGTTTTTCTTGATAAATTCCCCAGACCTAGCAGGACTGCGCCATGCCCTTTCTGCCTACCCCGTGGCTCTGCCGCTGGGGCACATTCAACCCGCCCGGTTTCCCTGAAATGATGGTAGAGACTGCGCCCGGCAGCTGCAACCGGCGAGGGGAGGAATTTGTCTCGACAAATTAGAAAATTCTGATTTATTAATAAGCCAAAATATCGTCTAAACACCCTGGAAGCCATGAGACCAGCCGTTCCGGGCTCGCTAACTACTGAAAAGGCTCTTAATGAACGCTCAAGTGCAGTTTGAGAATCACGACCAGCAGGAAGTCAAATATACCACCTGCTACATGTGCGCCTGCCGCTGCGGCATCCGCGTCACGCTGAAAAACGGCGAGGTGCGCTACATCCAGGGCAACCCGGACCATCCGCTCAACCAGGGCGTGATCTGCGCCAAGGGTTCGTCCGGGATCATGAAGCAGTATTCCCCGGCGCGCCTGACCCAGCCGCTCAAGCGCAAACCGGGCAGCGAGCGCGGCGCGGGCGAGTTCGAAGCGATTTCCTGGGATGAAGCGTTCGGCATGATGGAGGAGCGCCTGGCGCATATCCGTGCCACTGATCCCAAGCAGTTTGCCCTCTTTACCGGGCGCGACCAGATGCAGGCCCTGACCGGCCTGTTCGCCAAGCAGTTCGGCACGCCCAACTACGCCGCCCACGGCGGTTTCTGCTCGGTCAACATGGCGGCCGGCATGATCTACACCATCGGCGGCTCGTTCTGGGAATTCGGCGGCCCGGACCTCGACCGCGCCAAGCTGTTCGTGATGATCGGCACCGCCGAGGACCACCATTCCAACCCGATGAAGATCGCGCTCTCCAAGTTCAAGCGCAACGGCGGCCGCTTCATCTCGATCAATCCGGTGCGCACCGGCTATTCGGCCATCGCCGACGAATGGGTTCCGATCCGCCCCGGCACCGATGGCGCGCTGCTGCTGGCGCTGAACCACGAAATCATCCGCCAGGGCCTCTATGACCGCGATTTTCTGGTGCAGTACTCCAACGCGGCGGAACTGGTGAACCTCAACGAGGCCAGCAGCGAATACGGCATGTTC
>PQAG01000149.1 GCA_003104895.1 Nitrosomonadales bacterium
CCCACGGGCTGGGATTTCGACCCCCAGGAAACGGTGGAAATCGGGCGCCTGGCGGTCAAGACCGGGATGTGGCCCTTGAAGGAATACGAGAACGGCAAGGTGACCCATACCAGGGTGCCGGCCAGGCGCGCGCCGGTGGAGGAATACCTCGAGAAACAGGGGCGCTTCGCCCACCTGTTCAAGCCTCAACGCAACGAGGCGCTGCTGGCCGAAATCCAGGCCGGGGTGGACGAGTACTGGGCGGCAGTGGAGGCGGGCCATGGCTAAAAGCTATTGCCATCGCGGCGGCGCGATTCCATTGCTGGGCGCAACCATCCCCGGACATTTTGCGGCAGTGGCGCAGCGCTTTTCGGAACGCGAGGCGCTGGTCTCCCTGCCCCAGAACCGGCGCTTGACCTACTCCGAACTGAGCCTGGCAGTGGACCGGCTGGCCTGCGGCCTGCTCGGCCTGGGCTTCGGCAAGGGGGACCGCATCGGCGTGTGGTCCACCAACAACATCGAGTGGCTGCTGCTGCAGATGGCCACCGCCCGCATCGGCGCCATCCTGGTGAACATCAATCCCGCCTACCGGGCGCGGGAGCTGGCCTATGCCCTGAAGCGCTCGGAAGTGCAGGCCCTGTTCGTGATCCCATCCTTCCGCAGCAGCGACTACGTGGCCATGCTGCTGGAACTGATGCCTGAGTTGAATCAGGAAGCGAAAGCGGGCCTGGAATGCGCCGGATTTCCCCAGCTGCGGCGCGTGGTGCTGTACGACCCGGCCAGTCCCAACGGCACCGCGCGCCCCCATGCCGGATTCACCGTGTGGCAGGAAGTGCTGGCGGCGGCCTACGGCGTCCGGCCGGAAAAGCTGGACGAAACCGGCGCCTCCCTGGATATCGACGACCCCATCAACATYCAGTACACCTCCGGCACCACCGGCTTTCCCAAGGCGGTGGTGCTCACCCACCACAACATCCTCAACAACGCCTGGTTCGCCGCCCAGGCCWTGCATTTCACSGMRGMCGACCGSCTCTGCGTCCCGGTGCCKTTCTACCACTGCTTCGGCATGGTGCTGGCGAACCTGCTGTGCCTGTCCGCCGGCGCCTGCGAGGTGATCCCCAGCGATCATTTCGACCCGCTGGCGGTRCTGCAGGCGGTCGAACAGGAACGCTGCACGGCCATTCACGGCGTGCCCACCATGTTCATCGCCGAGCTGGAGCACCCGCGCTTCGCGGAATTCGACCTCASCAGCCTGCGCACCGGCATCATGGCCGGCGCGCCCTGCCCGCCGCCCCTGATGCGGCGCGTGATCGACGAAATGCACTGTTCCGGGATCCTCATCGGCTACGGCGAAACCGAGGCTTCCCCCCTGACCCACTTGACTTCGCGCGACGACAGCTTCGAGCGCCGCATCGAGACCGTGGGCACCAATCTTCCCCACCAGGAAGTGAAGGTGGTCCGCATGGACAGCGGCTTGACGGTGGCGACGGGCGAAGTGGGGGAAATCTGCTTCCGCGGCCACCACGTCATGAAAGGCTATTACGGCGACCCGGAGGCCACCCGCAAGGCCATCGACGCCAGCGGCTGGCTGCACTCGGGCGACCTCGGCACCATGGACGAAGACGGCTATGTGCGCATCACCGGCCGGCTCAAGGAGATGATCATCCGCGGCGGCGAGAACATCTACCCGCGCGAGATCGAGGAATTCCTCTTCACCCACCCCAAGGTCGCCCAGGTGGCGGTGTTCGGCCTGCCGGACGCTTTCTACGGCGAGGAAATCATGGCCTGGGTCCAGCTGCGGGCGGGCCAGAGCGCCAGCGAGGAAGAGCTGCGGGAATTCTGCCGCGGCAGCATCGCCCATTTCAAGATTCCCCGCTGGATCTGGTTCGTGGAGGAATTCCCCGCCACCGTCACCGGCAAGCTGCAGAAATTCCGCATGCGCGAGATCGCGCTGGAAAAAATGGGGCAGGGGCAGACCGGCCAGACATGAGCTTGCTGGCGCTTGCATGGCAAGTGATGGGAACACGATCAAATGAACAATTAGCGGGAGTTGTGCGATGAACCTTCAAGCCGTGACCATCGATGATGTACCCATCGGCATGCCGCTGCCCTGGCAGCTTTATGACCGCTACGGTTATACGCTGTTTGCCCGGGGAGAAATCATCGCCCACCGGCAGCTGCTGAAAAACCTGCTGGCCGGCGAGCTGTTCAGGGATGTCGATGCGCTCCCCCCGGCCAAGGATGTTCCGGAATGGGTGGAGCACAAGGATCTGCCGCCAGCTGAAATCTTTCCGCCCCATGACATCAGGCCCCAGATAGGGGAACGGGTGCTGCTTCGCCTGCTCGGCAGGGATTTTCAGGCCTATCAGCATGCCAGCCTGATCGGCTACATCAAGGGCCAGAGCATCCTGATCACGACGCCTGTCGATGCAGGCCAGCGGATCATGCTGACGGATGGCGAGCAGGTGGAAGCGCGCATGGTTTCCGGCAGCAACATTTATGTCTTCCAGTCCATGATCCTGCGGGTATGCATCAGCCCCTCGCATTACTTCCATCTGGCCTACCCCGCTAGAGTGCGGGCTCAGAAGCTGCGCAGCTCGCCCTGGGCCAGGGTGGACCTTAGCGCTGCCGCCTCCAATCCACAGGGCGCCCAGGAAGTGGCGCGCATCGTCAATCTCAGCCTGGGCGGCGCACAGCTTCACATCCCTGGCGCGCTGGGCAGGAAAAACGACGCCCTGCGCATCACCTTCCATGTCAGCGTGGCGGGGCTGGAAACGACGCTGGCGCTGGATGCCTCGATCCAGCATGTTCGTCCTGCCAGGTCCGGCCAGGACTGGGCGCAGCAATCTCTGGAATATGGCGTGGAATTCCGCGGGCTTTCCACCCAGGACGCGCTTTGGCTCAGGAGCCTGGTTTACCAGCGCATCGCCGAGGGATATCCGGCATAGTTCCGGAAATACCGTGGCGGGGCGCAAGATGCACGCCAAGTTTCAGAGAAATGGTCTGTGCATTCTATCTAAGGGAGAAGAACATTAAGGTTGAGCGAGCATGCTGAGGCCGCAGGAAATTGAACTGACCTGCAACTCGTACTACGAGGCGAGTGTGCCGCGCCCGTCGGCCTGTTTGCCTCTGGCGGGGCGCATCATCGCCGATGTCTGCGTGGTCGGCGGCGGTTACGCCGGCCTGTCGGCCGCGCTCGAACTGGCTGAGCGCGGTTATTCGGTGGCGCTGCTGGAGGCGCAGCAGGCCGGTTGGGGGGCTTCCGGAAGAAATGGCGGCCAGGCGCTGGCCGGCTTCGGTTTCGCCGGCCAGGAGGCGATCGAGGTGCAATTGCCCCCAGCGGATGCGCGCCGCGCCTGGGATATCACGGTTGAAGCCCTGCAGTTGCTGCGCACGCGCATCGACAGGCATGCCATTGAGTGCGATTATGTGTCCGGCCAGCTCACCTTGGCCGTCAACGCCAGAAAGGCTCGGGCGCTGGAGGCGTGGACCAGCCGTGTGGTGCGTTCCTATGATTATCCGCTGCAGCCCATCGGCGCCGCCGAGGTGGGCAACTGGATCGCCAGCGAGCGCTTCCATTCGGGGGTCTTTGATGCGCAGTCTGGCCACCTCCACCCCTTGAAATATTGTCTCGGTCTGGCCGCTGCGGCGCGCGCCGCCGCAGTGCGGATTTTCGAAAATTCGGCGGCCATCCAGATCGAGCGCGGCGACAAGCCTGTAGTCAAGACGGCGCAAGGCGAGGTTGCCTGCCGCTTCGTGGTGCTGGCCGGCAATGTCTACCTGGCTGAATTCGGCAAGCGCGTTGCACCGGAACTGAAACCTCGCATCATGCCGGTCGGCACCTACATCATCGCCACCGAGCCGATGGCCAGGGAGCGCGCTGAGGCGCTGATCCGCCAGCGTGCGGCAGCGTTCGACACCAATCTGGTGCTCGACTATTTCCGCGTGACTGCCGACAACCGGCTGCTCTTCGGCGGGGGCGAAAGCTACAGTACCGTGACGCCGCGCAATCTGGCGGGGCGGATGAGGCAGCGGATGCTGGCGGTTTTCCCGCAGCTGGCGGATCTGAAAGTGCCCTACACGTGGGGCGGCTTTGTCGACATCACCATGAATCAGGCGCCCGATTTCGGCCGCCTGGGCAGCAATGTCTATTACCTGCAAGGCTTTTCCGGTCATGGTCTGGTGCTGGCGGGCATGGCGGGTAAACTGGCGGCTGAGGCCATTGCCGGGCAGGCGGAGCGCTTCGATCTGCTTTCGCGCATCAGGCATCATCCGTTTCCGGGTGGCGCGCTGCTGCGCACACCGGCGCTGGTGCTGGGGATGTTCTATTACCGGTTGCGGGATCTGTTCGAGGGACGGCATTGAAAACCGAGATCAAAAATGTGCATTTCCCCGGCAAGCTGGTGATGGTGGGCTTTGGCAGCATAGGCCAGGCCGTGCTGCCGCTGCTGTTTCGGCACCTTGAGATCCAGCCGCAACAGATCAAGATAATTGCCGCACATGAGGGTGGCGCAGCCATCGCCCGCGAATTTGGCGTGGCCTTCACGCTGCACACGCTGACAAGGGAAAACTATTGCTCCTTGCTTGAGCCGTGGCTTGGGAAGGGCGATTTCCTGCTCAATCTCTCGGTGGATGTCTCCAGCCTCGCGCTGATCGAGTTGTGCCGCCGGCGTGAGGCTCTTTACCTGGACACCTGCATCGAACCGTGGGCTGGCGGTTACACCGACAGTTTGAAGCCGGCAGCGCAGCGCACCAATTACGCGCTGCGTGAAAATGTCCTGGCCTACGGGCGCGCCAACGGGCCGGGCCCGACCGCTGTGGTGACGCAAGGGGCCAATCCCGGCCTGGCTTCGGTTTTTGTCAAACAGGCGCTGCTTGATATCGCGCTGGACAACGGCGTTGCAGTGAAAAAACCGGCATGCCATGAGGACTGGGCCAGGCTGGCCCGTCTGCTCGGCATCAAGGTGATTCATATCGCCGAACGCGATACCCAGACTACGGTCCGTCGCAAGCAGCGCGGCGAATTCGTCAACACCTGGTCGGTGGACGGCTTCATCTCCGAGGGGCTCCAGCCTTCGGAATTGGGGTGGGGCACGCATGAGCGCCATTGGCCGGCCGAAGGCGCGCGGCACGAATCGGGCTGCGACGCCTGCATCTACCTCAACCGCCCCGGCGCCGCCACCCGCGTGCGCAGCTGGACGCCCCTGGAAGGGCCTTACCACGGTTTCATGATCACGCATGGCGAGTCCATCTCCATCGCCGATCACCTTACGCTCAGGGAAAACGGTGCGGTGATCTACCGGCCAACGGTCCATTACGCCTACCAACCCTGTGACGATGCGCTCCTCTCGATGCACGAAATGGCGGGCAGGAACTGGCAGCCGCAGCGCGACCGGCGGATCATCTGCGACGAAATCACTGCCGGCATGGATGAGCTTGGGGTGCTGCTGATGGGCGGCGCAAAAGGGGCCTACTGGTACGGGTCGCGCCTTTCCATCGAGGAGGCGCGGCAACTCGCCCCCTACAACAACGCCACCAGCATGCAGGTGGCCGCCGGGGTTCTGGGCGGCATGGTGTGGGCGCTACGCAATCCGCGCGCGGGCGTGGTGGAGCCTGACGATCTCGACTATGAGGCCGTGCTGGAAATCGCCAAACCGTATCTGGGCGAGGTGGTGGGAGTCTACGGCGACTGGACGCCGCTGCGCGACAGAGGCCGGCCATTCAGTGAGGAGCTGGACAGGGACGATCCGTGGCAGTTCAGGAATGTGCGTGTGACGTAAACGAAACATTGGCACTGAAGCCTTGCAATCAGCAATCTTCTGGATATCCGTGAATATTCGGAAAACGCATGATTGCAAGACCCCGGAGTTGCTGGGTGGATCAGGCCCGAACCGTGAGAGTCCGGGCTGTTAAAAAAAGAATTCCTAGCCGGGAAATTGGTGCTTGCCGACGCTGACTCGCTTCGCCTGCAACCCTTCCGCAGCGGCTTCCTCGATGAACTGGACCTGGTTGCCGACTTCGAGCTTGTCAAAATTGGGATGTGCCACGTTGTCGCGGTTGAAATAATATTCCTGGCCGTCCGCTGTTTCGATGAAGCCGAAACCATCCTCGAATAGCCTGGCGACATGCCCATGCAGTTCGCCCTCATGGGTCTTGGTGTCGCCGCGCTGGCGCCGCCCGTAATCCTCCAGCTGGCGCCGGGCTGCATCGAAGGCATCCCGCAGCGCCACGTAGACGTCTTCATGCATGTCGCGGCTGACTACCAATTCGCTGCCGGGGACGGTGATGTCCAGCCTTACGTTGAAGAGATTGCCCTGCTGCTTGTGTTTTCCTGCAATTTCCACCGTGGCCTTGGTGCCGATGATGTTGGAATAAAAAGACTCCAGTTTTTCCACCTTCTCCCTGATGTGTGTTTCCACCGCATCGGATTGGGGCATGTTGCGAAATACGATTTGGAGTTGGCGTTGCATGGTAATACCTCCCTTGATTAGAGCCTGGTTTTGGCCTCGCGCACCTGTTCGCGCGGGGCGACTTTGGCCAGTTCTGCCATTTCCTCGGCCAGAAGGTCGAGTATGTCGTCTGCCGACACGATTCCTTCAAGCCCTCCTTCCTGGTTGACGACCGGGATCCGCCGTATGCCCTTGGTGCGCATCAGCCGGATGGTTTCGAACACGCCTTCATCATCCTGCACGCTGACCAGTTGCGGGCCCATGATGTCGCCCACGCTGAATTCCTCGATATTCAGGGATTTTGCAATGATTTCGATGACGATGTCGCGATCGGTGACAATGCCGACCGGCACGCGCTTGCCGGCAGCCTCATCCACGACCACCAGGTCGCCTACATGGTACTGGCGCATGAGTTGCGCCGCTTCCGGGATGCTTGTTTTTCTCGTGGCGAACACGACTTCCCGGTTACAGAATTCACTGATGGGCATCGCTGTTTCCTCCCGATGGGTTGTGCCTAGAGCTAGGCAAAGTGAATTTGGAAAGCAATTCCAGTATAGAACTATTGGCTAGCGTTGTGGAGCAAAAAAATCACAAATCAGGGGCTGTACTTACCCTTCTGGAACAAGGCCGGCTGCCCGGATGAAGGACTCGGTCACCCGGCCCCGCAATGCGCGCCAGTGGCGGCCTCCCTTGAGCACATGCTTCTGGTTGATTTCCAGTTCGATGCCGGCATAAACTCCCGCCGGGAAGCGGCGGCGCAGGTAGGCGGTGAGGCCGTCTGACCTGCCTGCATAGGGGTAGTTGCGGCGCACTTTCAGCCCCGGTGCCAGCGTATTGAGCTGCGCCTGCCAGCGGCCGCACAGTTCAAGCTCGCCTTGCCGGGCCGGGTCGTAGAGCAGGCCGATATCGGCGTTGCGCACTTCGCCGTCCAGCTCCGGCGTGAAGCTGTGTGAGGCGACATGGATCACCCGGCCGCCGCGCGCAATCATCGCGGCGATCTCCGCCTCGACCTTGTTCCGGTAAGGGAGGTAATAATTTTCCAGTATCTCGCGCCGCACCGCGGCGGGTGCGCCCCGCGTGGCATCGGAATACAGGCGGGGATGGCCGATGGAACGGTTGAGGTCGATCAGCAGGCGGCTGGTGGTGGAGACGGACAGGGGCGAATCCAGGGACCCGGCCAGCTCCCTGGCCAGGGCCAGCGCACCGGCGTCAAAGCCGCGATGGGTTTGCAGCATATCCTCGAAGCCCGAAAAAAGGTGCCGGTAGCGGGGCGGGATGCGGTTCCCGCCATGTTCGCAGGTGATCAGGAAGTGGTCTTTTTTCGCCATGGCATGTCAGCCGATGAACATCCGCCCCGCTTCCAGGCAGTCGCACAGCTCGCCGTAGACCTCGCGCAGGCGCGCTGGCGGGCAGCCCGGGCCCGCTGCCCGCAGGATGCGGCGGGCAAGCGGCCCGTGTTCCAGCATCACGCCCAGCGGTTCGCGCCATTGTACGGAACCGTCTAGCGGCGTTGTTTCGACAAGGTGGCGCCAGAGTTCGCCAGCCTGGCATTGCCGGCCGGGGAAGCCCAGGAGCTGCAGGTAGCCGGCATCGCCGATCAGCGCCTGCCCGGCGTCGCGGATGCAGGCGTTGAGGATGTCCGCCAGGGCGTCCGTGCCAATCGTCTGCTGCGCGGAGAGCGGCGGCCATCTGGCTTCGTAGATCGTCCGGGCAACGGCGCTGACTGCGGCGGCGATGGCGAGATCGGCCTGTGGGCATTCCTGCACGTCGATCACGCGGATCTCGATGGCATTGCGCTCGAAGCGCGGGATGGCGCCGCGCGCGTTGAGCCATTCGTGCCGCAGGACGCCATCCGGGTCGAAGGGCGCAATGTCCCGGTAGATCGGCGCCAGGAACTTTTCCTGGTATTCCGACCGGCTGCAAACCGTGTCCGGGATCACCCGCCCGATGGTCGAGGGCACTTTTGCCTGGTGCGTGCGATAGGATTCCATGCGGAAATCCATGAAGCCGGCAGGCCCGCCCTCGGCGATGGGCGAGCTTGCCGCCAGGGCAGGGATGACCGGCAGCACCAGCCGGATGGCTGCATGCAGGCGGGCGAACTCGGCATCACCGGCAAAGGGCAGGTTGAGATGCATGCTCTGCAGGTTGGCCCAGCCGTGCGCCTTGCAGCCGAAGATGCGGTCGTAGGTCTGGTAGATGAGCGCGTTGCCGTGGGGCCACAGCCGCGTTTCGGCGCGGGGGTTCATCCACGGGTGCATGGCGGATGGCATGAGGCGCGCGCCCAGGGGTTCGAGCCGCCGGTTGATGGCTTGAACCTCGGCCTGGAAGCCGGCGGGAAGCGATTCGAGGGCGGGGTCTGGGCGCGTGTTCTTGAGTTCGACAAGATGCAGCGCCAGTTCGTTGGACCAGCCGAACCTGCCCCGCTCCACTTCTCCCTCCTGGCCGAGCAGCTTGTCGGCGACCGGCAGAATCGACAGCGTCCGCCGGTCCACGATCATGTATTCGAGCTCGATGCCGTGGCCCGTGAAGGCATGGAGCAGAGGCGGGGCGTTCATGGTGATGCGCCCTGCTTGCGCGCCTCGATGCGCTTCAGGAACACGCCCATCACTTCGCGGTAGAGCGCGTCCTTGAGCACGCCGTCCTCGTTGCCGGCATCCACGTTGGGGTTGTCGTTGATCTCGATGACGTAAAAGCGCTTGCCCGCCTGCTTGATGTCCACGCCGTAGAATCCGTCGCCGATCAGGTTGGCGGCCTTGAGCGCGAGCCTGACCACGCGGTCCGGCGCTTCGCCCACGCACAGGGCTTGCGTGGGGCCTTCGACGAAATCGCGCTTCTGCTCGCCGTGCTTGATGATCTGCCAGTGGCCGGGCGCCATGAAGTACTTCGCCACGAACAGGGGGCGCCGGTCGAGGATGCCGACGCGCCAGTCGAACTCGGTGGGCAGGTACTCCTGGGCGATGATCAGCTCCGATTTCTCCAGCAGGGCATTCACCCTGGCATGCAGCTCCTGTTCCGACTCCACCTTCACCACGCCCAGGGAGAACGAGCTGTCAGGCTGCTTGAGCACGCAGGGGAGCGACAGGGCGGGAATGATCTGGCCCACGTTGTCGCGGTCCACCAGCAGGGTCCTGGGCGCGGGGATGCGGTGCCGGGCGAGGATCTCGGCGAGATAGACCTTGTTGTTGCATTTCAGGATGGAGTCCGGATCGTCGATCACCACCAGGCCTTCGGCCGCGGCCCGGCGGGAGAAGCGGTAGGTGTAGTGGTTGACGAAGGTGGTGTCGCGGATGAACAGGGCATCGAACTCGGCCAGCCTGCCGAAATCGGCCCGGGTGATGAACTCCGCGCGCATCCCCAAGGCCAGCGCAGCCTTCTCGAACTTCAGCAATGCCCTGGCATTGGAAGCCGGTTCCGGATTGTCGGGGTCGTGCAGGATGGCGAGGTTGTAGCGCGGCGCGGCTCGCTTGCGCACCCGCGTCCTGCGGCCCATGAAGTATTCCGTGGTGGCCTGGATCGCGAATTCCTGGTGCGGGGGCGGGATGTCGCTGGCGGCAATCGGCCGCACGCTGCGGATGCGCCAGCGATTATCCCGGCGCTCGAAACCGGCGCGCAGCAGGGGGGCCTGCAGCAGGTTGAAGAGCTGGCGGCTGAGCGAGTCGTAGCGGCTCGCCACGTTGCGGCCGAAGTAGATGCTGAGTTCGAAGGTGTCCGATCTGATCGGCGCCAGCGATTTCTGGATCAGCTCGTCGAGGCCTTCGGCCAGATGCCGCACCAGATGCTGGGATTGCAGGTCCTCGATGGTGCTCGCCCGGGGCAGCGGCTTGTGGCCGCGCGCCTCGGCGAGCAGCGAGACGTAGTAGCCGAGGCTCTGGTAGCGGTAGGTTTTGCACAGGTTGAATACCCGGGCGAAGCGCTCGCCGCCATAGGCCGGATCGGTCAGGTAGGCCCGCGCCGGCACGACGGCCACGCCGGGAATATCCAGCGGCCAGTCGCGCGGGTTGTTGACCACGATCAGGATGCTCATGGCGCGCCGCCGCGCTGCCGGCTGCTCTGAGGATGGACCACCAGCAGGTTGGCGTCGTGGGTCACGATGCCCAGCAGGATGGCGCCAAGCACGCGGTCGATGTTGATCCAGTATTCGTGCGAGGGGCCGTAGGGATGGCGCGCATAGGGATCGACCACCAGCACGCTGCGCCTGGTCCGGTCATAGCCTGCGATCACGACGAAATGGCCGGCCGGCAGGCCGCGCACGTCGTCGGGCTCGTCGTCCGGCCCGTATTCCCGCGCAGCGCGGTACAGGTAGGTGGAGCTCAGGCCGGTGAGGATGGGCAGATTGCGGCGCAGCAGGCCGCGCAGCAGGGGGCGCGAGAGATCGGTCAGGCGCAGCCGCCCGCCCAGCCTGAGGAATTCCAGGTAGCCCTCGGTGACATACTGCAGGCGGCTGTCCTTTTTCTCCTCCCGCTGGCGCTGCAGGCGCTCGGCGATGTCCACGCCCGGCGCAAACCAGGTGGGGTCGAATACCGTCAGGTTGTAGGTGTAAATGGTGGCCTGGTAGCCCTGGCGCAGGGCATCACAGGCCAGGAAAACCGCGAAGGTGCCGCCGAACTCCATCTTGCGGGTGCGGGCGATCACCTCCGCAAGCTGCGACTCCTCGCCCCAGTAGCGGTAGATGGCATCAAGGCAGGTGGGGCCGCAGGTGGTCTCGTCCGGCTGAGGCAGTATCGCGACCGGCAGGCGCAGCGTGAGCGGATGCATGGCAGGCGTCTAGCGCTCCCACACCACGCGCAGCAGGTTCTCCTGCTCGTTGTAGTGGAATTCCAGCTCGCCCTTGTAGGCATGATGCAGGGCTTCGCCGATGCCGCGCGCCAGGTGGATGCCGGTCGTGGTAACCAGGATGCTGTCATCCTGCTCCTCGATCTTGATGATCCGCTCCATGGGGTGCTCGGCCTTGGCTTTCGCCTCGTCGTTCCTTACCTGGTGCAGCAATTCATCGCGGTGCTCCTTGAAGAAGGTCCCGCCTATGGTCACGAAACCGGCCGGTAATTCGTCATGGATGCGGTGGCAGGCCGGGCACAGTTCCTCGTGGGCCTGGGCTGGCTTTGCAGCCCATTGCCAGCGCCCCTCGTGAAACACGGCGCCGCATTGCGGGCAAAGCGTGGGTTCGGGCAGCTTGTGCTTGGATTTATAGGTGTCGTGACGGTACTCCTGCCCCCAAACGTGACGGTCTGGCCGGATGGGTTGGAAACCTGCGAATCGGGTTTTCATTTTGTTCTCCTCCTTGAAGTTAGAAAATCAAACAATCAATGACAGCTTACATCCACTCCTTTTCAGCAGCAATGCGGAGTTCACCCCACAAAGCAGCCGGCGGCAGGTCTAGCAGGGAATGGGCGCCTGCCGGCAGGGAAGGCAATGCTCGCGCGGCGGCAAGCATCATGCGTGCAGCAAGCCCTGCCTCGTCGAAGCGCGCTTCCAGCAGGAATGAGGCATGGCCGGTTTCTCCAGGTGCGGCCCGGCGCTCCAGCAGCACGCCACGATTGGTTTCTTCCAGCGCGGCTATGCTGGGGACCGGGAATACCGTGGTTTGCTCATCGAGGAAGAGAGGATCCTGAGCGATGGCGTACTCCACTTTGGCCGCATCCGCCGAAGGTTCCAGCTCAACATAAACATAGCGCTGAATGGCCCCGCTCCCGGACTTGAACTCTGTCGCCAGCGCTTTCCTGACGCCCTTGATCGCCTCTGCTGCCAGCGTATGGTGCAGGCTTGGCGCGGTATGCAGGCTGGTTTCCGTATGCCCGTGCGGAGCCAGCAGCGCGAAATGGCTGCGCAAGAGGGAGAGGGCGCCCGGATCGCAGCCCGCGCCAACGATAGCCGGCGTCTTGTGAAGAAGCGCGGCCCGGTGCATTTCTGATTTGTGCCTGAGGAAGGCCTCGCCGTGCAGGCGTGCGCATTCCACCACGGGAATGCGCCTTTGCAGCAGCTCTTTCGCCATTCCCATGACCGCATCGGGAGGGACGCAGACGAGCGCGGCGTCCACTTCCTGCAGCTCGCTGATATGGGCAACGGCAGGCGCTTTCAGGCCGGGAACGGGGGAAGGGCCGGCACGCCGCACAACCCCCGCCAGCGCCGTGGTCTGGTCGGCAAGAACGGCCTCGGCGCATTTATGCCCCAGATTTCCCAGGCCGATGATGGCAAGCCGTATTTTCTTCATGCTGTTTCATTGCTCCCCGTGGCGAGGCGCCGGGAGCGTCATGAACCGCTTGGCGTCTTTCCTAGCAGCCTGATCATTTCACGCATGAAGGCGGGCAGGTCGGAGGGCTGCCGGGATGTGACAAGATTGCCATCCACCACCACCTCCCTGTCTTCATACAGGGCGCCTGATTCCTTCAGTTCCTCGGCCACCGAAGCATAGCAGGTGGCGCGCCGCCCCTTCAGGATGCCCGCCGTGGCCAATATTTGCGGCCCATGGCAAATGGCGGCAACGGGCTTGTTGCGGCGGAAGAAATCCTGCGCAATCCCGATGGCGGCCTGCTCCTTGCGCAGTCTTGCGGGCGCCTTGCCGCCGGGGAGGATGAGCATCCCGTATTCATCCGGGTCGACATCCCGCAGCGCCTTGTCCACAACTACCTCGTACCCGTGCTTGCCGTTTATTTTGCCTCTGGCAATGGATGCGATATCCACATCCACATTTTCCTCCTTCAGCCGGTAGAAGGGAAACAATAGTTCGGAGTCCTCGAAATGGTCTGCGCTGATAATCAATGCTTTCATGGCAACTCCTGGTCAATATCGGGAAAAAAACCCAAGCCGGGCAGTTCGCCCGCCGTCAGTATTCCGCGCTCGGGATGCGGCGCGCAGCCGGTATCCCGTGCCAGCCAGCCCGAGGTGGCAAGGCCGTGATGCAGGCCGTTGTTCAAGGCAGCGGCAAGATGCAGAGCGGCGAGGGTGCCAGCGGCGCTGTCCACGCTGGTGGTGACCACGCAGGCCATGCCGGATTCCCGCGCCCGCCGCGCCGTCTCCAGCGCAGGCTGCAAGCCGCCAATGACCATGGGCTTGAGCACAAGGCGCTGCACCGGTGGTGCGGCCAGCACCTGTTCCAGGCCCAGTCCGGGCAGGGATTCGTCCAGCGCCAGCGGTACATCAGTCAGCGCCTGCAACGTTGACAGATCAGCCAGGCCGGGCTGCGCCAGCGGCTCTTCCAGCATCTCCAGCGGCAGGCCTGCCATGCCTGCGATGAAGCGCTGCGCGTCCGCCATGTTCCAGGCGCGGTTGGCGTCCAGGCGCAGCGCGATGCCCGGCGGCAGGCCCGCCGCCAGCTGCCGCAGCAGGGCCAGTTCATGCTCGACGGGCTGCAATCCGGCCTTCAGCTTGAGCACCTCGAAACCCTCAGCGATGGCCGCCCGGGCGCGTTGCGGCGCGCCCGCATCCAGGGCGCCCAGGGCGGCATTGCAGCGCACCCGTTGTGCCGCATCTGGAACAAGCCAGCGCGCCAGGGGCAGGCCGGCCTGTTGCGCGGCCAGATCGCACAGCGCCACATCCGCCGCGCAGCGCACGGC
>PQAG01000150.1 GCA_003104895.1 Nitrosomonadales bacterium
TTCGGACAAGACAAATCCCTTGCCGCTGCCTTCCGCATAGCCAAAAGTCTCCAGTAGCCATTTCTCACGCGCATGCAGAACGCCCGTATCAAAATAACGGCGAAATTCCTCCGGCATGCTGTAATCATGCGAGTGATAAACCTTCGCCTCGGCACAATAGGCAATATGCCAACCGCGCATCAGCATGCGCGCTGCAACCACCATGTCCTCAGCCAGGATGACATCACTCGGAAATCCTCCGGCAGCCTCAAGCGCCTCACGCCGGTAGGCAGCAAACGAGTTCGACAAAAACGGGGTTTTAATACCCAGTCTGGGCGCATCCGCCAAAGTCCTTACCTGGGACTGCGAGGGATAATTATAAATCCTGGCATGTGCGCCCAAGGCTTTTGACTCGGCGTGCGGAAGCTGGCGGCCATAAGCGGCACCGATATTTTTATCCGCAAAAACCCCCACCAGGTTTGCCAATGCGCTGGCATCAGACAGAATCGCATCCTGCGTCAGAAAAACGATAATTTCCGCATCCGCCAACATGTTTACGCCAAGCTGCCGAGTGCCTCCGTGGTTGAACTCCCTGGCGGGGATCACGTGAACTTTAAGCCCCGCCCTTTTCGCCCACTCAACCGTATCGTCCGCCGAGCTTGAATCGATCACCAGACACCAGCCCGGCTTGCAGGTCTGCCTGGAAAGCGCCTCCAGCCAGCGTCGCCATAGCTTGCCGGCGTTGTAAGTAGGCACCAGCAAACCCAGCATTTCTTGCTCAAACACCTTCATAAGGCCAACAACATGCCAATATTGCGAAAAAATCCATGCTTAAAAAATCCAAACCTGAGCATCTGCCAGCGCCGAGCCCAGAAATTCTGAACGGATAAATGGCAATAGGCGTTCACCAGCAAACGCTGCTCGGGTTCAAGCCTTGACGCATAGCGCTCCAGGAACGCACATGCCTGGCTCTGTGTCTTCAGTAAGGACGCTTTCATCCCCGCCAAACCGCCCAGCGCCTTTTGAAACATATGCTCCCATCCGTAATTTTTTGCCCCGGTATCGTTTGCGCCATGCTGACGGTATAGCATTGTTGGCTGCGAAATGTGCCCGATATTGCCAAATCCCGCCGCCACCATGGCCAGCCACCAGTCATGCATGATTGCCGAGGCAGGCACCGGGCCGGCTAGCAGGGCAAGCGCCCGGTTCACCATCATCGTGCAGCCGGTCACATTGTTTTGCACCACCAGGCGATGCAATCCCTGAACGTCTGGATTCAGCCCCTGATAACGACAAAACGAGGCGGCCGTCACATTCAATTCACGATCAGTGACCGACAAGTCGGTATGCACCAGCAGGGGGATATCGATGCCGAATCGCGTTTCCATCTCTCGCATTCTGGCCAGCGTGATTTCAATCTTGTTCGGAAACCAGACATCATCCTGATCACAAAACATCAGATAATCAGCTTCTGGCGCAAAGCGATCCATGAGGCAGGAAAAACTTCCGCTGGCCCCTTTACGTATGCCGTCTGGCTCCAGCAGGCACACCCGCTGGTCTTGTGCGGCAAAGCGCCGAACCTTTTCTACCGTATCATCAGTCGAGCCATCATCGCGCACCCACAGACGCCAGTCAGCATAGGACTGGGCGCGCAAGCTGGCCAACTGTTCCTCAATGAACTCGCTGCCATTATAGGTAGCCATCAGAATCAGGACAGACTTCATTGCCCCTCAAAAACTCCGGAATAGCCCCAAGAAACCCCGCACTGAATGATGTTGTGCAAGGAATTTCCAGGCAGATCAAGTCGGAGATGGCAAAGCATGAAGTTTCAGTCTAGCAAAGGCACTGAGCGGTCGTAGAGCGTTTCGGGGGCAATGTCCAAACGCCCGGCCAACACACTGTATCCAATGCAACAAACGCTTGCTTGAATAAGGTGACATCCTGTAAGCGCGTAAACATTCCCCGATTTAGATAGGGGCGGGCATCAAACAAACGATGGTCTCCAGTGTTAAACCAGAGTTCCAGAAAAAACTCATCCCGGGGCACTACGCGGATGACGGCTTCCATGGTGACTCCTAACGCAAAGGATCGATGGCAAATGGCGTCTGTCCATTGACGGCCAATTCCCAATCTGCCAGCAATGATTCGCGATGGATTTCAATTCACGTCTGCACCAGCCGCACTTGTATAACAGGAATATCTCCGCTCAGGATCGATTCATCGAGGGTGGAAAACGAAGCATCCTACAACAATAACCCCTTGGACTTGAATCATGATGGAACGAAACAAGGCATCCAGTTTGGTGAGGACTGGGTGATAGGAGACGATCACAGCGTAAACGCAAGTCACAGAATCACCGCCCCCACGAGTTAATTTCGTGCAATTGCAACATATTCGTTGTATTTAAATATACGACCAACAAACGCAGGAAAAGGGAAGGAGTATTGCCGTTCAACCCTGAGTGACAATGACGCCAACAGCGTGTGTACACGCGGCGGATCCATCATGGTCACGTGCGTGGGGTCCGAATCAAATCCAGCCTGCTGTGGCGTGATGATCACAAGCCGCCCCCCCTGGCGCAGGTAGGGTAAGTATTCGGCAACAAGGCCACGGGCCGAATCTACCTTCATATGTTCGAGCACATGCGCGATCAAGACGGAGTCGTAGTAGTTCTTACGTGCATGTTCGCTAGCCAGGAACTCCTCCACGGTAAAGGCGCTCAGGCCACGCTCGCGTGCCATCGCTACAGAGATCGGATTGTGGTCGACGCCGATGATCTCGGTCGATGCGCCGAGGTTAAGGAGATTTCTCCCCACACCACAACCAATTTCCAACACGCGTCCAAGCTCTAGACCCTGCAGATGCTTTCGGTAAGGGCGCTGAACATCCAGCAACGCTTTCCACCAGACTTCATTAGCGAGCCTCTGCGCATAGTCCGCATCCTCAGTTTTCACGATGCCTCTCCGGCTTCATCAAGGTGTTGCAGTGCTCAAAAGCAGCGCACCCACAGACACCATAATCAGCGCAAATATCTGTATGGAATTTAACTGTACGCCGTGCATGGCCCATTCGGCCAAGGCCGTGAGTAAATACACACTGGCACCGCCAAGCCCGAGTGCTACGCTCGCATGCTCGCGCGAAAGAACCACAATCCACAGCACAAAACCCAGTGCCTGCAATACCACGGCCGACAGAATCTGCGGCTGCGTCAAGGCAAAAAGCACCAGCTTTGCCATGTTGTCCAGACTGACCTCTGGCACCACCTTGACCACAGATGCGCCCATGCCCTTCAAGAGCATCTGCGAGCTAACGGTGCATGCCGCAGTGGTCAACACCATTGCAATAGAGCTCAGATTCATAGAAACCTCAAACTGGCATCAATAGCCCAGCCGGTAGAAGTACAATAACAATCGCGCCATGGACTCGGGCCAGTAGCGCAGAAACATTTTGCGGTCTTCCTGGTCGCGCCGCCGGTCACTCAGGCCCTTCTGGGTCTCAGCCTCAGGATGAATACGGTGGATAAGCAATGCTCCACGTACATAGCCCACGGCATGGCCAGCCTCAGTAATCCGAGTCCAAGCATCCCAGTCTAGATTAACGCCGTACTCGGCAGAAAACCGGAACTCGCCCAGTTGGTTTTGATTATATACCACCGACGGGCAAGGCACGGCACAACCCACTCCCAAGAGTCGGCGAAACTGCGACGGTCGGGTGATCACATCCCGCCACAGAAAGGCAAACTTACGTAGCAGCTTCTTCACGACCTCGCGCTTGTTGTTCCTATAGAGCCGGTCGCCAATAAGCTCAGCACTATCGGTAAAGGCAATGCCGACCTGTGGGTGGCGCGCAAAAAACTGCAGGCAGCGCTCAGCATACTCTGGTCGATAGATATCGTCCTGATGCGCCAGAGCCACAAAGCCAGTTGGCTGACAGCTCAAGGCAAAGTTCCAGTCGGCGGCGATACCTCCACCCGACTGATTCACGTGAACCGGACATGAAAACTCCTCTGCCAATGCCTGAACGTGCTCATTAGGCGTGGAAGTGGCAATGGCGATGGGGACGGGCTTCGTTTGTGCCCGCAGTGAGGCCAGGCACTCGCGCAAATAGGGTGACCGGCCATAGGCTGGCACCACGAAGGTCAGTTCAGCGGGCATTTCTTCCATTTCTCAACACGGCGACTGCAGCGGCGTGGATTTAGTGGCCGGCGGCAGCAACGGGTGCACAGGTAGACGGGGTACCGATTGCATGTCATGGGAGAGGAAGCCCAGCAACAACTGAACCCCCAGCAGCACCGGCAGCGCCGCGAGCATGACCGTGCCAGGAGGCGTGGTGACATCGGCACGGGCGGCCTCGACCCAGCTACCCACACCATAAGTCATGCCAAATACCAGCAATGCTAAGCCACCGAGCAGTTCGAGCGATGCCGCTGAAAAATCACGCAGAAAATAATTGTAGAAAATCCGCTTATGAAAATTACGGACATGCTTGCCGAGAAACTCGAGAGCAATCTTGCGGATTTTAAGATTGCTCTTTTCGTCACCATACACCGCATCCATCGGCACATCCACCACTACCGCCCGAAGGGTGTTCAATCGGAACAGCATGTCTGTCTCGAAGAAATAGCGCTGGCTTATTTTGCTGAGCGGCAAGTGACGCGCCACGTCGGCATGAATGGCGGTATACCCATTTGTGGGGTCGAACACGTCCCAGTAGCCCGTGGAAAACTTGGCCATGAATGACAGCACAGCATTGCCTAACAGGCGTAGTGGTGGCATGCGGCCAATGTTCGTCAAATCGTAAAAGCGGTTGCCCTTGGTGTAATCTGCCTGCCCCTGAAGAATGGGCTCAATAAAGCGCGACACCAAAGATGGCTCCATTTGCCCATCCCCGTCGATCTTCACAATGACCTTTGCCCCGTCGGAGATAGCCGCCTGGTAACCGGCCATTACCGCCCCTCCTACGCCGCGATTGCGCTCGTTGCACACCACCCGCACCCTCGGGTCACGCACATTCGCAGTCACGAACTCACCGGTTTGCTGCGGGCAACAATCGTCCACCACATAGATCAGGTGGCAATAGGGCGGGATCGCCGCAATCACATTGGCGATGTGCTCGCGCACCTTGTATGAGGGTATGACGATGGCAATGGTCATGTTGGGGATAACGGCCTGATGAGCGATAGGATTCATGGTGTTCAATTCAAGCCCCGTAGAAGCGCGGATAGACCTGGGTCACCGCATAAATGAGGGCGAGCGCCATCACAAAGATCATTGCCAGGTAGTAACCAAGTTGCATGCGTTCACTGGCAATAACCACACCCTCACGGTTGGCAAATATTACCGGCAAGGCCGCCAGGGCCATCAGAATGGGCAGGAAATACCTGCCTTGTACCCCTTCGATGACATCGCCCCACAAGGGCGTCCAGAACACGTACATAGAGGTGAACACCAGCAGTACGGAAGGTAGCACCACCAGCACCGCGCCCGCGGTGGCATTCAACACGGCGCGCCGGTCCCTGAGGTAATACCCTGCGGTAAAGACCAAATGAAGCAACATGAACCATTGGAAGGCCATCATCAATCTCGGTGAGGCGGGCGTATCCAGCCAGCCCACATTGCCGAACAGGCTGGCCTTGTAGTGTTCCTTATTGATCGCCCATGTCCTGCCCAAGGTACCGGCATAGTCGAGTGGGTGGTTGAGAATATACTGGAACTGCTTGTCTGGCTGGAATACCGCCTCCATGGTAGATGCCGGATTGGCCGTCTTGTGCGTGAGGTAGAAATGCTGCAGACCCAGTCCAGCAAGTAGTGAAACCACCACGGCCAGACGATACGCCCATTTTAAGCCCTTGCCTTGTTTGAACAACGCATAGGGTAGCAACAGCAGCAGCGGAAAATAGACCGGTTTCACGCTCATAAAAGCAAACACCACCCAGGGTAGCACCATGAGAGACAGCGATCGCCCCTGCACGGTGCCATGCACTACGGCCAGAAACAGCACCGTGACCGCAAGGCTGTAACCATCCGCGCTGATACCAATCACCTGATTGACCACCATGGGCACCGCCATTAGGGGCGAAAGAACCAGCACCACGGCCGGGGAGTTGCGATAGGCAAACCAAAGAATAACCGCGACAAACAGCAGTCCGCCTAGGCGCATGGAGTAGAAGGCATTCTGCAATGTAGCTCCCGCCGCCTGGGCCGCCTGGTAGGCTAGCCCCGACCCCACATAAGGCAAGGGCGTGTAGGGCAATGCTGATGCATAAAAGAACGGCTCCGCCGTCGGATACAGCGGTATGGAGAAGAATAGGGCGCTGTCGTACTTGCCGGAAGGATTGCCTACGATCTTGTCAAACTGAGATAGTTTAACAAGCTTCTCTGCGCTCGCTGAACTCAGGTGACCATATTGGCCGTTTACATAATCCGGTAAGAGAAGCGTTGTGGCTTTGAAATAGTGCGCGGGTTCATCGGGCACCTGAAACGGAGGGATTAGGGCCAGCCAGCCAAGATACATAGCCAGCAAGCTTAACCAAAGATATCCTGGCTGCGGCAACGGGCGCGCACGATCTGTCGTCTCCTGAACTGTCACTTTGTTATCCATGTGGTTATTTTGGGGTGTCCGACAGCTAGCGGATACGCTTCCAGATTCCGCTCAGCCCCTCCCGCGCCAGAACGCGAACCGCTTTAATGTAGTTCGACGGCGACAGACTCAACCGTAACACATGCCCCATGCGTCGAAGCAGCCACATGAGAGGCGTCTCCGGCTTTACGGGATGTTCACGCGCATGGCGCAAAGCTTGTTGCAGTGTTTGCTGCCACAAATCCGCGGCGGCCGCCAGTGAATATTGTGCTTTTGCAAGCTCCTGTACCGCCGCCGCCAGGCGTGCCCGCAAGGCAGAATCGGTTGCCAGGCGCTTTATCTGCAAGTACCAGGTGTTCTCGTCGTTAGCCACCAAAATGCCGTTCACGTCATTCTCAACCACATCGTTGTACGGCGGTACATCCGAGCAGATGGAAGGCACGCCACAACGAGCATAGTCGATGAACTTGATGGGACTCTTGCATGCGCTAAAACGCGAAGCGTCGAGCGGAATGATGCCAATGGCATTGCCCTGGGATGCCACAAAGGCCAGGAATTCGGAATACGACATTGTCGGTACATGCGTCACCGCAAGTCCGGCCTCCTGCAGGTACTTTCCCGTTGGACCGATAGCCACCAGTTCAACATTCAGCGATGCATCTTCCAGCGCACGGCGCAAGGCTGGCACGATGAAGTCCAGCCGCACTGTATCTGTAGATGCTACAAGTAACTTGATCAGCCCTGCAGTACCCTGCTCCCGACCGATAACATCCTGCCAGTACATGGAGCAGTTGGGTATGACGGAGGTCTGCGCGGCGAGGGGCGCAAGTTCCACGGCCAGACGGGCGGTAGTAGTGGTAACCATGTTGGCCCGGCGCAGCGCCGTCACTATGAGTGGGCGGGCCATGCGGTAATGCCTGCTAGCCTGGAGGAACTCCGGCACATCAAGGAGCAGGTCATCGATATCGAACACCACCGCCTTGCCCTCGGAGCGCCAGAGCATAATTGAATGAAGCAGATATGGACTGGCCTCGCGCTGCACTACAATGATCTGGGCCCAGGCAATGTCGCAGTCGCGGAAATCGGACATCGTGCGCGCCCGCACCTCCCCGCCATGACGTTCCGACCAGGCCATGAGCGGATTCCACAAGCGGATGTCTCCCAAAGGCCATGGCCCCTGATGCCAGAGGATCAGCACGCGCAACGGTGGCGACAAAAATCGTTCATTGTTATAGCCGGCATGCGCCACTACCACGTACTGGAATACTTCAGCGCCAACATCGCATATTTGGGGCGCGATATTGGCCAGTACGTCCGGCTCATAGGGAACACCCGTCGCTTCCGGCGGTACGCGCGCAGTGGCCAGCGCCTCGACCTTGAGGCCCGCCCCATCGAGCAGACGAACAAAACCAACCTTATCGAAGAAACGCAGGTGGGTATTGTCCAATATGCCACGTTCAGCATATTGCCAGCGGTCACTCATGAGCATTGCCCTGACCGCCGCGTGAGTTATGTTGGGCACTGAGGCTACGACGATACCGTCGGGATTCAGTCGTTCGCACAGGGCATGCAATACGCCTTGTGGGTCGCGCAGATGCTCAAGCACATCGCCAAACACGATGCAGTCAAAGCGCTGCCCTCTGTACGCATCGGTTGCGAGATACGCTTCAACGGTGCCAGTAAAGACCTCGTGCAGACGCTGCCTTGCCTGCTCTGCAGCAGTTTCGGATAACTCGACACCGAAGACAGTATGACCATAACTTTGCAGAGCGGCGCCGAAATAGCCGGTGTTGCACCCCACTTCCAGTACGCTGGCGGCCTGGCCTGCAAGCCGTTCATGTATGAAGCGAAAGGTAATGGTATGCGAATTATTGGCAACGTTGAGATTGATGTCACCCGCATAGATAGAACTATCTTTCAAATCGGTCATTATTGTTACCCGTTGCTTGGACGTGAGGCCGCGTACCACATCACGATGCGCAATTTGTGAGAAACTGGCGCAAATTCATTTCTTGCTCATGGAGATATCCATCATCGGTATCCCAACCAATCCGGAACAAACGCTGCTGGAAACGGATTGAAATACCATCGCATCGTGTATCCACTGATGCTGCACATGGTCGTGCTGGCTCCCATCGGCAATCGATACTGTCACCGTAAAATCACCTGCAGGAAGTATCGGCATCTGGAATACAAATTCGGTCGTTAGATTGTCGCCACCAGCCACACTGACTGGCTTGGTGGCATAAGAAAGATAGGTATTGTCGCCAAACAAGGCTTGCCCAAGCCTATCCTTCACGAGGAAACCGACAATCGGACTAGCCATAGGTTCATGCAATACACAATGAATGCGCAGGTGCACTGTCTCGCCCCCGACAACCCAACCAATCCGCTCGCCTACGGCGTTGAACAAACCGACATCTACTATTTCGGCGCCGCCAAGGCCAAATCTAGCCGCCTCGGGATCAAAGCAGAACACGCGGATATCGTTGCGCAAGGTGCTCCGATCGATAATGTCCGCGCGCACGTCACGGATGGCTTGTTTGGTTTTGGTCTCCCCGTTACCCGCTACAATCATTTGCTCCTGGCCACCGTGTATAGCGATGTAAGTTGAAGCCAAGTATGCTTCGCACACTGTCTTTGCATCGCCCAGCATGCGCATACTGCCGGTTTGCAGCCATACCGCCAGCGAACACAGTCCCATCACTGCAGCGCTGTCATGACTGACGAACAGCAATGCCCCACGCTGCATAAACCCACGCAGAAAGCGCATACACTTCTGGGTAAACACCGCGTCGCCTACCGCCAAAGCCTCATCCACCACCAGGATGTCTGCATCCACATGGGCGATGACCGCAAAGGCCAGGCGAACCATCATGCCGCTGGAGTAGGTTTTCACCGGCTGCTCAATGAAGTCGCCAATGTCGGCAAAAGCGGCTATGTCGTCAAATTTAGCGTCGATTTCCTGCTTACTCAGGCCCAGCACCGCGCCGTTCATATAGACATTTTCGCGGCCGGTGAATTCGGGGTTGAAACCAGAACCCAACTCCAGCAAGGCCGCTATCCGGCCATGCGTCTCTACTGTACCGCTGGTGGGCGTGAGGGTCCCGCAGATAATCTGCAGCAGGGTGGATTTACCCGAACCGTTACGGCCGATGATACCTACCGTCTCGCCCTTTTTTATCTCAAAAGAGACTTCCTTGAGCGCCCAAAACTCGCGGTAATATTTTTTGTCGCCCCGGGCGAATAGTTGCCGCACCCTGTCCCGCGGCTTGTCATAGATGTGGAAGCACTTGCTGAGGTTTTCCACCTTGATGGCGATATCAGAGGACATCAGCAAACCCCTTGCGCATCTTCTGGAACACCAAGAAACCAAGCCACATGGCCAATACACTGAACACCGAGTAAATGGCCAATCCAGTCATGTCGGGCCACTGGCCGAACAACAGCACGGCGCGAGCCTGTTCGATGATGAATGTGAGGGGGTTTAGCAGCACAAAGAACTGGAACCGCTCGGGTATGGCCGAGAGTGGAAAGAACACGGGGGACACAAACAGCAGAATGGTGGTGAACACGTTCATCACCTGCCCCACATCGCGCACAAATACGCCGACCGCCCCCAGAAACCAGGCCACGCCGAGCGATAGAATCACCAGCGGCAGCAGCACCAAGGGCAACGCTAGCATGGTGATGTGCCATTTCCCCCCCAGGAACAATATGGCGGGCAACAACACGCCCACGCTGATCAGCATATGGAAAGCGGCTGCCATGACATTGGTGATGGGCAGGATTTCCAGCGGGAAAATCACGCGCTTCACATAGTTGGTGTTTTGCAGCACTGTGCCTGGCGCACGTACAAGCACCTCTGCCAGTACGCCATGCACAAGCATGCCCGCGAAGAGCACAACGGCAAAATTGGAATGCCCCCCTTCTGTCTCCACCCCCCATTTGGCCTTGAACACCACGCTGAACACGAAGGTGTACACCGTGAGCATGATGAGCGGATAAAAAAATGACCAGGCCAACCCCAAAAAAGAGCCCCGGTAACGGCCCAGCACTTCACGCCGTGCGAGTTGCAAGGTGAGATCACGGTGCCGCCATACACTGCGGGCCAATACCAGTAGTGATGTGGAAAACGTTGCATGTGGGTTCATGGCTTCTCCAACACACAAACGAGACATAGACCTAGTGCAACACCACCGTGAGCTCTGCTTGCCTGCCAACAAACAACTTGGTTACTTGCGCCTGTGACATGCAAGCTCATGCAAAGACCTCAGCGTGACGAAACGGCACTCCGACCCTATCCTTGGCTGATAGCAAGGGCTCACCCGAACAGTGCCAATAGATTGCCAGTTCAGCATCGTTCCAGAGAATGCTGCGCTCGTGGGCCGGCGCCCAGTAGTCGGTGGTTTTGTAAAGAAACTCGGCAAAATCACTCAGCACGACAAAGCCATGTGCGAATCCTTCTGGAATCCAGAGTTGTTTCTTGTTTTCCGCCGAGAGCACTTCGCCGACCCATTGGCCAAAGGTGG
Source organism: Nitrosomonadales bacterium (assembly GCA_003104895.1). Lineage (GTDB taxonomy): Bacteria > Pseudomonadota > Gammaproteobacteria > Burkholderiales > Sulfuricellaceae > Sulfurimicrobium. Next base: position 11,091 of record PQAG01000150.1, read on the forward strand.
GCGAGCTTTTGCGGATATCGACAGCCACGTCAAATACTTCGCCGTGCACCACTCTCACCAGTTTTCCTTGCGGCTGCTGAATCTGGTAATGCAAGCCCCGTAAAACATTCCTGGCGCTCCTGGAATGGTTATCCTGAACAAAGCCAACCTTTCTGCCGATGGCTTGCTCGAACTGGCGCTGGTTGAAGCTCTCGAAAAAGAAGCCGCGATCGTCCCCGAACACTTGGGGTTCGAAGAGGACGACGTCGGGGATGGATAAAGGTGTGGCTTTCATTTTTTAGATACAAGGTTCAAGGTTCAAAAGGCAGGATGCGAAGTTTGAAGTTTAGGCTATTTGCATTCTGAGGCTGAAATCACCGCGCAAGGCTAGACCGGGGAACTCGCTGTATTGTGCATTCCAAGGTTGGGTTCACAGTTCTTTGCTCAAGCGGCTCTCACCTCGTTGAGCAAGTCGGGGTGACGATCCAGCACCTTGAGCAGTTTCACCAGAGCCAGCGGCGGCTTTGTCTTGCCATTTTCATAGCGCGAGAAAGCATTGATGCCGCCGCCGAATATTTCGGCCGCTTGGCGCTGATCAAGATCGAGTTTTCTGCGCACCTTTGCAATGTAGTCTGGATCAACGAAAGCAGCGTTCACCTGACGCTGGAACTGACCAATCAACTCGCCGTACCGGTCGCCATGCTCCCGATTCAACACCACCTCGCTGCACGCCGGGCAAAAGTCGCCCGTCACCGAAGGAATCGTGGTGACTTCGCCTTTGTAGGTGTAAGACAAGTCACGAGTGTCGTGGATTAGTTCCGCCTCACCACAAACGGGGCATTTCATGGTCATAGCTCCTTGAAGGAAACGATCAACACACCGTCAACGACGGTCAGCTTCAGATAAACCTCATCACCACTGGCTGTTTTCGCGTGGTACACGTCCTGCCAGATTGTATGGTCAGCGTGCGTGGTCATACTCTTGTAAAAGCCGGAAGGTGTTAGCGTCAAGACAACATCACACATTCCAGCCAGGTCGAAGATACCTAGTTCGTGTGCGCCATCGTATGCACTGGCCGTGGCTCTCACTTTGCCATTTTTGACCAACGCCTTCACCTCCGGCAGCTTGCAATGAGGCGTACCTTTTTCCATACGATTATTATAACCTAGTAGGTTAATTTGGCAAGTCGATTCATTTGCCCTTGGCATCCACTTCCAACCAAGTCCAACGTCAGCTATCCATGATCGACTTGGAGCAATCCAACCTTGTTTTGCACATAGCCGAAGCTTATTTGGTTCTGGAACGGACGGTGCGGGTCAGGCTGTGTAGCATATGCGAAATTTCTTCCGCTCGCGCCATAACACCCTCCCCTTGCCCCTTGCCCCTCATCAAAACACTTTTTCCTTGAGTACGCGCATCAGGTATTGTCCATAGCCATTCTTGGCAAGCGGGCGTGCGAGTTTGTCCAGTTGCGCGGCATCGATCCATTTTTGCCGATAGGCGATTTCTTCGGGACAGGCCACCTTTAGCCCCTGGCGGTTTTCCAGTGTGGCGATGAACTGGCCGGCCTCCAGCAGCGACTCGTGGGTGCCGGTGTCCAGCCAGGCATAGCCGCGGCCCATGATTTCAACA
>PQAG01000151.1 GCA_003104895.1 Nitrosomonadales bacterium
CTGGCGCAGATGATGCTGGATCTTTCCATGGACTATGAGGAATACCGGGACAGCGCCAGGAAAGTGAAAATGCTCGAGGTCACTTCAGCCGACTATTACGGCAAGGGCTACCAGGACGTGCAGAATCGCGTGCCGAAAATCGAGAACACCATGCGCGAACTGGGCTGGAAACCCCGGGTCACCATGGCCGATGCCCTGCGCAACATTTTCGACGCCTACCGCGGCCAGGTGGCCGAAGCGCGCAAACTGACGGACTAATCGGCAATGGGGCACTTCAGGGTGCCCCTTAGTCTGCTCAGAAACTCGCCTGCTCGACTTCCAGATAGGCACGGCTGACGTTGCTGCCGATATTGGCGTCAAACCCTTCCAGCTTTTTCCATTCCCGCACATCCAGCGTCTTGCGCGTTTCGCTGTCGCTCAGGCCCTTCTTGTACCCCGCTTCAATGCCGGCATAAAACCTAGCCATCTGGCGCTCCAGCCTGTTCACATCTTCCAGCTTCATCAGCGGGCCATGGCCGGGCACGATGGTTCTGGCGTCGAATGACTGAACCTGCTCCAGCGTGCCCAGCCAGTTTTTCACCATGGCATCGCGCATCACCGGAATGGTGCGATTGACCAGGATGTCGCCGCCCGCCAGTATCTTGTCATCCGGCAGATACACCATCATGTCGCCCACTGTATGCGAACCTTTTGGTATCCAGAACAACAGTTTGACGCCCTGAATCGTGCGCTCTGCCCTGGCGTTTTCGCCCGCGAACGTCACTGTGGCCGGCACCGGCCGGGTATTGGGCAGCTTGTGCCCGACCAGGTCTTCCATCAGTGCGATCCATTCGTGGCCGGTCTTGTTCACCATCTCCCGGCAGATTTCCGAACTGATCACCTCCGCCCCCTGGAAAACGCTATTGCCCAGCACGTGATCGCCGTGGTGGTGCGTGTTGATCACGTGGGTGACCTGCTTGGGCGTCAGCTTGGCGATCGCCTTGAGGAGATGGCTTCCCACTTCGTCCGAGGAACCGCTGTCGATCAGGATCACGCCCTGCTCGCCAATGATCACCGTGCTGTTCACCATATAGCCCTGATTGTGCGCGCTCGGCTGTCCCATGGGGCCGAGCAGGGCATATACGCGCTCATTGATCTTGGCCATCTTGGGCTGAGGCATGACGGGTGCCGCCCAGGACGAGCCATAGAAAACAATTGCAAAAACAATAATAATCAATCTGTTCACGTTTAATCCTTATTCATTACATTAGAATGTATTGGGCGTTATCACCGGCCTGCTAAACTTAACACACGATCAAATCAGCGAGAATGCCTTCAATGCAATTCAGCATGGCTCAACTGTGGCCCGCCATCGATGCCCATATCTCGCAGCTGACGGGGCAGCCATTCATGTCAGCTGCGCGCGTCCCGCTGGGTGGCGGCTGCATCAATGCGGCCTATCGCATTTCCGGCGGCGGAATGGATTACTTTGTCAAAACCAACGCGCGCGAATGCCACGCGATGTTTGCAGYTGAAGCCGCCGGATTGCAGGAAATCATTGGCTGCGGCGCAATCCGCGCGCCTGCCCCCGTTTGCCACGGCACTTCCGCGCATGCTTCCTACCTGGTGCTGGAATTTCTCGCCATGGAGKCTTGCAGCGGCCATGCCTACGAACAACTGGCGAGGCAACTGGCATGCATGCACAGCCACACTGCAGACCAGTTTGGCTGGCGTATCAACAAYACCATTGGCGCCACCCCCCAGAGAAACACGCTACACCATGACTGGATAAGCTTCTGGCGTGAAGAAAGGCTGGAATTCCAGCTCAGGCTGGCATCCCGGAACGGCATTGATGGCAGCTTGCTGAAAAAGGGGGCGCGTTTGCTGCCCCTGATTGACCGCTTCTTTCCCGGCTATACGCCTCGCCCCTCGCTGCTGCATGGCGACTTATGGAACGGCAACTGCGGCATGCTCAGCCAGGGCGAGCCGGCCGTTTTTGATCCGGCGGTCTACTATGGCGACCGTGAGACCGACCTCGCCATGAGCGAACTGTTTGGCGGCTTCCCTGCGCGTTTTTATGCGGCGTACCGCGAGGCCTTTCCTCTTGATCCTGGGTATGAAGTACGCAAAACCCTGTACAACCTCTATCACGTCCTGAACCATGCCAATCTCTTTGGCGGCGGCTACGCAGCACAGGCCGGGCGCACGCTGGACCGGCTATTGAGCGAGGTGCGCTGATTAAGAGCTGTCTTACTGCAAAGACAGTGTTTCGCGTTTCATGGTATAAAGCGAAACCCATGGAACAAGCCGCAACCTCTCACTTGCCGATTCGCTGATGAATCTCGGCTTCTACATCATTCTCACGGCGCAATTCCTGTCCGCTCTGGCCGACAATGCCCTGCTCTTTGCGGCCATTGCGCTGTTGAAAGAACTCAGCGCGCCGGACTGGCATACCCCGGTATTGCATCAGTTCTTCGTCGTCTCCTACATCCTGCTGGCGCCCTTTGTCGGCGCATTTGCCGATGCCATCCCCAAAGGACGGGTCATGTTCATCAGCAACAGCATCAAGTTTGCCGGCTGCCTGGCCATGCTTTTCGGCGTGCAGCCCCTCTATGCTTACGGCATCGTGGGCCTGGGCGCGGCGGCGTATTCTCCGGCCAAGTACGGCATCCTCACCGAATACCTCCCCCCCAGCAAGCTGGTAGTCGCGAATAGCTGGATGGAAGGCGCCACGGTGGCAGCCATCGTGCTGGGGGCCATCATCGGCGGCATTCTCCTGAATCCGGCGCTGTCCGCTTCGCTGCTCGCTGGATGGCAGATCGAAGGCAGCATCAGCGTTTCCAGATTTGCGGTCATTGTGGTCACCCTGCTCTACGTCAGCGCGGCAATCTTCAACCTGTTCATTCCCCGTGTTGCGATTGACCATAAACTGCCCAGGAAGAACCCTCTGTATGTCCTGCATGATTTCTGGCATTCCTTTATCCTGCTGTGGCGCGATCCGCAGGGTCAGATTTCGCTTGCCGTCACCACCCTGTTCTGGGGCGCCGGTGCGACCCTGCGCCTGGTGGTTCTGACCTGGGCCGGGCTGATCCTAAAATTCGACCTCGAAAGAGCCACCCAGCTAACCGCAGTGGTGGCAGTGGGTATTGCTGTGGGGGCGGTCGTGGCGGGGAAATTCGTCACCCTGGAAAAATCCGTCAAGGTACTCCCGACCGGGATACTGATGGGCTTCACCGTGATGGCCATGATCCTGGTCAACGACTGGCGCTTGGCGGTCGCCCTGCTGTTCGTGATTGGCGCGCTGGGCGGTTTTTTCGTGGTGCCGATGAATGCCCTGCTGCAGCACCGCGGTCACCTGCTGATGGGCGCTGGACACTCCATCGCCGTGCAGAATTTCAACGAGAATATCAGTATTCTGCTGCTGCTCGGCGGCTACGCGATGATGGTCAAGTCGGGCATGCACATCAACACCATTACCGTCTCCTTCGGCGCCTTTGTCAGCCTTTCAATGTGGCTGATTTATCACCGTTACCAGCGCGTGGTAGCCTCATAGCACAACTGGCCGGTCGGACAACTCATTGGGGTTTTCGGCCCTGATGGGGAAATGCTGCACCAGCAAGACCGTTATTTCCTGGATGCCATCCAACACACCCTCCTCGAATCGCCCTGCGCGAAACGCAGCTTCCATCTGCTGACAGATGCGCTCCCATTCTGCACTGCCCACTTTGGCGTCTATGCCCCTGTCAGCAACGATTTCGACATCACGATCGGCAAGCAGGAGATAAATGAGCACCCCGCTGTTGTGTTCGGTGTCCCATGCCCTTAACTGGGAAAACACTTCCAGTGCCCGCTCCCTGGCCTTCTGGCCGCGCATGAGCGGCCAGAAATCCAATGCCGCTTCCACGGCGAAGCGAATTTCCCCCATGTGAACCGCCTCGGATTCGCTGATCACGTGCTCGATGCGAGCCATTGCGGCGCGGGGAAAATGGCGCCCAGCCAGCCAGGGGGGCATGAAAAGATGCCTCAGAATTCTCACCATCGCCCCGAGGCGCCTCCACCGCCAAAACCGCCACCGCCACCCGAAAACCCGCCACCGCTGCTGCCGCCCCCGCCAAAACCACCGCTCCCGGCGGTGAAGGGGCCGCCCCGGCCACTGCCGGACATGGTAATCAGCAACACGATCAGGGCGATGACCAGTGCGGTCACGAAAGAGCCGAGCAACAGCCAGGCGCCGAAGAAAGCAACGCCACCGGCCACGAAGCCGCCGAGGAACCGGCCGAAAAAAGCGCGCAACATGCCGCCCGCCACAATAATGAACAGCATGGCCAGCGGCAGAATGTCATCGAAGAAACTCAGCTCAGTCCTGGCGCCAGCCTTCACGGCCGGCCGGGGCAGCGGCTCGCCTTCGATCACCTTGATGGTCTGCCCGACGCCGGCGCGGATGCCGCCGTAGAAATCACCCTGCCTGAAATAGGGCGTCATCACTTCGCTGACGATGCGTTTCGTCACCGCATCGGGGAGCGCGCCTTCGAGGCCATAGCCCACCTCAATGCGCATGCTCCGGTCCTGCTTGGCAATCAGCATCAGCGCGCCATCGTCCACGCCCCTGCGCCCCAGCTTCCACTGCTCGGCAACGCGCATGGAGTATTGCTCGATCGTTTCCGGCTGGGTCGTGGGGAGCATGAGTACGGCAAGCTGGCTCCCCTTTCGTGCCTCGAAATCCCGCAGCAGGGATTCGAGTTCGCTGGCTTGCTGCGCCGTCAGGGTGCCGGTGAGGTCGGTCACGCGCGCCTGCAAAGGTGGCACGGCCACTTCGCCCAGCGCAAGGCTGGCGCCAAGCGTCAGCCAGGCAGCGAAAAAGAACCGCCACAGGCTTGCAGCAGACATGCTTTATTTCTGAGCTGGAACAGGCGCGCCAAAGTCCACCCTGGGCGCTTGGGAAATTTCCTTCTCGTTTTCGACCGTGAAGCTGGGCTTGGTCTTGAAGCCGAACATCATGGCGGTCAGATTGCTGGGGAAGGAGCGCACCGTGACGTTGTACTCCTGCACCGCCTTGATGTAGCGGTTGCGCGCCACGGTGATGCGGTTCTCGGTGCCTTCGAGCTGCGCCTGGAGATCGCGGAACGCGCCATCCGCCTTCAACTGCGGATAATTTTCCGCCACCACCAGCAATCTGGAGAGCGCGCTGGTCATTTCGCCCTGTGCTGCCTGGAATCGCGCAAAGGCCTGTTCGTCGTTGATCAGGCCGGGGGATGCCTGGATTGATCCCACCTTGGCCCGGGCGGCGGTTACCTGGGTCAGCACATCCTTCTCGTGGGCGGCATAGCCCTTGACCACATTCACCAGGTTGGGCACCAGATCGGCACGGCGCTGGTACTGGTTCAATACTTCCGCCCAGCTGGCCTTGATCTGTTCGTCGGTCGATTGCAGCGTGTTGTAGCCGCAGCCCTGCAGGGAAAGAATGGCAACCAGAATCACCAATGATGACAGCAGTTTGCGCATGAAAGTCTCCTCGGTATTGAGCAAGTTCAAGATGCGTCCTGTGCGGTGCTTTGCAAGCCTTGCATGGTGCGCACGGCAAAGCACAGGTCTTCCCACGCCTTGGCCTTGTCCGGCAGGTTGCGCAGCAGATAGGCGGGATGGTAGGTCACGATCAGCGGAATGCCCTGCGCCTGGTGCAGCCTGCCGCGCAAACTGGCGATGGATGCGTCCGTTTCAAGCAGCCGCTGCGCCGCCACTTTGCCGAGYGCAAGGATCAGTTTGGGCCGGATCAGCGCGATCTGGCGCGTCAGRTAAGGCTCGCAMGCKGCCACTTCATCCGCTTCGGGATTGCGGTTTCCGGGCGGACGGCATTTGACGGTRTTGGCGATATAAACATTCCGGCCACGTTGCAGGCTGATGGCCGCCAGCATGTTGTCGAGCAGCTTGCCCGCCTGCCCGACAAACGGCTCGCCCAGCTTGTCTTCCTCCGCGCCCGGTCCCTCTCCCACCAGCAGCCAGCCGGCCTGCTCGTCGCCGACGCCGAAAACCGTCTGGGTGCGGGTTTCATGCAGCTGGCAGGCCGTGCAGCCGGAAACGGCCGCCTTGAGACCGGCCCAATCCATGCGCAGGATGGCTTCGCGGCGAGCCACCGGCACATTAGGCAAAGGAATGGCAGCGTCAGTGATTTCTGAGGACACAGGCGCACTGGCAGCGCGCAGCCGCCACAGCGGCCACAAATCCAGCTCCCGCAGCACGTCCTGGCGCGGCATTAGAGGGATGCCCCCATCACGATGGCGTCCTCGCGGCCATTGGCGGCCGGATAGTAGTTGCGGCGCAGGCCGATTTCATTGAAGCCCTCGCTGAGGTAAAGCTCGATGGCCTTCCGGTTGGAAGGGCGCACTTCGAGAAACATCATGTCCGCCCTGTCCTGCCGCGCCACGTCGATCAAGTGGCGCAAGAACTTGCGGCCCAGGCCCTGGCTTTGCCAGTCGCGGGCAATCCCCAGATTGAGCAAATGCGCCTCGCCCGCGGCAATCATCAGGATGGCGTAGCCGATGGGCTGGCCGCAGAAATCGTAGACCCAGCAACTGTAACCGGCGCTGAGAGAGTCCGTGAAATTGCCGAGGGTCCAGGGGAACTGGTAAATTTTCTGCTCGACCGAAAACACGGCTGACACGTCATCGGAGCGCATGGGCCGGAGCATGGGTCTCTGGTAATTCTTGAGCTGGGCGTTCATGCTCTTTCGACCGTTTTCATCGCAACCTTGTTGCGAATATAAAGCGGCGCCGCCAGCGCGGCATCCCCACCCAGGCCCTGCCCGAACAGGGGTGCTGCCAGCTTCACCATATCCCGAGCCTGGGGGTAGACACTGCCGTCAAAGGACAGCAGCAGTTCCCCGTAGCGTTGCTGCAGCGCCTCGGCATAAGCCGCAAAGGCGCTGCCGGCGCCAATCCATCCGGCGCCGGGAAGGTCCGGCGCGTCCTTGGCGTAGCACAGGCTGGGCTCGCTGACGGCATGCCAGACGCCTTGCTGCTTTTCATAGGCGGCATGATAAATCTCGCCAATCCGGGCGTCGAGGCAGGCCAGCACCCTGTCGCCAGGCGCGGCAGCCGCCAGCGCCAGCAGGGTGGATATTCCCAGCACCGGCAGGTCCGCGCCCAGAGCCAGGCCCTGCGCCACGCCGCAGCCAATGCGCAGGCCGGTAAAGGAGCCCGGCCCCTCGCCAAATGCAATGCCATCCAGCGACTTGAGCGTGATGCCGGCCTCGCCCAGCAGGTCTTCCAGCATCGGCAGTATCAGGTCCGAATGGCGCTGCCCGGCCAGCTCCTGGCGCGAAAGCACCTCCCCGTCCAGCCACAGGGCGACGGAGCAGTTTTCGGTCGAGGTATCGAGCGCCAGCAGCTTCATCAATGATCCATGTAAACTTCAAATTCAATCCAGCGTCCGCGCCGCTTCTCCTTCGGTAGTGCGCTGATGCGCGCTTCCAGCTGCTGACCGTGATCCATGAAGCGCGCCAGTGCGGCGTTGTCCGCGCGCGGCACATGCCCCAGCTTGCGGCCCTGCCACTCCACGGCGATGGCATTGCCGTCGTAGGGATTATCCGCCTCGCGCACCAGCGTCAGGGCATCGCCCACGCGCAATTGCGGCCACAGCTTGCGCCCCTCGTAGTACTTGAAACCGGCCAGGCGAGAGCTTTGCAGGTATACCCTGGCCTCCGCGACAGGCTGCGCTCCCGCATTTCCAGCGCCAACAAGCAGCAGAAGGAGACAGCATTTTACCCAAATCCGCTTCATTGCTGTTGTTACCCTCTCCCTAACCCTCTCCCGCTTGCGGGGGAGGGAACGATCGTCCTCTCTCCCTCCGGGAGAGAGTTGGAGAGAGGGTTAGCGTGCAAGGGGGCGCAGCCTCGCCATGAGAGGCGGCTTGATTGAAGAACGCTTCCACTTCCTTCAGCTCGCGCGTGCGCTTCATCGGCGGCAGGCTTTGCCAGATGCGCTTGCCGTAGGTCTTGGTGATCATGCGCGGGTCGCAGATCATCAGCACGCCGCGGTCGGTCTCGTCGCGAATCAGGCGCCCCGCCCCCTGCTTCAGGGTGATGACCGCATGCGGCAGCTGGTATTCCATGAAAGCATTGCGCCCCTCGCGGTTGATTTTCTCGATGCGCGCCGCCAGCACCGGATCATCCGGCGGCGAGAACGGCAGCTTGTCGATGATCACCAGCGACAAGGCAGAGCCGCGCACGTCCACCCCTTCCCAGAAGCTCTGGCTGGCCACCAGCACCGCGTTGCCCAGCTTGCGGAAGCGTTCCAGCAATTCGGTGCGCGAGCCCTCGCCCTGCAGCAGCAGCGGGAAATCCAGCCCCTCCTTGTCGAACGCCTCCCGGAGCAGGCCGTGCGCCTCGCGCATGGCGCGCAGGCTGGTACACAGCACAAATGCCCGCCCGCCGCTGGCGCGGATCACCGGCAGGGCGGCCGCCACGACGGACGCGGTATAGCCGCCGCTGTTGGGGTCGGGCAGGCCCTGGGGTGCGTACAGGATGGCCTGTTTTTCGTAGTCGAAGGGGCTTTCCCAGTAGCCGGTGGCCGCATCCAGCAGCCCCATCTGTCCCTGGTAGTGACTGAAATCCTTCTTCACCGCCAGCGTGGCGGAAGTAAAAATCCAGGCACGGGGCTGGCCAGCGAGCTGTTTGCTGAAAATTTCCGCAATCGACAGGGGCGTTGCGTTCAGCTGCAGCGCATGGCTGAACACCTCCACCCAGCGCACGAAATCCAGGCCGGATTCATCCTGCCAGTGACGCAGCTTGCCGGCCAGTTCCTGGCCTCTCTGCCAGCAGTGCTCCAGCCCTTCGCTGCGTTCCGCCTGCGATTCCAGCAGCTTGACCAAGTCGTCCAGCCGGCCGCCCATTTTTGCCAGGGCATCATTGAAAGCAGGCAGTGCCTGCGCCCGCTGTACCGGCATACGGCCGGAATCCTGCGAAAACACCAGGCGCAAATCTCGCGCGGCCTTTTCCAGCGCCGCCGTGGCATCCGGCAAAGGGGTGAAATCCTTTGCCGAGGTCAGCGCCTCCCCCAGACTGTCACGCGCCAGCTCAAGAATCTGGCTGGTGCTCAAGCTGTCGCCGAAGAACAGGCTGGCCGTTTCCGGCAGCTGGTGGGCCTCGTCGAAAATGACGGTATTGCTGGCCGGCAGCAGTTCCGCCAGGCCCTCGTCGCGCAGCATCACATCGGCAAAAAAGAGGTGATGATTGACCACCACCACATCCGCGGCCTGGGCGCGGCGGCGCGCATCGAGCACGAAGCAGTCCTTGTGGTGGGCGCACTCCTGGCCCAGGCAGTTGTCGCGCGAGGAGGTGACGAAGGGCCAGATGCCGGCATCTTCCGGCACCGCGCCCAGCCCGCTTTTATCCCCGTCGGCGCTGACCTTGGCGTAGCGCTCGATGAGCGGCAGATATTTGACGTCCTCGCGATTGAAAAAGCGCCCCTCATTGCGCGCCCGCTCCAGATGGTAGTGACAGACATAATTGGCACGCCCCTTGAGCATTGCCACCGTGACCGGCACCTGGAGGGCATCGCGCACGGCCGGAATATCGCGGTTGAAAAGCTGGTCCTGCAGGGTCTTGGTGCCGGTGGAAACGATCACCTTGCCGCCGGAAAGCAGCGCCGGGATCAGATAGGCAAATGTCTTGCCCGTTCCCGTGCCGGCCTCGGCCACCAGAACCTCGTGCTTCTCGATAGCCCCGGCAATGGCATGGGCCATCTCCAGCTGCTGCGGACGCAGGCGGTAGCCCTCAGCCGCCTGGGCAAGCGGGCCGCTTTCGGAAAATATCTGGTCCAGATCGGGCATGGGAAATCGGGCAAGGACGTTGAAACGTCGTGAGCGTGTAAAGGTTTTAAGGGTGCGAAGTTTACCGGAATTGCCGGGTCAATGCCGGTTCGAGCGCCAGATCGAAATGATGATCCACACGCTGTTGAAAAAAGCCAGCAGGAATCCGAGCAGGCCGAATAGCGGCAGGCCAAACATGGTCGGGCCGCCTTCCACGGTCATGACGATGGAGGAGCCGATCACCAGCGAAGCGGTCATGATGGCCATGGTCAGGCGGTTGGTGCTGCGGTCGATCTGTTGCCCGAAATGGTCCAGCCGCTTCAGGTCCAGGTCAATCCTGAATCTTCCCTGGCGCACTTCCCTTATCAGCCGGCCGATATCGCGCGGCAGATTTGTGACGAAACCATACAGTTCGTTGAAATTACGCCGCCCCCGTTTCAGCAGGGCAGAAGGCATGTAGCGCTCCCTGATCACGCGCTCGACAAAAGGCGTGAGGTGGCTGATGAGATGAAACTCCGGGTCCAGCTGGCGCCCGAAACCTTCCAGCGTAATCAATGCCTTGAACAGCAGGGTCAAATCCGGCGGCAGCGTCAGGGAATGCTCGCGCACGATCATGGTGACTTCCTGCAGCAGGGAGCTCAGCCTGATGTCCTTGAGCTGGACATTTTCGTAATTGACCACCAGGTCGCCCACCTCTGCGGCCAGTTTCATTTCATCCACAGCGTCATCGCCAGTCCATTCAAGCAGCACGTCCAGCATCCCCTCCTCGCTGCACCGTGCAAGCGCCAACAGCAAATCCACGATCTGGTTGCGCCTGTCATGCGACAACCTGCCCACCATGCCGAAATCCAGCATGGCCAGGCGGTTGCCGGGCAGGTAAAAGACGTTGCCGGGGTGGGGGTCGGCATGAAAATAGCCGTCGACCAGGATCATTTTGAGCACTGCATCGGCGCCACGCGCCGCCAAGAGCTTGCGGTCCATCCCCGCCGCATCGACTGCGGCAAGGTCGTTGCCGGGAATGCCGGCAATGCGCTGCTGCACATTCATGATTTCACTGGTCCATTCCCAGTAGACGGTGGGGATGACGACCGTTTCATCACCGGCAAAATTCTGGGCGAAACGCTCGATGTTGCGGGCTTCCAGCGCCAGATCCAGTTCGCGGCGCAGGGAACGGGTGAATTCCGAGACGACCTGTGCCGGCTGGTAATGCCGCATTTCTGGGATCTCTGATTCGAGCAGATGCGCAATCTGGGTCAGGATACGCAGATCGGCCTCGATTTTCTGACGAATGCCGGGGCGGCGGATTTTCAGAACAACTTCGGTGCCATCCTTCAATTTGGCCAGATGAACCTGGGCGATGGAAGCGGCTGCGACCGGCTCGGTTTGCACTTCCAGAAAAATTTCCAGGGGTGATGCCCCCAGCGCATTCACCAGCTCCGGCAACAAATCATCAAATGGAACCGGCGGTACGTTACTTTGCAGCTTTTCGAATTCAGCGATCCAGCCGGGTGGAAACATATCCACCCGGGTGGCCAGCACCTGTCCCAGCTTGACGAAAGTCGGTCCCAGTTCTTCCAGTGCACGGCGCACCCGAACAGCTGGTTCGAGATGCATGATCTCGTCGGTCTCGCTCCAGTGCAGGATGCGCCCGGCGCGTTCCAGCACGCCAATGATGCCGAGGCGGCGCGCTACGTCTCCCCAGCCATAGCGGATGAAGACCGTGGTGATTTCATGCAGACGGGAAATGTCCCGCATCACATGCAGTGTTTCCAGCAGCATGACGTTATGTCTATTTTTTCTGGGACTTCTCATGCAAGGCATCCGCCATGCCGGCCAGGATACCGCTTGCAAGCGCCGCCAGACGGCTGGTGACAGTCTGCGCCGCTTCCTGGCCGCTCGATTTGCCTGCCTGCAAAGTGGCGGAAATGCGGCCACTCAGCTCGCTCAGGCTGGCCTTGACGGTGGCGCCGGTGCCGGTGCCGGAATTGCGTGCATGGTCCACAGCGGCCTTAAATTCCTGTTTGATCCTGCCCCCCGTGGCCTCGGCCACCTGGTTGAGGGTATCGAGAAAAGCCTGCTCAGTGATTTTCAGGTCTTCCAGCGCGGGCTGAAGGTCCTGTGCCGTGAAATCCTTGCCCTGCGAGATCATTTCCTGCAGCGCCAGGTGTGTTGCCTGCGCCGCCTTGAGCAGGGCTGCGTCAAGGCCGGAAATCGCCGCCGTCAGCGCCTCCCTCACCTCTCCAGTGCGCCGCTCCGCGCCCAGGCTCACGCCCTCTGCCACGGAACGGACAACGGCGCGGACCTCGGATGCTTCCAGACGCCGCTCGCGCAAGGCGCGCAGGGTCAGGTCATGCACACGAGTCCGGATGTCGCCCTCACCCTGCATGGACGCGCTGGCGGCAGTAACAATCTCTTGTGTCGTCATAGGCTGGCTCATGATGGTTCTCCTTTAGAATGAAGATGCTATGTTTGTTAGGTTAAAGCATTTTCAGCCTTTACAACAGCATGCTTTCCGGATAGATTACGCCCCCATGGAATTAAATAAAAACACAATCATCGGCCTTCTGCTGCTGACAGCCAGTTCCGCCATGGCCCAGGAAGCGGCCGAAACCGCTCCTGCTCCCGATGCCACCCCAAGCACCCTTGAGACCCGCCATATTGCCGGGGTCTCGGACATGCTCAATTACGCCATGAACCTGATTGGCATCAATTACAAGTACGGCGGCGGCCAGCCCTCCACGGGCTTTGATTGCAGCGGCTATGTCCGTCACGTGTTCAGCCAGATGGCGGGTCTTTCCCTGCCCCACAATGCCTTGGCCATGAGCCGCCTGGGCAAGAAAATTGCCCCGGACGAGTTGAAGCCMGGCGATCTGGTATTTTTCAACACCCTGAAACGCTCCTTTTCCCATGTAGGCATCTATGTCGGRAATAACCGCTTCATCCATGCGCCCAGCTCAGGCGGCGGCGTCGAAGTGGTCAGCATGCAGGACAAATACTGGGTGCAGCGTTTCAACGGCGCGCGTCGCCTCCTTGTCTTGCAGCTGCCCTCTGGATTGCTGAACGAATAAGCGGCAGCGCGGCAAGCGCAGCCTTCTCCCCCTCCATGATGGCCTGATGTTTCTGCTCGAAATCCGTTGAGCCTATCGTCCCGGTGTCCGGGCGAATCACCACATCCGCACCGGCCAGTTCGTACTGGCCTATCGTCTGCCCCATGATACTGAAGGTCTGCAGCAGCACATCCACGCTATCGCTCACCTTGGCATATTTTGGCCTGCTGGAGATATCGACTGCGATAACTACGTCCGCTCCAAGGCTGCGCGCCATCTTGACCGGAAYCGGACTGGTCAGGCCACCGTCGACATATTCACGYCCATTGATGCTGACCGGCTGAAAAATGCCCGGCACGCTGCTGGAAGCACGCACCGCCGCACCTGCATTGCCGCGCCGGAAAACCGCCATTTCCCCGTTGCCAAGATCGGTTGCCACAGCMGCAAATGTTTTTCCCAGACGCTCGATCGGCTTGTTGTGCAAGGCGCGGTTAACAAAATTCTGCAATTGCTCGCCCTTGATGAACCCCCGGTCCGGCAGGGTCCAGTCGCCCACGCTGCTCTCATCGAGCTGAAAAGCGATTTTCTGCAGTTCAAAACCGTTATACCCGGCTGCATAAAGGGCACCCACCACGCTGCCCGCGCTGGTTCCCGCCACGATGGAAGGAACGATACCGTGGGATTCCAGGGCTTTTATCGCGCCCACATGAGCAAACCCGCGCGCCGCTCCACCGCCCAGCGCCAGCGCGATTTTCGGCGGCTGCGCGCGCTGAGGCTGGGGCGGCGGGGTTTCAGGCTGGGTGGCGCAACCGGACAGCAGCGCGGCGACTAAAGCCATTTGCAACAGACGGATCAACATCTAAAGAAAATTCCTTATTGACAATGGTTCTCAATATCAATAATATTGATAACCATTCTCATTTGTATATTTTTAAAGGGCAACCATGAATATTCTAATCGATTTAAGCAGGGAGAAATGAGACCAGCATGAACCTAAGCCAATCATCCCAGGGATTTTACGGCCGTGAAGCGCGCATATCCGTGCCAGGGATACTGGCCATAGCGGGGCTGCATATCGCGGCAATCGCCCTGCTGGTTTCGCTGGACGTGGTCAAGCTGCCACCGCAAATGGCGACGCTGATGGTGCATGTCATCCCGCCGGAGCCTCTCAAGCCACAGGAAACCGCCCCGCCGATCCCCAAGCCAGTGGCCAGGCAACCGGTTCCGCAGCCCAGCCAGCAGCCCGCGCCTCAGCAGCAGGTGCTGGCAGCGGAAACTTCCGCACCCAGCACCGCCAGCGAGGTTCCGCTGGCCAAGGCGCCGCCGGCGCCCGCCACGCCCTCGCCTGTTGCCACAGAGCCCCGCTTCGACGCGGATTACCTGCACAACCCGGCGCCGGTTTACCCGGCCATGTCGCGGCGTCTGGAAGAATCGGGGAAAACCATACTGCGTGTTTATGTCGAGCCCAGCGGCAAACCTTCCCAGATTCAGGTCAAGGCAAGCAGCGGCTCGCCCAGACTCGACCAGGCGGCGCAGGACGCCGTCTGGCGCTGGAAATTTATTCCCGCACGCCGTGGCGACGAGGCCGTCGGCGCGTGGGTGCTTGTCCCCATTGATTTTAATTTAGGAGATTGATATGGACCAATCATTAGGGCTTGCCCACTTTCTGACCCACGCCGATGGCGTGGCGCGATTCATCCTTGGCGTGATGCTGATCATGTCCGCCGGAACCTGGTATCTGATCGTCACCAAGGGCATACGCCTGTTCAGGATGCGGGGAAAAAGCCGGTCCTTTCTCGACGCCTTCTGGGAAGCGCCCAACCTGGAAGCCGTGGCGGGCCGCATCCGCGAGCAGGGCGCGATTGATCCCTTTTCTCACCTGGTTCATCACGGCTTTACCGCCATCGAGCAGCATAGCCGCTGCAAAAGCGGCGGCGCCTGTCCCGCCACGAGCCTGATCGACTCGGGCGCACCGGACGAATGGCTGACCCGGGCGCTCAAACGTGCCATCGAGGAAGACAAGTCACTCCTGGAATTCGGCCAGAGCTTTCTCGCCACGGTGGCGTCATCCGCGCCGTTCATCGGCCTGTTCGGCACCGT
>PQAG01000152.1 GCA_003104895.1 Nitrosomonadales bacterium
CCGGCGCCTACACGGCGGATTACCTGAGCAGCAATTATCTGCCCTATTTCCTGCTCATGGGCTGGTCGGAGGCCCTGCTCAGCGGCATGATGCTGACCTTGCTGGTGGTGTACCGCCCGCAATGGGTGGCGACCTTCGACGACGCGCGCTATATTCGCAACAAATAAATAAGGCCACAAGAATGCTGAAACGGATTTTTATTGCAGCTTTTCTGGCATTGTTGCTGCACGGTGCGCAGGCGGCTGAAAAGAAGGACTTGCCGCCGGTCGTGATTTACGGGCCGGACCCCTGCCTGGCCTGCATGGAATGGGCCTACCACCTGATGGAGAACGGCTTCTCCGTGACCTTCAAGGCCACGCCTGACATGGCGGCGCTCAAGAGGCGGCTTGGCGTTCCTCCGAAGGTGGCATCCGTGCTGACCGCGCAGGTGGGCGGCTACTTTGTCGAGGGGCATGTCCCGGCTGAGGACATCAAGCAGCTGCTGCGCGAGAAGCCGCGCGCCCGCGGCCTGGCCGTCCCGGGCTTGCCGCTCGGGGCGCCGGGCTTCGAGGGGGGCGACCCTTCATGCGAGGCCGGCTGCACGATCGTCGATGCGGCAAGCTCGGAGCGCGAGCCCCAGCGCGAGCTGTACGATACCCTGCTGGTGGCKCCAAACGGCAAAGCCAGCGTCTATGCCAGGCATTGAGGGATTGGTGAACAGTGAGCAGTGAGCGGTGAGCGGTTCACCGCTCTTTGAAYGCCAGGAATTCCCCGAACATGGCCTTTGCCCACTGGAGATCCTCTCCCCTCGGGTTCGGGTCGTGGACTTGCCTGACGGTCTGGACGATGAGGCCGTCGCCGCGGAATTTGTAACGGGATTCGACGCGGGTCATTTCCATCGGTTCAATCCGGGTAAACACGTAGCAGGCGCTGTCCGGGAGCAGCTTTTCCGGCGCCACGCCCCTGGCTCGTGCGGCAATCTCGCTGGCGGCGATGCGGCCCTGGCGGCTGGCCATCTGGCCGGTCTTGGGGTAATGGCCGAAGAGCGGGGAAGCCTGGTCTATCATGTCGCCGATCAGGAACACCTTCTCGTCATCCTTGGCGTGCAGGTGAACCGGGTCCTGGCCGGCCCAGCCGGTGGGTTTCCCCTCGCTGTCCCTGGCGATGAAACCCGCTTTCCACGCCAGATCGCCGGCCTGCTGCGGCGCCATGAGAATGGCGTCGTCGAATCTGAAATCATCGACATCGGTGGCGATGGTCTTGCTGAAGGGATCGACAGATTTAATTCTGGTTTGCGGCAGATAGACGATCTGGTCCGGGTACTGTTCGCTGAAAATCCGGCCGAAACCCAGCACCTGCGAATTCGGGTCGAGGACGATGAGCTTGCCCTTGATCCTGCGCGACTTGAGCAGCGCGCCGATCATGCACGCACGCTCGTAGGGCGATGGCGGGCAGCGGTAGGGCATGGGCGGCAGGGTCATGACGAGGTCGCCGCCCTGGAAGCTGTCGAGCTTTTCCTTGAGCGCGCGCTGCTCCCTGCCGGGGATGCAGGCGCAGGGGTAGTTCTTCAGGGTGTGCTCGGCAGCGCGGCGGTCGTCGCCGTACCAGGCTTCGTAGCCGTAGCGGATGCCGACGGCGAGAATCAGCCAGTCGTAATCCAGCGTTCCTGCCTGGGTGAAGACGCGGCGCCTGTCGCGGTCGATGGCGGACACCTCGGTCTGGATGAAGGTGTAGCCATAGGCGCTGGCGGCGGCCTGGTAGTCATGAATGAGATACCTGTCGTCCGCCAGGCCGGTCAGCCATTTGTTGCTCAAGGGCAGGGACCAGAATGCCGCGTTCTTTTCCAGCAGCACCACCTCCAGTCCGGGGGCCAGCTCGCGCAGGTGACGGGCGGCGCTCAGGCCACCCCAGCCGCCGCCGACGATGACCACCCGCCGGCCCCTGGATGGGGGCAGAAGTTCCGGAATGGAGCGGGTGACTGGGGCCGCCCGTGCCGCAAGAGAAGCGCACAGGGCCGTTGACGCGGCGAGAAAGCTGCGGCGGCTGAAAGGCATCGGGACGCGTTAATCCAGCAGTTTCTTGATGTCGCTATGGCTCGCCTGGGCGCATTTTCCACCTGCCTTGCAGCCTTTCAGCATCCACAGGGAAATCAGCCCGACGACATCATCGGCGCGGGATTTGCGCGCCATGGCAACCGGCGTGCGCCCCCCCGCCGACATGGCGTTGACGTCGGCTCCGGCTTCCAGCAGAAGCTTCGTATGCTCGAACTTGTTCGAGTAGGCGGCCATGTGCAGCGGCGTGTTCCCGTCCATGTCCCTGGCATTGACGTCGGCCCCTGCCGCCAGCAGTGCCTTCAGGGCGCTGACATCCGGGTTGGTCGCCGCCATGTGCAGCGGCGTGCTGCCGAGTCCGGTGCGCACGTCCCGCATGGCGGGATTTTCCCTGATGATCCGCGTGATCTCCTCGCCATTGCCCATCCTGGCGACATCGTGGATGATCTGGTCGTTCTGGCCGAGCGCCTCCTGCGCCTGCGTGGCGGGAGCCAGAGCGAAGGCCAGCGCAGCCGTCAGCCATCCTGCCCATGAGTAGATTCCGGATTTCACCTTGATATTCTCCTGATCAACAGTACAGAAGATACAAGCTACTGAATTCTGTTGCGCGAAGCAAGCCCGTGGCTTGCGCCGCCGGAGGCAAAAAACTCGCGCATCAGGAAATCTTCCAGCCCGGCGTTGTCTTCCAGGCGCGCGGACAGGACGATCACGCGGTCGAGGCGCTGCGATTCCCAGTTGAAGTCGCCTTTGTAATATCTGCGGATCAGCTCGATCATGCTGCGCACGATTGAGCGCTCCACATCGCCGTCCGGCCCGGCGGAGACTTCGACAAGTTCCTGCCGGGCGTTGCCAGCGTTTCTGGTCCAGCCGCGGAATGAATATTTCGCCGTCCTGGCGCTCATGCTGACAATCTGAAACACGCCGTTCGTGCCTTGCGGCTGGAGATTGCGCATGATGTTCGCCATCCTCGCCTGGTCTTCCGAAGGCCCGCGTTCCCTCGCGGTCGCAGCCGCATTTTCGCGCCCGGCAGCCATCTCGGCGGCGCGGCGGCGCTCCCTGGCGGCATTGACGTAGGCCATCAGGTCGGCGGGGGGCGCCATATCCGGCACAGGCGCGGACTCCTGCGGCGGCGCAGGCCTGGCTGCCGCCATGCCGGGGCTGGGCAAGGCTTCGGGCCGCGGCTTGATTGCGGGCTTGCTGTGTCTTGGCAGGGGTTTGGGCTGAACCTCCGGGCTTTTCTCCTTCGCCGCTTCGGGAAATTCCACAAAGCTCGCTTCCACAGGCGGGGGTGCTGCCATTTCGGCCCTGGGGGAGGCCAGGAAGGAGCTGAATTTCCATACCAGCGCCAGCCAGATGATCAGCGCCAGCGGCCCCGGCCACCACAGCCGGATCTCCCTTGCGCGGAAATCGGGCGCATGGACGCGCACGATCCCGCCGCAATGGCTGCAGATGGCCTGCCGGATTTCCCCCGGGCGGAATGCCGGCGCGCCTGTGGCGTCACTCATGCTTGACCGCGATCAGGAAATTCCTGGCCCCGGCCGCCCGCGCCTGCAGCATCGCCTGCACCACGATGCCCTGCGGCGCCGCATTGTCCGCCGACACGATCACGCCGGGCTGCGCGTCGTTCAGCAGCGGCGCCAGCGTGGCGGCCAGGGTTTGCAGGGTCACCGGCGTGCGGTTGACCAGGATCTTGCTGTCGGCGGTCAGCGTCAGGGTGGCCGGTGTATCGGTCTTGAGCTTTTCTGCTTTTCCCTGCGGCAGGTTCACCTGCAGCGAATCGAGGTTCTGCATGGCCAGCGAAGACAGCATGAAGGTCGCCAGCAGGAAGAACATCACGTCGATCATCGGGATGATTTCGATGCGCCCCTTGCGGTACGCCCGGGGTTTACGCAGCTTCATGGGCGTTACCCTGCTGGTCGAGGCGGATGTGATCGATCAGGCGCGTGCCGAGGCGTTCCATTTCGTCCATGGTCTGCGATTGCACGCGCGAGAAGTAATTGAARCCGAACAGGGCGATCAGCGCGATCAGCAGGCCGATGGCGGTTGCGATCAGCGCCTGGGCCACTCCGCCCGTCACCCCGGTGGGGTTCACGACCCCGCTTCCGCCGATGATTTTGAAGGCATCCATCATGCCGCCGATGGTGCCCATCAGCCCGAGCAGGGGCGCGGCAGTGACGATGGTTTCCAGCACCCACAGCCTGCGGGCAAGGGCGGTTTCGATCAGCTGTGCTTCGTCCGCCGCCCGCGACTCGGTCCACCATGCGGGGTGGCGCCGGTTGGCGATCACCACCTCGAAAAAGCGCCGGAAATAATGGCGCTCATGCAGGCCGTAAAGCCTTTTTTCCAGTTCTTCCCAGGCGAAGCCGTAAGTCTCTGCCAGCCTGAGCAGGTCGAGCGGCAGGCGGGCATAACGCCAGTAGACAAACGCCTTCTCAAGCATGATGGCGAGGGCGATGACCGCCAGCAGCGACAGCGGCAGGATGATCATTCCGCCGAGTTTTATGGCGATCCAGGTTTGTTGCAGGTCTTGCATGTTTATTCTCCGGAGTATGTCTCTATCAGGCGCTCGTGCCGCTGCTGGCACGCACGCCGCCGATGCCGTGGAGAAAAATGGGGAACACCAGCTTTCCCTCGGCAAGCAGTGATTTTCGCGCTTCTATGATGGAAACCCGCATCACCAGGCCCTGAATGATACCGGTGAACATGACGGCGGCGGCATGCTCGTCCAGGTCCGGACGGACCAGATTCTGCGCCTTGGCCTGGGAGAGAAGCCCGGCTACCTTGGCCTCGTAATCCGCGAGAATGCTGCGGATCAGCTCCCCGATCCGGTGGTTCTTTTTCAGCAGCTGGTCGGTGAAAACCAGTTTCGGAATCGCCGGAACCCTGTCGATGAAGCCCAGATGGGCAAAAAACATCCTTTCCAGCGAATCCAGCGGATCGCTGCCCTGGCTCGCCGCCATATCGAGCACGCTCATCAGGCGCCCTCGCACCCAGTGGACGACTCCGAGCCAGATCATGTCCTTGGTAGGAAAATGACGGAAAATCGCGCCCTGCGTGATGCCGACAGCATCCGCCATGGCCTGTGTGGTCACGCTGTCCACTCCATGCTCGCCGACAAGATCGACGGCAGCCCTGATGATTTCTTCCTGCCGCGCCTCTGCCGACAGCCTTTGCCTGTGTTCGCTCATTTCCTGCTTTCCTTGATTAATATTTCATGTGATTAAAATTTTCAGGCACGGATCCCATTCAGGTATTGCTGCCAGATTTTACGCTCCTCCTGCAGCAAGACATCAGCCGCCCCCCATGCAATCCCGCGCAGCGCCAGCCCCTGAGTCAGATAAGTTAATAATTTTGCTGCAAGCGCCGGGTCCAGATCAGGCCGGACTGTCGCCTCCTTGAGCGCCAGATGGAGCAGCAGAGCCAGATTGGCTTCGTAATCCTCCAGCAGTTTAGCGATCCGCTGGCGCAGCGCCGCGCCGTCCCCGGGTATCGCAAGCGCTTCCAGCAGCAGGGGCGGAAGCGCTGCGTGAGAAACAAGAAAAACCACATGCGAATGAAAGACATCTTCCAGAACTTCCAGCGGCGGCTTGTTGCGCAGGGCCGCATACTCTACCTGTGCCATCAGATTGTGCGCTGCCCACTGAAAAATGCCCAAGGAAAGCGCCCTGCAATCCGGAAATATCTGTCTCACTTCCTCCTCGCTGACACCGCCATGCAGGGCAAGTGCTTCCACGCCAATCTGGTCGAGGCGCATCCCGTTTGCCAGTTGGATGGCAGCCTCGATAATTTTCCACCGGCTTTCGTCTTTTCCCATGTCTGTATACTTTTCCCCGTGGCAGCGGGTTCATCAGTTCCGCCACAGATCATGCAGCAACCTTTGAAAATCGGCTGATTCATTCATCAACCTGGGGCCCAGGGCACGCAACTGATCCACAGTTTCCTCAGGCAAGGTAAAAGAAGTCGGAATTCCGCGAAAGAAATTACGCTCGTTGGAGTCCTTGATCGCGTCGAAAGTCACTTCGACCAGATAGAAATCAAAACCTGCGTCCGCTTCATCGGCCGGTTGGCCATTGGATTGATGTCCGCGCAACTGCCTGGCCCAGCCCTCAAAATTCACCTTGAGAAGCTCGGTGGTTTCAAATGAATAGCGGTTGATCGGGATATCCTTGATGGCCCTGAATACCTGGGTGACTGTCGGCACCTCTTCCCTGCGGTCCAGGGACAGGTCCGGGGCCGTCTCGGCATTGACGATGATCAGCACCGCCCGGTTAAACCGGCCAAGACGCATGGCGCGGGCGAAGTTCAGCGGGCCGTCGCCGGAGGCCACCCGGTCCAGCATCCCGCGCAGACCAATATTGTCGGTGATGCCACCATCCAGCAGATGAATGTACGGCCGGGTTTCAGAATCGAGATAGGA
>PQAG01000153.1 GCA_003104895.1 Nitrosomonadales bacterium
CGCCCAGCTGGACCGCGTCGCTCGCCTTGTAGATCAGGCCGGCGTTCACGCCGTAGCCATAGACCTGGGTCTGGGGCAGGGTCAGAACGCCGGGAAACATGCCGTTATAAATGGCCAGGCTCTGGTAGCCGACCTGCAGCGCGGCGCCGACCGACAGCTGGTCGCTGACCTTGTAGGCGAAGCCGGGGGCGATCTTGTAGGACTGCTTGGTGGTGACGAATGCATTTGTGGTTGGAGAAAGTGACGCATCGGCAAAGTCCACGCCGCTGCCGGAAATGCCGCCCATTGCCATGCCCAGGAACAGCCTGTCGTTGACGTTGAATGCGGCAGCACCCGCCGGCATCAGGTAGTAGTCGGAATCGCTGTCTTTGTCATTGGCCTGGCGCGGCGGGTTGAGCACGCCCACGCCCATGTCGAAGCGCACGTCCTTGATGCCCAGCGTGGCAAGGCCAGCCGGGTTGTACATGATGGTGGCTGCATCCTGCGGCGCGGCCACGGTGGCACCGGCCATGCCCCACTGGGTGGCAGTCACGCCCAGCATCTGGTCGCCGTTGGTGGCGTGGGCGCTGTGCGCCATGGCAAACATGATCCCGGATACTGCACCGGCAATAATTTTTTTATTCATCGTCATTTCTCCTCTGAATGTGTATTGGTATGGGCCAGACTATTTGCTTGCAGGGGTCATCAGGTTGGCGGAAACGCCCGGCACGCCGCGGAATTTCTGATGGCAGGCAACGCAGCCGGTCATGACGTCGCTCATGTACGATGCGGCCATCGACAGGTCGCCCTTGTCGGCGGCATCGGCCAGCTTGAGGGCGCTTCCCTCGACGGCGGTGTTCATTGCGGGAAGCACGGACAGATCAGCGGTGTTGACCTTGTCCAGCGGGAAATAGGCCAGCAGGCCGCCTTTGGGGATGCGGTGGTTGGCCAGGCGACGCGCGGCTTCTGCGGCCTGTTCCGCATTGTCGGTCGCGATGGCGGAGGCGATGCTCTGGTACTCGGACAGGATCTCATGCATGATCTGGCGCAGGGTCGTTTCCTTGGCGCGGCGGGTGTGGCCGGCATGCAATTGCTGGATGGTTCCCTTGAGTTCAGGCGAGAGCGCCATCACTTTCTGGCGCAGTTCCGGGCTGTAAACTTTCATCATCTGCTGCATTTCGACGGGCACTTGCGCGCCGGGCTTGGGGGTCTCCGCCGATGCATGGCTGCTCAACAGGATGCTGCTTGCCAGCATCAGGCTGACGGTCAGTGTCTTTTTCATGAAATATCTCCGGGTGCAAGTAAGAGTGATAATCTACTGAACACGTGATCATAAGATCATATGTTCAACAGATTATATTTGCTTGTCCGATGTCTGCGCAAGCAGAAAATGAAAAATTCAGAACGGCTTGTCCGGTCCGGATTATGCCGAAGCGTCCGGCTATGCCTGACCGGAGGGGTGAGGGTGGCTGCCGCTTTCCATGGCCTTGGTTCCAAGTTTCCAGTACACCAGCAGGAAGGCGATGGCTGCGCAGGCGGCGGCGATGCTGAAGGTGAGCTGCGGCCCCAGCGCATCCCAGGTGTAGCCTGCATACAGCCCGCCCAGCGTTCCGCCCGCGCCGAAAGAAAGGCTGTTGGACAGCGCCTGTCCCTTGGCCTGATGCCGGCCACGGAACAGGCGGTGAATCACCTCGATGGTCGCTGCCTGGGCGGAGCCAAACGTGGCGGCGTGCAAAACCTGGGCGAATAGCACCACCCCGGCCCAGCCGATGCCCCAGCCGATGAGCAGGAAGCGCAGCACGCCCAGGGCAAAGCTGGCCAGCAGGATCTGGCGCAGGCTGAAGCGGCGCATCAGGCGCGGCATCCACAGGAAGACCAGGATCTCGCTGATGACGCCCAGCGCCCACAGCCAGCCGACGCTGCTCTTGGAATAACCGTGATCCACCAGGTAGATGGAATAGAAAGTGTAGTAGGGGCCGTGGGCGGCGGCATTGAAAAAGCTGGCGGCGAAAAAGGCCAGCACCACGGGCTGCCTGATGACATGCCAGGCCGCCAGATGGTCGGTGTGGTGGGGCATCACCCGGGCCTCAGGGATGTGGCGCGCGAACAGCGCCAGCCCGATCATCATGCCGAGAATCGCCCACAGCAGAAAGCGGATCGGCATGAAATCCAGAACATAGCCCAGGCCGACCACGGCAAGGATGAAGCCGACCGAACCCCACAGGCGGATGCGCCCGTATTTCTCGGTGCGCTCGCCGAGATGGCTGAGCGTGGTGGCTTCCACCAGCGGCAGCGAGGCGCTCCAGAAAAAACTCATCAGCGACATGAAGACAAACAGCCACAGGAAGCTGGTGCCGAAAAACATCCCGGCATAGGCCGCCAGGCTCAGGGTTGCCGCCACCTGCACGATCGCCACCCGCTTGCCGGTGTGGTCGGCCATCCAGCCCCAGATATTGGGCGCGAAAATGCGCATCACCTGCAGCAGCGACATCAGGATGCCGATCTGGAAGGCGGTGAAATCGAGCGATTTCAGGTACAGGCCCCAGAATGGCGACATAGCGCCAACAAAAGCGAAGTAAAAGAAATAGAAACCAGACAGGCGCCAGTAGGGGAGGGACATTGATTCTCAATGGCGGCCGGCAGAATGCCGGCACGGTGTTATTCGCTGCGAGTGAAATCCACGTCCTGGTAAGCCGTTTCAATCGGGAAGGTCAGCCCAAGGCTGTGGAGAGTAACGGCTTCTCCCGCGCCATAGGGGTGCATGATCCACTCGCCGTTGTCGGCGCGGCGGTAACATTCGATGCTCTCCTGTTCCGTATCCACCAGCATATATTCCTGCAAGCCGGGCAACTGGCGGTAGCTGGCGAATTTCTTGTCGCGGCCGAACAGGGCGGTGGAGGGCGACAGCACCTCGACCACCAGAATCGGCTCGGTCTTGATGAATTCGCTGCGGCGGTCGGCTTCCGAGCAGGTGACCATCAGGTCGGGGTAGAAATAGGCGTTGGCGGCTTCCACCCGCAGCTTGAGGTCGAGCGCGAACACCTGGCACGGCCCGCCGCGCAGATGGTTGCGGAAGGTTTGCGCGATATTGAGCACAATAATGTTGTGCATCGAACTGGTGCCCACCATGGCGAATACTTCGCCCTTGAGGTACTCGCTGCGCGTGTCGCTCGCCATCTCCACCGCCAGATAGGCTTCCGGGGTGATGTAAGCGGGGTTTTCCTGCGCCAGTCCCATTCCGGTTCTCCTCGTTTCAGCCGATTTTACCCGCAATTCTCGGCGTATTGCACACCACGTCCGCATTCTGCGCGCGATGGCGCAGGGCGTGGTCCATCAGCACGATGGCCAGCATGGCCTCGGCGATGGGGGTGGCGCGGATGCCGACGCAGGGGTCGTGGCGGCCGTGGGTCTCGACCATGATCGGCTCGCCGGCCTGGTTGATCGAGTGGCGCGGGATGCGAATGCTGGAAGTGGGCTTGATGGCGATGTGGGCGACGATATCCTGGCCGCTGGAAATGCCGCCCAGGATGCCGCCGGCATGGTTGCTGGCAAAGCCCTGCGGGGTCAGTTCGTCGCCATGTTCGGAGCCCTTCTGCGTCACGCAGCCGAAGCCGGCGCCGATCTCCACCCCTTTGGCGGCATTGATGCTCATCAGGGCGTAGGCTATATCGGCGTCGAGGCGGTCGTACACCGGCTCGCCCCAGCCCGCCGGGACGTTCCCGGCGACCACGGTGAGCTTCGCGCCGATGGAGTCGCCCGATTTGCGCAGGCTGTCCATGTAATCCTCAAGCTGCTGCGTGAAGCTGCTGTCCGCGACGAAGAAGGGATTCTGGTTCACGTCCTCCCAGCTTTTGAACGGGATTTCGATCGGGCCCAGTTGCGACATATAGCCGCGGATCACGACGCCGTAGCGCTCATGCAGCCATTTTTTGGCCACCGCGCCGGCGGCCACGCGCACCGCGGTTTCGCGCGCGCTGGAGCGGCCGCCGCCGCGGTAGTCGCGGAAGCCGTATTTCTGCGTGTAGGTGTAGTCGGCATGGCCGGGGCGGAAGGTTTCGGCGATGTTGCCGTAGTCCTTGCTGCGCTGGTCCTCGTTGCGGATCAGGAGGGCGATGGGCGTGCCGGTGGTCTTGCCCTCGAACACGCCGGAGAGGATTTCCACCGTGTCCGATTCGCGGCGCTGGGTGACGTGGCGCGAGGTGCCGGGCTTGCGCCGGTCGAGGTCGAGCTGGATGTCTTCGGCAGTGAGCGCCAGCCCCGGCGGGCAGCCATCCACCACGCAGCCGATGGCGGGGCCGTGGGATTCACCGAAGGAAGTGACGCAGAACAGGGTGCCGAGAGTGTTGCCAGACATGATCCAGACTCGAAAAAATCAGGCTTCAAGTTTAACATAAGCGCTTCACCTCTGATAAATCAGCCATGAACAAGAAAGCGCCAGACCTGCTGCTCGAACTGCTGCAAAAAAAACAGCACAAGGCGCTGCAATGGCAGCAGGGGGAAAAAACCGTGAACAAGCTGGCGAACAGGCAGAGCCGCTGGCAGCGCTTCAACCGTTATGTGTGGGACAAGAAAGGGAATTCATGAAAGCTATTTTGATGACCGCCGCAGGCGGGCCGGAAGTGCTGCAGCTGGCGGATATTCCTGTGCCGGAACTGCCCAGCCCTTCCCATTTGCGGGTGAAACTTCGCGCCGCCGGGGTAAACCCGGTGGACACCAAGCTGCGCAAGGGCGGCGTGCCTGCGCTGCCGGCCGTTCTCGGCTGCGACGGCGCCGGGGAGGTGGAA
>PQAG01000154.1 GCA_003104895.1 Nitrosomonadales bacterium
GCCGCCGCAGTTGTTTGACTCTTGGGTGATGTTCCATTGCGCCGGGGTCGTGCCGGATGCGGCAACGATGCAGTCGGCAGCTGTTGGGGCAGTTCCGCCCGGGCCGGCATAGACTGAGAACTGGAACGCGCCGGAATAGGGCAGGCCGTCGTCGATCTTGCGGTCCACCTCGGCCAGAATGCTGACGGGCACCTGGTTGCCGGTTTTCAGGTTGTGGCGTGCGGGCGTTGTTGTAACAGCAGGGTCGCCATATTTGTTGTCATAAATCAGTTGCAGGTAGCCGGCATAGGGGTTCTTGGGTGTGGTGGCATCCCCCTCGGTGGCATTGTAGGTATAGCTTCCAGTGATGAAGCCGGCCTTGCTGAGGTGATCCCACACCAAAATTGATTCATTGTTTGTACCACTGGCGGCTTCAATTTGGCCGTCTCCGTCACCTGATATTGTGACGCCCTTGATATTGCTGCTGGCTGCCGCGTAATCGCCGGGCAGTGCACGGTAGCGGTCCAGAAAACCAAAATAAGCCGCCTTGATCCCATCCTGCTGCGAAATCATGTTTCTCACCCGGGCGCTGGTAATCAGTTCCTGGCCCTTCAGCACCCCGCCCAGCAGCAGGCCGATAATCACCAGCACGATGGCGATCTCGATCAGGGTGAAGCCTTGTTGTTGGTTTTTCATTTTGTTTGGCATCCTAGATAACTGACATATGATTTGCTGGCTATCTTACCAGCAATTTGCGTGCCTGCGCCTTGCGGGGCTGCTTGCATGAAAGAACGGGTGTGGTGGTTTTAGTGTTGTTGCGATCTCGACAATGGTGATGGGTTTTCGACATGACGGGCTTCCAATGCATTCAGACGTTCGGTCAGGAAGCGGATCTCGTGCGGGTCATTGAGGGTGTTGTTGGCCAGCCGTCCACCGGGCAGCGACAGGCCCCATAATGCGGCCTGGCTTGGCGGGGCGAATGCAGCAAGCAGCAGGGAAACCCCAGCGGCCAGCAGCAGGGCGATGCCCATGAAGCCGAGCTGCTTGCCGAGGACATAGCTGGCGCGCGGCAGGTCCAGTGATAGAATGAGTTCCAGGCCTTTTCCGCTGAATTCCCGCGCCAGGCTGCTGATGATGAACAGGCTTAGTATGAACACGCTGGCCGGGCGCAGCGATGCGGCGAGAAAAGCGGTCTGGATGCGCTGGCTGTCGGCGATGGCAATTTCGTTGAKGAACAGGCTGCCGGCGAAAGCCGCCAGCAATACCAGCAGCAGCCTTGTCAGGTGTGCGCGTGCCGCTTCAATAAAGGTGAAACAGGCGATGGTGATAATGGCTCGCGGCATGCGGCAGCACCCGATTGGCAGCGGAACAGCTGCCAAGTTTATCCAAACCATGAAGCCAGAGGGACGGCTATGAGCGGCAAAATTTCCATGATGGTGCAACGCCTGGGCAGCGAGCGCCCGCACTGGCTGCTGGCGGGCATGCTGTTGTCCCTGCATATGGCGCTGGCCTGGGGGGTGGTTGCCTGGTGGTCCAGCGCCGCCCTCCTGGTTCATCTTGGCCTGTTTCTCTTGTGGCAGCCGATGTGGCGCGGCGAGCGCAAGCTTTCCCTGAATCATGTGTCGCTGGTGCTGCTGGGCGGCAGCGCCCTGCTTCTGTTCTGGTACAGCTGGTGGGTGGCCACGCTGTGGCTGGGCATCCTGGTCGGCCTGATCGGCGGCGATGTGGTCGGCATGACGGAGCGCCGGCAGCGCATCGGCCACCTGCTTGCCTTGCTGTATCTGCTGTCCATCCTGTTGCTATGGGTGGTGCCGCATCTGTTTGGCGAATCCCAGGTCAACGCAGGCATGCTCCTGATGGTGCGCTATGGTCTGGTCGTGGTGCCGCTTCTGGTCGCTGCGTCGGGAACGCGGCAGAAGGCCAAGACTGTTTATGCGGTGGATTTCTTTTACAGCCTGATGCTGTTCCTGCTGGTCGTGGTGCTGGTGCTGGGCAGCTTTGCGGTCAGGGTGATCAGCCAGAGCAATTATCCCATGGCCCTGGCGCAGACCCTGATGGGGATTGCCGGGGTTTTGTTTGTCCTGAGCTGGCTGTGGAATCCGCATGGCGGTTTTGCCGGTGTCGGCCAGCTGATGTCGCGCTACCTCCTGAGCGTGGGGCTGCCTTTTGAGCGCTGGCTGCGCAATCTCGCGGCCCTGGCGGAGCAGGAGCGCAATGCAGCGAGCTTCCTGCGGCTGGCGCTGGAAGATATTGCTGCCCTGCCCTGGGTGGCGGGAGGACGCTGGCAGGCGCCGGGTGGCAGTGGCGAGTTTGGCGCAACCTCAAAACACCTGGTGGAATTCACTTTTCATCAGGTCCATCTGGTGCTTTATACCCGCTGGGCCCTGAGCCCGGCGCTGATTCTCCATGTCAAGCTCCTGACACAGCTGCTGGGGCATTTCTACGAGGCCAAGCAGCGCGAACAGGAGCAGAAATACAACGCCTACACCCAGGCGATCTACGAAACCGGGGCGCGGCTGACACATGACGTGAAGAATCTGCTGCAATCCATGAAAACCCTGTGTGCTGCGGTGGAAAGCAGCGATGCCGGCCAGGCGCAGGCCCTGCAGACGCTGATGCAGCGCCAGTTGCCGCAGATTGTGCAGCGCCTGCAGCTGACGCTGGACAAGCTCAAATCGCCCAATGTGAATGCGGCAGAGTCCATCGAGCGTATTTCTGCCCGCTCGTGGTGGGAAGCACTGCAGGAGCGCTATGAAGGGGAGGCGCTGGAGTTTGCGGCCTACGGCATGGCCGGGGACGCGCATGTGCATCTCCCCGGCGAGCTGTTCGATAGCGTGGCGGACAATCTGCTGCAGAATGCGCTGGAGAAACGCAAGGTAGAGCGCGAACTGGCCATCCGCGTCGGATTTTCCTGCGAGGGCGGCGGGCGGCTCACCGTGTGCGATGACGGCTCTGCGCTGGACGATGATCTGGCAAGTCATGTGCTTACGTTACCCGTAAAGTCTGACAATGGACTGGGCGTCGGCCTGTATCAGGTGGGGCGGCTGGCGAGCCAGGCCGGTTACCGGCTGGCCCTGACCAGCAATCAGGCCGGCCGGGTATGCTTCGAGCTGATCGGTTCGACCTGACTCGGTTTGCAAAGCAAAGGCGTTTGAACCATGGGGTACACGGGGTACACGGGGGTAAAATCAAAAGCCTGGTTTGTTTTCCCTGTGTACCCCGTGTGCCCCGTGGTTTTAACTGATTCAATCTTCCGYCATTTCCGGATGGCGCTTTTGCCAGTGTTCGATACCGCTTTCGACCAGTGAATACACCGCCGGCACCACCACCAGGGTGAGCAGGGTGGAGGTGATCATGCCGCCGATCACCGCCACCGCCAGCGGGCCGTTGGTCTCGGCGCCTGCGCCCAGCCCCAGCGCCGCCGGCAGCAGCGCCAGGATCACCGTCAGCGAAGTCATCAGCACCGGCCGCATGCGGACCGGGCAGGCGTCACGCAGGGCCTCGTCGATGCCCTTGCCGGCCTCGCGCCGCTGGTTGGTGAGGTCCACCAGCAGGATCGAGTTCTTCGCCACCAGGCCGATCAAGAGCACCAGCCCGATCATCGAGTAGATGTTGAGGGTGTGGTTGAACAGCCACAATGCCATCACCCCGCCGATGATGGCCAGCGGCTGAGCCACCATGATGATGAAGGGCTGGATGAAGGAGTTGAACTGGCTGGCCAGCACCATGTACAGCAGCACCAGCGCCAGCGTGAAGGCGAAGATCATGTACTGCACGGTCTTGCCGAACTCCTCCGCCTGGCCGACCATCTTGATGGTATAGCCCATCGGCAGGATGTCGGCGGCAGTCTTTTTGACGGTGTCCACGGCATCGCCCAGGGGGATAGCCGGAGTGCCGTAGAAGGTGGCGGCGTACTGCAGGTCGAAGCGGCCGATCACTGCCGGCCCCAGCGTCTGCTTCACGTTCGCCACGGTGTCCAGGCGCACCAGCGTGCCGTCGCGGGAGCGCAGGTAGATTTTGCTGAGGTCGGAAGGCTGGCGGAATTCGCCGTCCCTGGCCTTGAGCCGGATATCGTAGCGCTGGCCGTCGCCCGGCTCGTCGTTGTACTTGGCGATGTCCACGCCGCCGGAGAGCATGTTGAGGGCCAGCGCCACGTCCTGGGTGGACAGTCCGGCAGAAGCGATGCGGGTGCGGTCCGGATTGAGCATGAGCTGCGGCAGGTCGAGCTGCAGGTCGAGGTCCATGCGCCCCAGGCCGGGGTCGGCCGACAGCGTCTGTTGCAGGTTCCTGGCCAGCCGCCCGACTTCGTCGAGATTGGGGCCGCTGATCACGAACTGCAAAGGCTCGCCGCGTTGCCCGCCGACGATCGGGTAGGGTGCGGCGAAGGCGCGCGCGCCGGGAATTTGCGCCAGCTCCTTGCGGATGACTGGGATGATTTCCTGCTGCTTGATCTTGCGCTCGCCGCGCGGCGCCATGCGCGCCACCACCATCGCCTGGTTCACTTGCCCTGCACTGCCGAGACCGATCAGGGCGAACTCGGTGACGATTTCCTTGTGGCGGAACAGGATCTCTTCCACCAGGCGCAGGCGGCTGTCGGTGTAGTCGATGCTCGAGCCGAGCGGGGTGCGCAGGTTGACCAGGAAGCGGCCCTCGTCTTCATCCGGCACGAAAGTCTTGCCGACATTGGCGAAGAAAAAGCTGCTCGCCGCCACCGTTGCCAGCGTCAATGCCACCACCTTCCAGCGGTGACGCAGCGCCTTGTCGAGCAGGTAGCGATAGAGGTTGTCCATGCCGTGGAAGAAGCGGTCGAGGGCGTAATACAGGCGTCCGTGCTGCTTCTCCACCCTGAGGTAGCGCGAGCACAGCATCGGCGTCAGGGTCAGCGAGACGAACAGCGACACCAGCACGCCGAAGGTCACCACCACGGCGAAGGATTTGAAGAACTGGCCGATGATGCCGCCGAGGAAGATCACCGGCGCGAAGATCGACACCAGCGACAGGGTGGCGGCGATCACCGCGAACACCACTTCCCGGCTGCCGTTGACGGCGGCCGCGACCGGATCGGGGTCGATCTCCTCGCGGTGGCGGAAAATGTTTTGGCTACTGCCGCCGCTTTGCGGCTTAACGACGGCTTTGCCGGCATTAGCATGCGCCGAAACAGTCATCGCCTGATGGCGATAAATGTTTTCCAGCACCACGATGGCRTCGTCCACCACCACSCCKATCAGCAGCAGCAGGGCGAGCATGGTCAGCGAATTGAGGGTATAGCCGAAGAAATAGATCACCGCCACCGCGCCSAGCAGCGACACCGGGATGGCGGTGGCGATGATCAGGGTCGAGCGGATGCTGCGCAGGAACAGCCAGACGATCAGCGAGGCCAGCAGCGTGCCTTCGATCAGGTGCTCCTTCAGCGAGTCGACGATCTCGTTGATGAAAATCGCATCGTTGGACACGATGTCGAGCGTCATGCCGGGCGGCAGTTGCGGGATGATCTCGGTTTCCAGGCGCTGCTTGATGGCGTCGACAATCGCCACGGTGTTGGTGTTGGTGACCTTGACGATACCCAGGCCGATGGTGGTCTTGCCCATGAAGCGCGCGAGCTGGCGGTAGTCGGCCAGGCCATCCTCGATTTCGGCGACATCGCGCAGCCGCACCGGTGCGCCATCGCGGTAGGCGACGATCATCGTTGCCAGTTCGTCGAGGCGGTGAAATTCCAGGTCGAGCTTGATCAGGTTTTCGGTTTGCCGGCTTACCAGAAAACCGCCGGCGAGCTGGACGTGCTCGGTGGCAAAGGCGGTGTTGATGTCCTGCGCAGTAATCTTGAGCGCGGTCATTTTCGCCGGCAGCAGGTTTACCCGGATGGTGCGGTCGCGGCGCCCTCCCAGGCGCACCTCGCCAACGCCGTCGATGGTTTCCAGCCGCTTCTTGATGGTATTGATGGCGTACTGGTTGAGCTGCTGCTGCGTGCGGTCGCCGCGCAGCGCCAGCCACATGATCGGCATGGCATTGGTTTCGACCTTGGCCACCACCGGCGGGTCGGCATCCTCTGGCAGGCGGCGCAGCACCTGGTTGACTTTGGCCTGCACCTCGTTGAAGGCAACATCCACTTTCTTGTCCAGCTTGAAGGTGATGTTGATCACCGAGACGCCGGGCGAGGACGTGGACTGGATGTGTTCGATGCCCGGCACGCTGTTGACCGAAGTCTCGATCACGTTGGTGATGCTGGCGTCGACGATGTCCGGATTGGCGCCCTTCAGGGCGGTGGAAATCGAGACGATGGGAAACTCGATGTAAGGGAAGCGGTCCATCCCGATGCGCTGGTAGCTGATGTAGCCGAACAGCACCAGCACCGCCGACAGCATGAACGCCAGCACATGGCGCTTGATCGAGAGCTCGGGCAGGGTCATTTCTGTGCGCCTTTAAATGTGGGCATCGCGAAGCGATACCTCATCACTCTCCCCCTCCGGGGGAGAGGCAGGAGAGAGGGAACGGGCACGGCGAGAAGCGATGCCTGTCATTCAGGGCGGCGCTTTTCGCCGTGTCCGTTTTTACCAGCTTCCTTCACGTTGACTGCAGCCTTGTCAGTGAGAAAGCCGGCGCCGTCGACGGCGACAGTTTCTCCTGCATTGAGGCCCTGCAGAATTTCCACCATGCCGTTCTGGGTGACCCCGGTGGTGACGATGTGCTGCACCGCCTTGCCGTCTTCGACCACGTACACCACCTTGCCTGCCGGACGCAGCACCACGCTGACCTCCGGCACCGCGACGGCCTGTTCGTGCTCCTCGATGACCACGGCGCCATTGACCGAAGCGCCGGGTTTCCAGCCGCCGGGGTTGTTCACTTCCACCACCGCATCGAAAGCGCGGTTGGTGCTGCCGACCAGCTGCTGCACCTGCTCGATCTTGCCGGTCACGCTGGCGTCTGGTGCAGTTGGCGTGGTCAGCGTCACGGCCTGCCCCGCCTTGATGCGCTGCGCGGCATTTTCCGGGAAGGGCAGGCGGATACGCAGCTTGTCGCTGGTGGAAAGCTGGAACGCCGGCTTGCCCAGTTCGATCCAGTCGCCTACCGAGACGAAGCGGCTGTCGACACGGCCGTCCACCGGCGAGAGGATGCGGGTGCGCGACAGATTTTTTGCGGCGCGGTTGAGTTGCTCGCGCGCGGCCACATCCTGCGCGTCGTAGTTTTCGAGCGCGGAGGGTGAGATGAAGCCTTTCCTGGCCAGCTCACGGTAGCGTTCAGTCAGCTTGCGCTGGCTGACAGCCTGGGCTTCGAGCCGTCTGGCATCGGCTGCATAATCAGCGGGATCAATCTCGGCGAGCAGCTGGCCTTTCTTCACCGGGTCGCCGACGTCGATATTAACCTTGATGATACGGCCGGCCACTTCGGCTCCGACCTTGGGCGCGGTCGAGCTGTCCGCCTCGCCGACCGAGTGTTCCAGGATCTGCATGGTGCGCGCCTGGGCCTGGGCAACGGTGATGACGGCAGGCAGCGGCCCCTTTTTTTGCTCCCCGGACTTCTTGGCGCACCCTGGCAGAACCAGTGCAGTGCACAGGCAGTATGCCGCAAGGTGAAAGAAAGAAGATGTTTTCATCATGGTTCCAGTATAAAAATGCTAAGGGGGGGGCCGGCCTCGGGTTCTCTGCTGGCGCCCCCTTGCCCGGCGGGACCGGAACCCATTTTGTCCTGGTTTGGCGCGTGCGAATGAAGTGTCAGCGGGGGTGAGAACATGCAATGGAGGCGGACAGGCCGGGCGATTGATCCAATTGTAAGGGCGAAAAAAAACCGGCACAAGGCCGGTTTTTCGGGCGCAGCCGGTTCTTTTAGATGAACAGGCTGATGTCTGCTTCGCCGCCGTACTCAAAGTAGGTGGCTGCGCCGACATATTCGATGCCGTCAATGAAGTCTGAATGATCGAAACCGAACAGTTCCACCGTCATCTGGCAGGCCAGGAATTTGACTTCCGCTTCCTGGCACAGTTCACGCAATTCTCCGATGGTCGCCACGCCATTGTTGGCGATGGTTTTTTTCATCAATGCAGTGGCAACGTCTTCATACCAGGGAATGGATGCCTGAATGATGTTCGGGATATTCCAGTTGATGTCCTTGAACCATTTTGGCCCGAACGGCATCTTCATTGGCATGCCAGGGTTGCCCAAGGGGCTGACCTTCAAGCAGGACAGATCTTTGCGCAGGCACTGCAGGCCGTAGAAGGTGAAGAAAATCGTTGCTTCGTAGCCGAGCGCCGCAGCGGTGGATGCCAGAATGAAGGGCGGATAGGCCCAGTCCAGCGTTCCCTTGGTGGCGATAATCGTTAGTTTCTTTTGATCATCCATTTTTTAATAGGCCCCTCGTGTCGGTTTTATGCGTTTTGGTGGACGCTTGTTTATATTCTTTTATTTATTGAATTATTTTTTCTTCATGAAGAAGGTGTATTCGCCACCGGCTTCAGTGGAAGACATCAATTCATTGCCGGTCTGCTTGGCAAAGGCCTGGAAGTCTTTGACGGAACCTGGATCGGTGGACAGGATTTTCAGTACTTGACCGGAACCGATTTCGGCCAGGGCTTTCTTGGCGCGCAGAATCGGCAGGGGGCAGTTCAGACCACGGGCGTCCAGTTCTTTATCAGCGTTCATGTAGCTCTCCTAAGCAGGTTAATTGTTGCCAACGAAAAAAGGGATTATTTAGAGTTTGTGAAATTATTGCAACCTAAAATTCATGCCTGGGTGGCAAGCATCTGGCCGGAGCGCATCCACGCCATGATGCCGCCTTGCAGGTTCATCACGTTGCGGAAACCCTGTTGCGACATGAATGCAGTCACCTGGCCCGAGCGCGCGCCACTCTGGCAATAAAAGACCGTCGGTGTTTCTGCGCAGAACTCTCTGGCCTTGAGCGGGATGAGGTGCATGGGAATATGTTCGGCGCCTTCAATGTAACCGCGCGCGACTTCGCCTTCCGAGCGCACGTCGATCAGCTTGATCTTGCCTTCCGATTTCAGTTTTTCCAGGCCGCTAATATCGATTTCAGGGATGCCGAACATGATTTCTCCTTGCATTAAATCAGGTTGAACTTTAGAGAGCGCTAATATACCAAATTTCGATCAATATGCAAGCCATTCAATATATGGAATATATATCCCTTTAAGAGATTGCCTGATAGTACAAATTCTGCGGATGGTTTGCCTGGGCAAAGAAAAACCAGCGTTCGGCTATCAGCCCCGCATATTGAATGGCAAATGCCATCAACAGCAGTCCGGCCGAGTTGACCGACAAACCCCAGGCAAGAAACACCAGGGGCAGCGCGAAGGTCAGGGCAATAAACAGCCATTTCACGGAGCGCAGCATGCTTTGAGATTTGCCGTGGAAAAACTCGCGCGTATTGAATGAGCCGCCCATGAAGCCCTGCGATTTTTGCGCGATATTCGTGTGGCGCACGCCGATGGCGCTTTGCAGGGTGGATTTCGGCTTGAGCTTGTGGTTTCTCACCAGCGACGCCAGGCGAGAGGCAAAAGCGAGCAGCGTGATGATGAGCGCCCACTTGCCGTAAAAGCCGGTCAACTCGGGCGCAGCGAGCGCGGCGTAGGCGGTGGCAAGGGCGAAGCCGGAAGCGCCGCCAAGCAGGATGAAGTTGCTCACCGTGAGCGGGGTATGCCATTCCTGCAGGAAACGCAGGCAGGCGTAGATCATGCCGGTGCTGATGAACAGCGCGAAGCACAACAGCGTGCCAGCGGCGCCGGCCAGCATGATGAAGTCGACCTGGAGGGTCTCGCCCAGCGTGAACAGGGGAATATTCCAGCCGAAGTGATGCGCCGCGCCGTAGATGAGCACGCTGGCCATGAATGACGGCAGAACGATCACCTCGCGCGACAGCCAGGAGGTGCGCCACTGTGCGGCGGCGCGCCAGGCGCGTTCGGGATGGCCGAGGTGGAAAAATGAAGCGGCCAGCCCCGCCGCCAGAAATGCCAGCGCGATCATGCTGCCCGCGGCATAAAACGGGTGGTCCCCCTGCGCGGAAAGCACATTGAAAAGGGCATACACCTGGCCGGTGTACAAGGCGAGGAAAAATCCCTGGCCGACGCCGATCAGGGTGGTGAGGAAAATTACGGAAAAAGCAGGATGCACGGTCTAATACTCCATTCTTTCAAATAGCCATTACCACGAGGTCACATCGTCCAGCGAAGGCTCGCTCTTGTCTGGCTTGGGCAGCAGGCGTTCCTTCTTGAGCGGATTGTCGGCGCGGACCAGTTCGTCTTCGTGAATGCGCAGCTGCGTCTTGCGCCGCGGCAGGTAGTGGTTGGACGGCTTGGTGCCCCATTCCGGCATGAGCTGGTAGCCGCTGTTTTCGCGGATTGCTACCGAAACCTGAGACTCCGGATCGTGCACGTCGCCGAACAGGCGCGCGCTGGTCGGGCAGGCGAGCACGCAGGCGGGCTTGCGTTCCTTTTCGGGCAGGCCCTGGTCGTAGATGCGGTCCACGCACAGGGTGCATTTCTTCATCACCTTCTGTTTTTCGTCGATCTCGCGCACGCCGTATGGACACGCCCAGGAGCAATACTTGCAGCCGATGCACTTGTCGTAGTCCACCAGCACGATGCCGTCCTCCTTGCGCTTGTAGGAGGCGCCGGTCGGGCACACCGGCACGCATGGCGGCTCCTCGCAATGCAGGCAGGACTTGGGGAAGTGCACCGTTTCGGTATTGGGGAAGCTGCCGACCTCGAAGGTCTGCACCCGGTTGAAGAAGGTCCCGGTGGGGTCGGCGCCATAGGGGCTGAAATCGGACAGCGGCCCGGCCATGCCGGAGGTGTTCCACTCCTTGCAGTTGGTGACGCAGGCATGGCAGCCGACGCACACGTTGAGGTCGATGACGAGGGCGAGTTGGGTCATTTCCATTCTCCTTTTCCGGC
>PQAG01000155.1 GCA_003104895.1 Nitrosomonadales bacterium
TGCGACTTCTCATTTTTCAGCCATTACCTCAGCCTTCGCAATCCAAAGAATATTTGCGGTAGATTGGATCAGAGTCTAAACTGAAAAAGCATGTTATTGCATTGACATTTGAAGGATGAGGCAAGAATAAGGTGCAGCTGTGATTAATGAACTGATTGCACAGAGACCGCATAAACTCTCCATACAGGTATTTCGATATGTTGTGGTGGGCGGCTGGGCATTTTTAATCGATTTTTCCATTTTGTATTTTCTGACCGAATTCGGCCGAATACATTATCTCGTTTCCGCTGCCGTTGCTTTTTCGATTGCGATAATCGCCAGCTACATCCTTTCAGTCACCTGGGTCTTCAGTCAGCGATCCGTCAGCAACAAGCTGCAGGAGTTTGTAATATTTTTCGTCATTGGGATACTGGGGCTTTTGTTGACGGAAGCGCTCATGTACGTTTTCACAGGATTGCTGCATTACCATTATCTTGAGTCCAAGGTCATCGCGACTGTTGCGATCCTTTTCTTCAACTTCACCGCCAGGAAAACCTTGCTGTTTTCTGACAAGAATATTGGCAAGGTTCAGCAGTGAAATTGATCCTCTCCAGCCCCCAATAGAAATAAAACATTTCCCGGCATTGAAGGCGCGTTTCTGCACAAAAACCATCTGGCAAACCCAGAATGGATGCATCACATTTCCACGAAGTAGTTGGCCGCTGCTGCGTCAATAGATTCGACAGTCAATTCGGGGCGCATTTTCCTGAATCTTGCCCGGTCAACGATCTGGTCCACGAGATCGCGCGGGTGGCTCCCAACCAGCGGACGCTGGGTTTTACGGTAGTAGGAATCGAGCAGGTACCCGGCCGCTTCGGGTTCATATGGTATTCCCTGCATCTCGCACACCCGGCGCAGAATCTCCAGAAATTCTGCCTCGGTCTGATAACCGACCTTGATCTTGTGGCGTATGCGCCGCAAAAAAGCTTCGTCCACCAGTTCGCTGGGACGAAGATTAGTGCAAAAAACCGTAATCTGGTCGAAGGGAACTTCGAATTTTTTCCCCGTATGCAAGCTCAGGAAATCCGTGCCCCGTTCAAGAGGAACAATCCAGCGGTTAAGCAACTGGCGCGGCGGCACCATCTGCCGTCCAAAATCGTCCAGGATAAAAATACCATTCGCCGCCTTGATGTGGATGGGCAGTTCGTAGAATTTGCTCACTGGCTCATAATCCAGATCGAGCGCTGCCAGTTCCAGTTCGCCCCCCACGATCACGACCGGACGGCGGCATAAGCGCCAGCGCAAATCGAAAGCTTGCGTTGCCGCAAGATCAAGTTCCTTAGTTTCTTCTGATGCGCCATCCACAGATATGTGAACGGCGGGATCGAAAACCTTCAACACCTGGCCGTCGAGCTCGATCGCGTAGGGCACGTAAACTTCTCCGGGCATGGTCCGGGCAAGCAGTTCCGCTATGCTCGACTTGCCCGTGCCTGCCGGGCCATAGAGGAATATGGAGCGCCCCGACCCGAATGCAGGGCCAAGCTGCTCAAGCAAACGTTCGTTGAGAACAAGCTGGGCAAGGCCATCCCGTAACCACGCCGCATCGATCTCTAGCTGACGGATGCTTTGGCGCGCCACCATCGCACTATAAACTTGAAGGGAAACAGGGGCCGGACCGGCATATTGCGACTGTCCAAGCGCATCATCCGCCCTGCGCCGCCCTTGGTCGGTCAACTCATAAACCGTTGACAAGCGAGCAAACCCCGCAGCCGAGCGAATGGCAAGCAAGCGCTCCGACTTGGCCAGTTCAGTCAATTCATCGACCACAATCGCTGGCAGGCAAATCTTTTTGGCCAACTCATCCAGTGAAAATGCCCCTCCCAGGAAATAGGCGATTTTCAGGACAAGATCAATGAGAAAAGTCGTGCTTAACCCGGTCTGCGCGATGGTCCTGGGCAAGGGGGGGGTATTATGGAAAAAACGTTTAAGCGTTTCAGCGTTGATATGGCCAAGGGCCACCAAAGCATCTCCCAATCTCAAGCCTTCCTGTTTCTGAAAAGCCAGCGCTTCCGAGAGTTGCGCGAATGTGATAACGCGCTCACGCACCAATAGATCACCTAGCGAAACATTCATCTTTCCCTCCCTCGCCGTTTAGAGTCTATCCAGTCCAGATTGAACTATAGCACTCAAATTGGAAGCGGAGCCGAGCCTATCTTCATGAACGGATCAAGGCGATATGCACGAAATCTCCGGCACCAAGCCCGCAGCGACCAGCCTCCCCTCCGGCAAGCTCCATGACCCATTTGACGGAACAGCCCGACGACACCACTTTCCTGGAGAAGGGTTTCATATTTGGCTCTATCTTGATTATTTGCCCTGTCTTATCCACGAAGATCACATCAAGGGGCAAAGGAGTCCCTGCCATCCAGATCCGTACTATTCGCGGCCATGGATAAATGAATAACATTCCATTCGAATGCCCCAAAGAAGAGCGCCCCATCAACCCCCTGCTTCTTCGAAAGATTGTATTGGAGATTTCCAGCTCGAAATCTGCGACAACCTCTTTTCCCCTTTGAATTACGACTGAAGCCAGCGGAGGAGACTGATTGAACCATTTGGAAAACAGCATGGTGAGTATTGAGTTATGCCAGCTTAAGTGAATAGAAGAGGTGTTCATTATGCCATTTTGCATTACAGCCTGAGTGAGGATAAATATTTCACCAGAAGCGCATTGTGAGCAGTGCATTGAGGCCCATCGTCAAAATCGGCTAATATGTTGCAGAAAGAACTTTTTGAACAAGGAAACCCCATGCAACACAAGTCTGCCACCACAGCCACACCGATCCATGACATTATCACCAAACGCTGGAGTTGCCGGGCATTCGACGCGGGAAGGCCTGTCAGCCACGACCAGGTCATTTCGCTGGTCGAAGCCGCACGCTGGGCGCCCTCATGCTTTGGCGACGAACCTTGGCGCTTTATCGTGTGGAACCGTAACCGGGATGCCGCCGCATGGCAAAAAGCTTTCGACTGCTTGGTTGAATGGAACCAGAACTGGGTCAAAAATGCCCCAATACTGGCACTGGTAACTGCAAACAGCATTTTTCGCAAGAATGGCAAGCCCAACGCCTGGGGGCAGTATGACTCGGGGGCTGCCGCCGAAAATTTTTGCCTGCAGGCCGTCGCCACTGGCCTGATGGCGCATCAGATGGGCGGTTTTGATGCCGACAGGATTCGGCGCGAATTCGGCATTCCAGAGCAGTACAGCTGCATGGCCATGATCGCCGCCGGATACCAGGGCGAAGAAACGGTTCTTAACGATGAGCTCAAGGAACTGGAACTCGCGCCTCGTGAGCGCACGCCACTTGGAGAACATTTCTTCGAAGGCGCATGGGGCTCTCCCATCCAGTCGAAATAGCGCCAATCAACCCTTTTCATTCAAGTTGGAAACGTGCTTAAATAAACAAAATATCCGAGGAGGAGAATAATAATGGCCGATTCCGCATATATGTCTGAACTTGAAAAGAATTTTCCCCGTATCGTGGAGAAATTGACCATGCTTTGGGGG
Organism: Nitrosomonadales bacterium; assembly: GCA_003104895.1. Taxonomy (GTDB): domain Bacteria; phylum Pseudomonadota; class Gammaproteobacteria; order Burkholderiales; family Sulfuricellaceae; genus Sulfurimicrobium. Next base: position 3,548 of record PQAG01000155.1, read on the forward strand.
CACGACGGCGTAGCCGCCTTTCTGAGCCATCTGCTGATTGATGACCGCGGTGACAGGCAAGGTTTTACCGGTGAAACGATGGCTGAAATCATGTTCCTCAACAACCTGCATGAAGACATGGAAAGCGAAAAGGCGCCTCAAAGCGGCCAGGCCATCTGGGAAAATCCGCTCGTTAAGAACCTTAACAATTAAGGGCTTGATGGCTTAAGGTTCTTTGCTGTCAGAACCAGTCTTCTGGGTGCAATTTTCCCTTCTGCGGTTATTTCCCCTAAGCCCAGGAAAACTGACCCTGGGCCATACAAGCTCACCGCACCAGTTCCGGACTGCCCCGCCTGCCATACCGGCTGTCCCTGTTGAAGGTAATAGGCGCTCTCACCATCCAGCGTCACTTTCGGCAGCCCTGCAAGCAAGCAGCTGGCAGGAAGCAGAGACGCATCGCGCTGTTCTGGCGTCATCTGCTCCAACTGTGACAGGCTGATTGCGCCGGACAGATCAAAGCTTCCTGTCGCGGTTCGCCGCAAGGCGGCCATATAGGCGCCACACCCCAGCGCCGCACCGATATCTTCTCCCAGCACACGGATGTAAGTTCCCTTGCTGCAATGCACCGTAACACTCAACTCATTTCCGGAAAACTCATCCAGTGTCAGGCTGTAGATTGTCACCCCGCGTGGCTCGCGAGGAATTTCAACACCGGCCCTGGCATAGGTGTAAAGGGCCTTACCCTGGTGCTTCAAGGCTGAGTACATGGGGGGAGTCTGTTGAATGTGACCAACGAATCTTTTCAGCACCTGCTGCACATCGTCAAGTGATACTGTAACCGGTTTCTGGCTGAGGACTTCCCCTTCAATATCGCCGGTGGTCGTGGTGGCGCCAAGGATGAAGCGTGCCTGGTAACACTTGCTGGCATCCAAAAGATAATGCGAGAATTTGGTCGCCTCGCCAAAACAGACTGGCAACAGACCCGTTGCGATCGGATCGAGGTTTCCGGTATGGCCGGCCTTCTCGGCCTGAAATAGCCTCTTGACCTGCTGCAGCGCGGTATTGGAGCTAATGCCATGCGCCTTGTCGAGCAGCAGCACGCCACTGACTGCCCGCTTGATACGCTTGAACTGCACTAGTTTTCTTCCTGCGGCGGCTTGTCGCCCTCCAGAGCCACCGCTTCTTCAATCAGATGCGACAACTGGACACCACGCTCAACCGAACTATCGAAGACGAAATGCAATTGAGGCATCACTCGCAGGCGCATGCGATGAGCAAGCTGGCTACGTAAATAGCCTGCTGCCCGGTTCAAGCCTTCCAGCGTCTCATCAAGCGGATGCCCCTGATTCATCAGGGTAAAATAAATCTTTGCATGCGAATAGTCGGGCGTCACTTCGACATCGGTCAAGGTCACCATGCCGACACGAGGATCCTTGACCTCAAGCTGGATCAGTTCTGCCAGTTCGCGCTGGATCTGCTCCGCGACGCGGCGCGGACGTGAATGGACTTTGGGCATGACTATTGACTTCCCAATCAGCTTACAGCGTACGCGCCACTTCTACCATTTCGTAGACTTCAAGCTGGTCCCCGACCTCGATGTCATTGAAATTCTTCAGAGATAGGCCGCATTCATATCCAAACTTGACTTCCTTGACGTCATCCTTGAAACGCTTCAGGGAATCAAGCTCGCCGGTATGCACCACAACGTTGTCGCGCAACACGCGTACCGAGGCGCCACGCTTCACGAGACCATCCAGCACATAACAGCCTGCAACCGTACCAATCTTGGTGATGCGGAACACATTTCGCACTTCAACCAGGCCAATGATGTTTTCCTTGCGCTCTGGCGCCAGCATGCCTGACAGGGCCGCCTTGATCTCGTCCACGGCTTCATAAATGATGTTGTAGTAGTGCACGTCCACACCGGAAGACTGGATCAGCTTCCGCGCCACGGCATCGGCACGGCTATTGAAGCCGATCACAATCGCCTTGGAAGCAATGGCCAGGTTGATGTCCGATTCCGTGATCGCACCCACGCCACTATGAATGACGTTGACCTTGACCTCGGCGGTGGATAGCTTCTGCAGCGAATGGATCAGCGCCTCATAGGAGCCCTGAACGTCAGCCTTGATGATCAACGGCAAGGTTTTGACTTCACCTTCGGCAATCTGGTCGAACATGTTTTCAAGCTTGGCCGCTTGCTGCTTGGCCAGTTTCACGTCACGGAACTTGCCTTGACGGAACAATGCGATTTCGCGCGCCTTGCGTTCGTCGGTAATGGCGATGATTTCTTCGCCCGCCATCGGCACTTCAGACAGGCCCTGGATTTCGACCGGAATGGATGGGCCTGCCTCTTTCACTGGCGCGCCGTTCTCATCCAGCATGGCACGCACACGGCCGAACACTGCGCCTGCAAGCAGCATGTCGCCTTGGCGCAACGTTCCGCTTTGCACAATAACGGTTGCTACAGGGCCGCGGCCCTTGTCGAGACGAGCGTCAATAACCAGCCCTTTTGCTGGTGATGTACGAGAAGCTTTGAGCTCAAGCACCTCAGACTGCAGTGCCACACCTTCCAGAAGCGCATCAACGCCCTGGCCTGTTTTTGCCGAAACTTCCACAAACATGGCATCGCCGCCCCAGTCTTCAGGGACTACCCCCTGCGCAACCAGTTCCTGCTTGATTCTTTCCGGATTGGCCTCGGGTTTATCAATTTTGTTCACAGCCACCACAATGGGTACACCTGCCGCCTTGGCGTGATGGATAGCTTCAATCGTCTGAGGCATGACGCCATCATCGGCCGCAACCACCAGAATCACCACGTCGGTTGCCTTGGCGCCACGCGCGCGCAACGCAGTAAATGCCTCGTGGCCTGGGGTATCAAGAAAGGTCACCATGCCACTGGGCGTTTCCACATGGTAGGCACCAATATGCTGGGTAATGCCACCCGCTTCACCATGAGCAACGCGGGAACGGCGAATATAGTCGAGCAGGGATGTTTTCCCGTGGTCAACGTGCCCCATCACCGTGACAACAGGGGCGCGTGGTTCAAGCGCAACTTCGTGCTGCTCTGTCGCTTCTTCCAGGAAAGCTTCCGGATTATCCAGCGCAGCAGGTTTGGCAATATGGCCCATTTCTTCAACCACGATCATCGCCGTATCTTGATCAATCACCTGGTTAATAGTCACCATCATGCCCATTTTCATCATGGTTTTGATGACTTCCGCCGCCTTGACTGCCATTTTCTGCGCTAGCGCTGCAACTGTAATGGTTTCCGGCACCAGGACTTCATGTACGATGGGCTCGGTTGGCATCTCGAAAGCATGTTGAACTTCAGTCTGCTGACGATGCGCCTTATCCTTACGCCCACCACGCCAGCCACCAGCGCTACCGACATCACCACGGACCCTGAGGCCGCGTTTCTTGTTCTTGTCGTCCGTCCAGGTGCTCTCCTTCAGCTTTTTGGCACCTTTCTTTTCTGCTTTGGCAGCTTTCTCTTCAGGAGTAACAGCAGGTTTGTGCAAAGTCCCTTCGCTCAGGACTGTCTGTGCAGCTTGAGCTGTGGCAGCCGCAGCAGCCTTGGCGGCCGCTTCATCTGCCAAACGTTTCTGTTCGCGCTCCTGCTTTTCGCGCAACTCTGCGCTTTGACGGGCAAACAATGCGGCCTGACGGCGGGCTTCTTCTTCACGTTTCGCAATCTGAGCAGCATCCAGAATTGGCGCACGTATAGTCCGTGGCTGTGACACTTCCCTTACCTGAATGGCCTCTTCAGCCGTACGTGATTCCAGCGCTTGTGACGACACAGGCTCAAGTAATTGCGGCTGTTCTGCCTCCGTTGCCTTCACCACGAGAGGCTCCTCAGCAACTTCGTGAACTTGAACAGGCTCAGGAGTGGGCAATGGCAGGCTTTCCTCAGCTTGCGAGATTTGGGGCACAGCCCGTTCTTCAATAACGGGAACCACTCCCAGAGGTTCGGGAGTAATTTCTTCAGTTGCATCGCGCTTGACAAAAACGCGCTTTTTCTTGACCTCGACCTGAATGGTGCGAGCCTTGCCTGAGCTATCAGATTTCTTGATTTCCGTCGTTTCACGGCGCGTCAATGTAATCTTGCTCTTGGCTTCCTTAGCGCCATGCGAACGGCGCAAATAGTCGAGCAACTGTGACTTGTCCTGCTCTGTTAGCAGATCCTCACTAGCATTTTTGTTTACGCCAGCCGAGCGCAATTGATCCAGCAGCGTTGCCGCGGGCAAACCCAATTCTGAGGCGAATTGCGTAACATTCATTTGTGCCATTTTCCGGCCTCCTGTTCTAATACTTTATGCAAACCACGGGGCACGGGCGGTCATGATCAACTGTTTGGCGCGTTCATCATCCATACCGGTCATTTCAACCAGATCATCCACAGCGAGATCAGCAAGATCTTCCAATGTGGTTACGCCCTTGCTTGCCAACACACCCGCCGTTTCGTTGTCCATGCCTTCCATCTTGAGAAGACTTTCAGCGGCGCTCTCAAGCTGCTCTTCACTAACAATCGCCTCAGTCAGAAGCGCATTGCGTGCACGGCTGCGAAGCTCATTTACAGTGCCCTCATCGAAGGCGTCAATTTCAAGCATCTCGGCCAATGGAACATAGGCAACCTCTTCCAAGGTGCTGAACCCCTCCTGAATCAGAATATCTGCAACCTCTTCATCTACATCCAACTTCTGCATAAAAACCTGGCGGATAGAAGTATATTCTTCTTCGCTCTTCTGTTCGGCTTCTTCTACTGTCATGATGTTCAGATTCCAGCCGGTCAACTCTGAAGCCAAACGTACATTCTGACCGCTACGTCCAATGGCCATTGCCAGTTGTTCTTCTTCAACCACCACATCCATGCTGTGCTTGTCTTCATCAACCACAATGCTGCTAACCTCTGCCGGCGCCAATGCGCTAATCACAAATTGAGCAGGGTCTGCAGACCACAAAATGATATCGACACGCTCACCGCCAAGTTCACCCGTAACGGCCTGAACTCGGGAACCTCTCATGCCCACACAGGTACCGATTGGATCAATTCGCTGATCATTGGATTTAACTGCAATTTTTGCCCGCATGCCGGGGTCACGTGCCGCAGCACGAATCTCCAGCAGGCCTTCTTCAATTTCCGGCACCTCAAGTTCAAACAGCTTGACGATAAATTCGGGAACAACGCGGGAAAGGATCAGCTGCGGACCACGACCACCTCGGTCAATGCGCAGCAGATATGCACGCACGCGGTCACCAACCCGAAGGTTTTCCTTGGGAATCATCTGATCCCGCGGCAGCAAAGCTTCCAACCGACCCGATTCGATAATCGCACTGCCTCGCTCCATCCGCTTGATGACACCCGTAACCAGATGCTCTTTGCGGGCGAGGAAATCGTTCAGTATTTGTTCACGCTCGGCTTCGCGAATTTTTTGCAAAATAACCTGTTTAGCCGCCTGCGCACCAATCCGTCCGAATTCCACAGGCTCAAGAGCTTGTTCGATAAAGTCACCCGGCAATGCATCGGCTTTCTGCTTTACCGCATCATCAACTGAAAGCTGGCGCTCTGGAAACTCCAATGAGTCCTCAGCAGTCACTTCCCAACGCCGATAGGTCTCGTACTCGCCCGAGGATCGGTCAATTGAAACACGCACATCGACATCATCATGAAAACGCTTTTTTGTAGCGGAGGCCAGCGCTAGCTCAAGCGCACCAAAAACAACTTCCTTATCAACATTCTTCTCACGCGCCAACGCATCAACGACCAACAATACTTCACGACTCATACAACCTCCGATTAATCATTCGGCCAGATCTATCAAAATTCGTTATATTCTTTAGTAAATCAAAATTTAGGCACCAATCTCGCTTTATCTACATTATCGAGTTCGAATCGCATTACGTCTCCATCAACGTCGAGTTGAAGTTTTCCATCCGCAACACCTTGCAGAATGCCTTCAAACTTCTTCCTGCCCGACAATGGAACTCTCAGTTTAATCATTGCAGTTTCACCCTTAAAACGCTGGAAGTCAGACTGCTTTTTTAGCGGCCTGTCAAGTCCAGGTGATGAAACCTCAAGCCGGTCATAATCAAAATCCATTTCAACGGTTAATAGGCGAGAAATGTGATTGCTTACCAGAGCACAATCATCAATGCTGATCCCATCTGGTTTATCAATAAATAAACGTAACAATTTGCCACGATTACTGATTTCCAGATCAACCATCTCGTAACCCAGGCCGCTCAGTGTTGCCTCAAGCAATGAATGTAGTTCCATAACCTCACCACAAATAAAAAATGGGCCCCTGCGGCCCATCATTATTTTTAAGCATTATAGCAAAAAAACAACAGTTTCTGGCAACTCAAAAAAAAACCCTCTGCCATAGTGGAGCAGAGGGTTCTTTATAGGGAGCTTGGCGGTGACCTACTTT
>PQAG01000156.1 GCA_003104895.1 Nitrosomonadales bacterium
ATGGGCCTACACCAGCGGCGACACCATGGCGCTGGACCTGGACTACATCCCGATGCCTGACAACGTGGTGAAACTGATCCAGAATTCCTGGAAATCCAACATCAAAGGCGCTGACGGCAAAGCCATTTACTAAAGGAAGGAAAATGAGAAACAGGCCGGGCAGCACACCCGGCCTGTTTCATGTTCATGACCCTGAACCATTCCCAGCCCTCCGTCTGCACTAGCGCTGGGAATGCTTCAGAGCCATGCGCAGGCGCAACAAATTACCCGGCAACGGCTGGCACCATAGCTCAAACTGGTTATAATTATCAGCTTGCTGCCCAGCCAGTTCATTCTTCAGTTCAGCGAAGCCAAACCATGTCAAAACCACTCTCTACAGCAACCCTTAACAGGCAGCATCTGTTTGACCAGGTTTTTCGCTACACGACGTTGCTGTTTGCCTTTCTGGTCTTTGCATTGCTCGCGGGCATCATCACCTCTCTCATCATCGGCAGCATGCCCGCGATCAAGGCATTCGGCCTGGGCTTTCTGTTCAGCGCGGAATGGAACCCCGTCACGGAAAAATTCGGCGCGCTGGTTCCCATCGTCGGCACGCTGGTCACTTCCATCATCGCCCTGGCAATCGGCATCCCGGTCAGCTTCGGCATCGCCCTGTTTCTCACCGAAATGTCGCCTCCGTGGCTGCGCCGCCCCCTGGGCACCGCAGTAGAACTGCTGGCCGGCATTCCCAGCATCATTTACGGCATGTGGGGTCTGTTCGTGTTTGCTCCGGCCTTTGCCCAGTATGTCCAGCCCTGGCTTAAAAACACTTTCGGCGACACCCCCCTGGTTGGAGTCCTGTTTGAAGGCGCACCGATGGGCATCGGCATGCTGACCGCCGGCATCATCCTGGCCATCATGGTGATTCCCTTCATCGCCGCCGTGATGCGCGACGTGTTCGAAATCGTCCCGCCCATGCTCAAGGAATCCGCCTATGGACTCGGCGCCACGACCTGGGAAGTGGTGTGGAACGTCGTGCTTCCCTACACCAAGATTGGCGTGGTAGGCGGTGTCATGCTCGGCCTCGGCCGGGCCCTGGGCGAAACCATGGCAGTCACCTTCGTGATCGGCAACGCGCACCAGCTGCACGCCTCCCTGTTCATGCCGGGCAACAGCATCGCCTCCGCCCTGGCCAACGAGTTTACCGAGGCGGATGGAGAGCTTTACACTTCTTCGCTGATCGAACTCGGACTGATCCTGTTCTGCATTACCTTCGTTGTGCTGGCCAGCTCGAAAATACTGCTTGCCCAGCTCAAGAAACGCGAAGGCAAGGTCACCTAGGGCCCAATTATGCTTTCCATCTACACCCGGCGCCGCATCATCAATGCCTTCAACCTGACCGCTTCCATGCTGGCCATGGCATTCGGCCTGTTCTGGCTGACCTGGATCCTGTTCACCCTTTTGCAGAAAGGGCTGGGCGGCGTCAGCATCGCCCTGTTCACCCAGATGACCCCGCCGCCGGGAAGCGCGGGAGGCTTGCTCAATGCCATCGCCGGCAGTATCGCCATGGCCACGCTCGCCACCCTGATCGGCACGCCGGTGGGCATCATGGCCGGCACCTATCTGGCTGAATTCGGCCAGCGCGGCTGGCTTGCACCCACCACCCGCTTCATCAACGACATCCTGTTGTCCGCTCCATCCATCGTGATCGGCCTGTTTATCTACACCGTCTATGTCGCCAAGGTCGGCCATTTTTCCGGCTGGGGCGGCACGCTGGCGCTATCCCTGATCGTTATCCCGGTGGTGGTGCGCACCACCGAGGACATGCTGCGCCTGGTGCCCAACGGGCTGCGCGAGGCTGCGGCAGCGCTCGGCGCGCCGCAGTGGAAAGTGGTCGCCCTGGTCACCTGGCGCGCCTCCAAGGCCGGCATGGTCACCGGCGTGCTGCTGGCAGTGGCGCGCATCAGCGGCGAAACCGCGCCCCTGCTGTTCACCGCGCTCAACAACCAGTTCTGGAGCGCCGACATGAACAAACCGATGGCCAATCTGCCGGTGGTCATTTTCCAGTTCGCAATGAGCCCCTACGATGACTGGCAGAAACTTGCCTGGGCGGGCGCACTCCTGATCACCGTCGGGGTGCTGGGCCTGAATATCGTGGCTCGAGTCATGTTCCGCAAGAAATCGTCGTTTAACTAGAACCCGAGATGAGTATGACCCACTCTCACGCAACTCCGCCCAAAGTCACCGTGCGTGACCTGAATTTCTACTATGGCAAATTCCATGCCCTGAAAAGCATCAACCTGGAAATTCCGGAAAAGAAAGTCACCGCCTTCATTGGCCCATCCGGCTGCGGCAAATCCACCCTGCTGCGCACCTTCAACCGCATGTACCAGCTCTATCCTGGCCAGGAAGCCAAGGGTGAAATTCTGCTCGATGGCAGCAACATTCTCGACGCAAAACAGGACCTCAACATCCTGCGCGCAAAAATGGGCATGGTGTTCCAGAAACCGACCCCGTTCCCGATGTCGATCGCCGACAACGTGGCCTTCGGGGTCAAACTGTATGAGAGCCTGAGCCGCCGCGAAATGGCTGAACGGGTAGAGTGGGCGCTGCGCAAGGCGGCGCTGTGGGATGAAGTCAAGGACAAGCTTGGCCAGAGCGGCACCAGCCTCTCCGGCGGCCAGCAGCAGCGCCTGTGCATCGCGCGCGGCATTGCGGTCAAACCGGAAGTGGTGCTGCTCGACGAACCCGCCTCAGCACTCGACCCGATCTCCACCGCGCGCATCGAAGAACTGATCTTCGAGCTCAAGGAGGACTACACCATCGTCATCGTGACGCACAACATGCAACAGGCTGCGCGCGTATCCGACTACACCGCCTACATGTATCTGGGCGAACTGATCGAGTTCGGCGACACCGACACCATTTTCACCACCCCCAAGCAGAAGGCCACTGAAGACTACATTACAGGCAAGTTTGGCTGACCCCATCCTTCGCTTGTCCTGCGCCCGCATCCGGAACCGGAGCGGGCGTTTTCATTTGGCTTGTCATAAAAGTTTCACGCCAGGGGATCACAATCGGAATCTCCATCCAGAATCTGATGTGAATCCGAAATGAAAAAACCCGGCATCAAGGCCAGCCTGTTTGCTGGCGCGCTGCTGACAGCCATCATGCTGTGCGTGCTGGCAGCTGAAAATCTGCTGGTGCTGCGCAACAGTGCCGCATCCATGCAAGCGGTGTATGAGCAATCCGTCGTCCCTTCGGCCTCGCTGCTGGAAATCGACAGAAAACTCAAGGAAACCCGGTTCAACATGGCCGCTGTCATGTTCGACAAGGTGTCTTTCGAGCAGGCCGGCACACAGCTGGCCGAAGTCAGAGCCAGCCTGCCCGCGCTCTGGGACACCTTCAGGCAGGCAAAGCAGGGTCTGGCAAGCGAACCGGAACAAGGCCAGATCGAAGCCATCGAGTCCCAGTTCAAGACGCTTGAGCCTTTCTACCGCCTGCTTGAAACGGCCTATGCCTCGCACGACAAAGTCATGGCGCGCTCGGTTCTCGACGATGACTGGCCTGCTATCGAATCCGGGGTTCTGAACCCGCTCACACAACTGGTGCAGTTGCAGAATGACCGGATCAAGGCCGAGCACGACGCCAGCGTTGCTTCCGCGCAGAAAATGCGCCTGCTGGTGCTGATCACCCTGATTGCGGGCGCAGTCATTGCAATTTCCTCCACCGCCATGACCGCCCTGATGGTGCGCAGCATGGACAGGGGCACGAAATATCTGCGGCAGGCACTGGCACGAATTGCCTCTGGCGACCTGCAAACGCGGGCCGAATACAATCACCACAACGAATTTGGCGAAATGGCACGACATCTGGAAAGCACGCTGCAAAGCCTGCGCAGCATGGTGTCCAGCATGAGCGAAGCCGCCAGAACCGTGACGCATGAAGCCAGGCTGCTGGCCGACACTGTGGTCCGCGTCGAGCAAAGCTCGCACGAGCAATCGCTGGCAGCGGCCGAAACCGCCGCGGCCGTGCAGCAAATTGCCGTCAGCATCGAGCAGGTCACGCAGAATGCGCGCGAGTCGTTATCCGTCTCCCATATCGGCAGCAAGCTGTGCGCACAGGGCAAGAGCGTAGTCACGCAGGCAGCGGCAGAAATGGCCGGCATCTCCGATGCAGTGGCCGAATCCGCGCAGATGCTTGACACCCTAAAGCAGCGCTCAAGCGAAATCGGCAAGATCACGGATGTGATCAAGGGCATCGCCGACCGCACCAACCTGCTGGCCCTCAATGCCGCCATCGAGGCTGCCCGGGCCGGCGAACAGGGGCGTGGTTTCGCCGTCGTGGCCGATGAGGTGCGACAACTGGCGGAAAGTACGGCCAAGGCAACGGCTGAAATCAACCTGATGGTGTGCGCGATTCAAGACAACACCAGAAACTCCATGGACGTGATGGAGAACAGCCGTTTGCGGGTGAGCGAAGGCGTGACGCTGGCCAATCAGGCCACAAATTCCTTGTGCGAGATTGATATGGGAGCGCAGCGTACCGCGCAGAGCATCGGCGAAATTGCCAGCGCGACGCATGAGCAGCAGGGCGCAAGCCAGGAAATTGCCCGCAATGTGGAAAAAATCTCGATCATGGCGGAAGACAATTCACGCTCGATCAGCAGCCTTTCCAGTGCCGTTCACAAACTCAAGGAACTGGCGCTCAACTTCGAGTCCAGCATTGCGCAGTTCCAGACCTAGTGTACTGCCTCGCGCACCGTGGCGGCCAGGATTTCCGCCCAGTGGCGCACTTTTTCCTCGTCCCGGCCTTCCACCATCACGCGCAACAGGGGTTCGGTGCCTGATGGCCGCAGCAGCACCCGGCCTTCCCCATCCAGCGCCTGTTCAGCCTGGGCCAGCGCTTCCTGGACGGCTGCACTGGACTTGAAATCGAAGCCTTTTTCGACCCGCACATTGATCAGAACCTGCGGATAGAGCACCAGTTCCTGGGTGAAGCCGGACAGGCTCTTGCCGCTCAGCTTGAGCGCTTCCAATACCTGCAGGGCAGAGATGATGCCGTCCCCGGTGGTATGGCGGTCGAGGCACAGGATGTGTCCGGAGTTCTCCCCCCCCAGCTGCCAGCCCCGCTCGTGTATCAGTTCGAGCACATAGCGATCGCCCACCTTGGCGCGCGCAAAGGGAATGCCCAGTTTCGCCAGGGCGTGCTCCATGGCCAGATTGGTCATCAGCGTGCCCACCACGCCGCCTTTTAGAAAACCCTGCTCCTGGCGGAACTTGGCAATGGCATAGACCAGCTGGTCACCGTCGAAAAGCCGGCCGGAACGGTCCGCCATCATGAGCCGGTCGCCATCGCCATCCAGCGCAATGCCGGCATCAGCGCCAAATTCCCGGACCGCAGCCAGCAGCGCTTCAGGACTGGTCGAGCCGCAGCCCTGGTTGATATTCAGGCCATCCGGCTGGTTTCCAAGCGCAATCACCTCCGCACCCAGTTCATGAAAAACCGAAGGCGCAACATGATAGGTTGCGCCATGGGCGCAATCCACCACGATCTTCATCCCGCGCAGATCGAGCTCATTGGGAAAAGCGCTCTTGCAGAATTCGATATAGCGCCCGGCTGCGTCGTTCACCCGCTTCACCTTGCCCAGCAGGGCCGAAGGCATGGTACGCATGGGCTGGTCGAGTTCTGCCTCGATCGCCAGCTCGATTTCGTCCGACAGCTTGTTGCCGCTGGCGGAGAAGAATTTGATGCCGTTATCCTCAAAAGGATTGTGCGAGGCCGAGATCACCACCCCGGCCTGAGCGCGCAGAGCGCGGGTGAGATAAGCCACCCCGGGCGTCGGCATGGGGCCGAGCAGCAGCACATCCACGCCTGCGGCGGACAGGCCGGCCTCAAGCGCCGACTCCAGCATGTAGCCGGAAATACGCGTGTCCTTTCCGATCAGCACGCTGGCGCGCTCCCCCTGTCCTGCCTGCGCCAGCACGCGTCCTGCCGCATAGCCCAGATGCATGACGAAATCCGGCGTAATGGGTGTTTCACCCACCCTGCCGCGCACCCCATCCGTGCCAAAATATTTTCTGCTCATCTCACTCCCCCAATGCATTGAATATCTGCAGCGCCTGTCTGGTCTCTTTCACATCATGCACGCGCAGAATCCTGGCTCCCTTCATGGCCGCAACCACGGCTGCGGCAACGCTGGGCGCCATTCTTTCCCCAACCGGCAAACCGGTCAGCACACCCAGCATCGACTTGCGCGACAGACCGGCCAATAGCGGCACGCCCAGGCTGGCGAAAGACTCCAGCTTCCTCAACATGTCCAGATTATGTTCCAGCGTCTTGCCGAAGCCGAAACCCGGGTCGATCACCATCCGCTCACGCTGGATGCCGGCCTGCTCTGCCGCAGCAATTCGCGCGTCGAGAAATGCCTTCACCTCAGCCACCACATCCTGGTACAGGGGGCTCTGCTGCATGGTGCGCGGCTCACCCTGCATGTGCATCAGGCATACGGCGGCGCTGGAACCTGCCACCGCCTGCAGGGCCCCCTCGGCACGCAGCGCATTGACGTCATTGATCATGTCGGCACCAGCCTGGATCGCGGCACGCATGACACCAGGCTTCAGCGTATCCACCGAAAGCGGCACGCCACAATCGCCCAGACCCTCGACCACAGGCAGGACGCGCTCCAGTTCTTCCTCGATGCCAACCGCCTGCGCGCCCGGACGGGTCGACTCACCGCCAATATCGAGCAGGTCAGCACCCTGTTCGATGAGCTGTCTGGCGTGCTGGATAGCGCGTGCAGAAGAATAGAAATGGCCGCCGTCCGAAAAGGAGTCGGGCGTGACATTGACGATGCCCATGATGAGGGGGCGATCCAGGGAAAGGGTGAAGCGGCCGCAGTGGAGCATGTGAGGAGTGAGGAGTGAGGAGTGAGGAGAAAACGGTGGGAATACTCTTCACCCCTCACTCCTCACCCCTCACTCGTATCAGGCTTCCTGTGCCGGCGTATGGGTGCTGGTTGCCGGTGCGCTGGGTGTATTGTCCTTGGGCGGGGGGGTCGCGCTGCCCTGACTCGGCTTGGGCGGACGCGGGGTTTTGCCTTCCATGATGTCGCTGATCTGCTCGGCATCGATGGTTTCCCATTCCAGCAAAGCGTGCGCCATCACCTCGATCTTGTCGCGGTTGTCCTCGATCAGCTTGCGCGCCAGACCATACTGCTGGTCGATAATGCGGCGGATTTCCTTGTCCACCTGCTGCATGGTGGCTTCAGACACGTTCTTGTGCGTGGTCACGGAGCGGCCTAGAAACACTTCGCCCTCATTTTCACCGTACACCATCGGCCCCAGAGCATCGCTCATGCCCCACTGGGTCACCATGCGCCGTGCCATCTCGGTGGCGCGTTCGAAGTCGTTGCTGGCACCGGTGGTCATCTGCCCCATGAACACCTCTTCGGCAATGCGCCCGCCGAACAATACCGCGATGTTCTGCAGGATTCCCTCGCGATCCATGCTGTAGCGGTCTTCCGTCGGCAGCTGCATGGTGACGCCCAGGGCGCGGCCACGCGGGATGATGGTGACCTTGTGCACCGGATCGGTCTTGGGCAGCAGGCGCGCCACCACCGCGTGGCCGGACTCGTGATAGGCGGTATTCCTGCGTTCATGCTCGGGCATCACGATGGAGCGGCGTTCGGCGCCCATGATGATCTTGTCCTTGGCGCGCTCGAAGTCCTCCATGTCCACCAGACGCTTGTTGAAGCGCGCCGCAAACAGGGCCGCCTCGTTCACCAGGTTGGCCAGGTCGGCGCCTGAAAATCCGGGAGTTCCCCGCGCCAGAATGTCGGCTTTGACATCAGGTGCAATCGGCACCTTGCGCATGTGCACCAGGAGAATCTGCTCGCGCCCGCGAATGTCGGGCAACGGCACCACCACCTGGCGGTCAAAACGGCCCGGACGCAAGAGCGCCGGATCCAGCACGTCGGGACGGTTGGTCGCGGCGATCACGATCACGCCGGCCGTGCCTTCGAAGCCGTCCATCTCCACCAGCAGCTGGTTCAGCGTCTGCTCGCGCTCGTCGTTGCCGCCGCCCAGGCCGGCGCCGCGCTGGCGGCCGACCGCGTCGATCTCGTCGATGAAGATGATGCAGGGCGCGTTCTTCTTGGCCTGCTCGAACATGTCGCGCACGCGCGCCGCGCCGACGCCGACGAACATCTCGACGAAATCGGAGCCGGAAATGCTGAAAAACGGCACCTTGGCCTCACCCGCAATCGCCTTGGCCAGCAAGGTTTTGCCGGTGCCAGGGTTGCCCACCATCAGGACGCCGCGCGGAATACGGCCACCCAGCTTCTGGAACTTGCTCGGGTCGCGCAGGAATTCGACCAGTTCGGACACTTCTTCCTTGGCCTCATCGCAACCCGCCACATCGGCGAAAGTCACGGTATTGGTGGCCTCATCCAGCAGACGCGCCTTGCTCTTGCCGAAGGAAAAAGCGCCGCCCTTGCCGCCGCCCTGCATCTGGCGCATGAAGAACACCCACACGCCGATCAGGAGCAGCATGGGGAACCAGGAAATAAAGATATTCATCAGGAAGGAAGGCTCTTCCTCCGGCTTGGCCTCGACGATCACGCCGCTCTTGAGCATGTCGGAAACCATCCACGGATCGGAAGGAGCATAAGTCGTAAAGCGCTTGCCATCGGTGGTCACGCCTTTCAGGACATGGCCCTCGATCGTCACCTTGGAGACTTTCCCGCCCTTCACTTCATCGATGAACTGGGAGTATTCCATCTGGCTCTGCGCCGTCTGCCGCGCGCCAAACTGGTTGAACACGGTCATCAGAACCAGGGCGATCACCAGCCAGATGGCGATATTTTTCATCAGATTATTCAAGCTAATTCCTTGCTGTAAAGCACAATTTCATTCAATTTTAAACGCTTTGCCCGTACGCCGGTAAGATTTATTTCTCTTGTTCGCGCAAGCCCTTACCCAGCATGTAGACCTCGGTGCTGCGGTCCCGCGATGCCTTGGGCTTGCGCACCAGAACCTGGGAAAAATAGGCGCGCATTTCGCGCACGAAATCATCGAAACCTTCACCCTGAAAAACTTTGACCAGGAAATTGCCCCCCGGTTTCAGGTGCTGGCGCGAAAACTCCAGGGCCAGTTCCGCAAGATGCATGCTGCGGGCCTGATCCGCAATTCCGATGCCACTGATATTGGGGGCCATGTCGGAAATCACAAGGTCCACCGGCCGCCCCCGCAAGGCCGCCTCGAGATGGGCCAGCGCAGCATCCTCGCGAAAATCGCCCTGAATGAATACTGCACCATGCACCGGCTCCATGGGGAGGATGTCGAAAGCAATCAGAACTCCGGATGGCCCGATTTTCTTTGCCGCCACCTGGGTCCAGCCGCCGGGCGCGGCCCCCAGGTCGACCACTGTCATGCCCTGCTTTAGCAGATGATCGCGCTCATCCAGCTCCATCAGCTTGTAGACGGCCCGTGAGCGGTATCCTTCCCTGTTTGCCTGCTGCACATAGGGATCGGTGACGTGCTCGCGCATCCAGGCTTTGCTGGTTCGGCTTCTCTTCATGGGTTAAACTGTCGCAATTATTTCTGGATTATCAAGAATGTTGAATCTTACACCCGCTCAGCGCCGCTTTCTGCGTGCCCAGGCCCACGCGCTCAATCCCGTGGTGCTGATCGGCGACGCAGGACTCACCGAAGCGGTGATGAAAGAGATCGAGCGCAGCCTGGACAGCCATGAGCTGATCAAGATCAAGATTGCCGGCGGCGGCCACGAGCAACGCGAAAAAATGCTGACGGAAATCTGCAGCACGCTGGAAGCAGCGCCGGTGCAGCATATCGGGAAAACGCTGGTGATTTACAAGGCCGCGAAAAAACCGAAACTTGTGCTCCCGAAAGCGTAATGAGCGATGGGCAATGGGTTATGGGGTTTCGCATTACCCATCACTCATCACCCATAGCAAGCCCTACCCCCGCCGCGGCGCCAGCACCAGCACCAGCCCAAGCAGGCTCTGTATCAGGTAAACGATGCTGGAAATGCCATGCCAGCGCGCAAAGCGGTCGCGAAACATGCTTTCCATCACCTCCTTCGGCAAGGCCTGACTTTTGAGGCCCTCAAGAATCGGCTGAATACCAAAGTGCCCGGCAATCGCCAGCAGCAGCATCACCAGCGCGGCCCAGAAGAACCCCTGCTTCAGCGCACTACTGCCAAGAACCGCCAGGCGGTGAATCAGCAGGTAAAACCCGCACACCATGCCGATATAGGCGACGAGCGTGAACATCTTGCCCGCCAGCATTCCCGCCATGCTCTTGTCGGCCAGGGCCGAAAAAAGCACTGGCGCCGCCAGATAGCCGATCGCCCACAGCGTGCCCACCCACAGGGTGATGGCGATAAAAGCCAGCTTGTCGGACAAGCGGTTCATCAGATGTACTTCACATCCAGTATCTCGTATTCGCGAATACCGCCCGGCGCCATGACTTCCGCCACGTCGCCGGCATGCTTCCCGATCAGGGCGCGGGCAATCGGGGAGCTGATGGAAATCTTACCCTGCTTGATGTCGGCTTCATCATCACCCACGATCTGATAAGTGGCCTTGTCGCCGCTTTCCAGGTCTTCCAGCTCCACCGTCGCGCCAAACACGCAGCGGCCTTCAGCATCCAGCAGCTTGGGGTCGATGATCTGGGCATTGGAGAGCTTGCCCTCGACTTCGGCGATGCGCCCTTCGACGAAGCTCTGGCGTTCCTTGGCAGCATCGTATTCAGCATTTTCCGACAGGTCGCCATGGGACCGTGCTTCGGCGATGGCCGCAATGACATTGGGCCGTTCGACGTTTTTCAGATGCTGCAGTTCGGCGCGCAATAACTCTGCTCCGACCACAGTCAGTGGCACTTTGCTCATTACTCTTTATTCCTTAATGCAAATCCACCCGCCAACCCCTCCCTGACAAGAGGGGATTCAGGTGGGTTAAATAACAATGCGGATTGGGTCACCCCAATCCGCACATTTCAAGCTTCCAGCCGGCTTAGCCCAGACGCTGGTGCAATTCCTGCAGGCCATAGACCTGCAATTCCTTCATGTGTTGCATGCCGATGCACGCTGCGCGCGCCCCTGACAAGGTCGTGTAATAGGTGATCCGCTGCTGCAGGGTGGCATGGCGGATGGCGTAGGAATCCTGCACCGCGCGCTTGTCCTCGACGGTGTTGATGATCAGGCTGATTTCGCCGTTCTTGATCAGGTCCACGATATGCGGGCGGCCTTCATGCACCTTGTTGACGGCGGTGACCGGAATGCCCGCTTCCTGGATCGCAGCAGCGGTTCCGCGCGTGGCAAAGAGGCCAAAACCAAGCTCAGCCAGGTTGCGTGCGATATCCACCACCTTTTCCTTGTCCGAACTCTTGACGCTGATCAGCGTCTTGCCGCCTGAAGGCAGCTTCACGCTCGCTGCCATTTGCGACTTGAGGAAGGCTTCCGCAAAGGTATTGCCAACACCCATGACCTCGCCGGTGGACTTCATTTCCGGGCCAAGAATGGGGTCCACACCGGGGAATTTGATGAAGGGGAATACTGCCTCCTTCACCGAGAAATAGGGCGGAATCACTTCGCGCGTCACGCCCTGCTGTTTCAGGCTCTGGCCCACCATGCAGCGCGCCGCGACCTTGGCCAGCGGCACGCCGGTGGCCTTGGAAACAAAGGGCACGGTGCGCGATGCGCGCGGATTGACTTCCAGCACGTAGACCGTCTGTCCCTGGATGGCAAACTGCACGTTCATCAGCCCGACCACGTTCAAGCCCCTGGCCATGGCGACTGTCTGGCGCCGCAGCTCGTCCTGCAGCTCTTGCGACAGGCTGTAGGGCGGCAGGGAACAGGCCGAGTCGCCGGAATGCACGCCGGCCTCCTCGATGTGCTCCATGATGCCGCCGATCAGCACGTCGGTGCCGTCGCAGATGGCGTCCACGTCCACTTCGGTGGCGTCATTGAGGAAGCGGTCGAGCAGCACCGGAGAGTCGTTGGAGACCTTGACCGCCTCGCGCATGTAGCGTTCGAGATCGGACTGCTGGTGCACGATCTCCATGGCGCGGCCGCCCAGCACGTAGGAAGGACGCACCACCAGGGGATAGCCGATCTCTTCCGCCGCCTGGATGGCAGCTTCCGGCGCACGCGCCGTGCGGTTGGGCGGCTGCTTGAGTTTGAGGTCGTGCAGCAGTTTCTGGAAGCGTTCGCGGTCTTCGGCGGCATCGATCATGTCCGGCGTGGTGCCAATGATGGGCACCCCGTTGGCTTCCAGGTCGCGCGCCAGCTTGAGCGGCGTCTGGCCGCCATACTGCACGATCACGCCATAAGGCTTCTCGACATGGACGATCTCCAGCACGTCTTCCAGCGTCAGCGGCTCGAAATACAGGCGGTCGGAAGTATCGTAGTCGGTGGACACGGTCTCCGGGTTGCAGTTGACCATGATGGTCTCGTAGCCGTCCTCGCGCATGGCGAGCGCGGCATGCACGCAGCAGTAGTCGAACTCGATGCCCTGGCCGATGCGGTTGGGCCCGCCGCCCAGCACCATGATCTTTTTCTTGTCAGAGGGTGCGGACTCGCACTCTTCCTCGTAGCTCGAATACATGTAGGCGGTATGCGTGGCAAATTCGGCGGCGCAGGTGTCCACGCGCTTGTACACCGGGCGCACGCCCATCGCCTGGCGCGTGCCGCGCACTTCATGCTGCGTCACGCCCAGCAGCTTGGCCAGACGGCGATCCGAGAAACCGCTGCGCTTGAGGCGCCGCATTTCGTCGCGGGAGAGGCCGGCCAGCTTGCGGCCGGCCAGCGCCTGCTCCTGCTCGACCAGATCCTTCATTTGCGCCAGGAACCAGGGATCAACGTGGGTCAGCTGGTAAATCTGCTCCTGCGTCATGCCGCAGCGCATGGCATCCGCAATGTACCAGATGCGATCCGGGCCGGGCTCGCCCAGCTCGGTTTCCAGCACATCGATATCCGTGGTCTTTTCATCCAGGCCGTCGTTGCCGGTTTCGAGGCCGCGCAGGGCTTTCTGCAGCGACTCCTGGAAAGTGCGCCCCATCGCCATCACCTCGCCCACCGATTTCATCTGGGTGGTCAGGCGGCTGTTGGCTTGGGGGAATTTTTCGAAGGCAAAACGCGGGATCTTGGTCACCACGTAATCGATGCTGGGCTCGAACGAGGCCGGGGTGGCGCCGCCCGTGATGTCGTTCTGCAGTTCGTCCAGGGTGTAGCCGACCGCCAGCTTGGCCGCCACCTTGGCGATGGGGAAGCCGGTGGCCTTGGATGCCAGCGCCGAGGAGCGCGATACGCGCGGATTCATCTCGATCACCACCATGCGTCCGTCTTTCGGGTTGACGCCGAACTGCACGTTGGAACCGCCGGTTTCAACGCCGATTTCACGCAATACCGCCAAGCTTGCGTTACGCATGATCTGGTATTCGCGGTCGGTCAGCGTCTGGGCCGGGGCGACGGTGATGGAATCGCCGGTATGCACGCCCATGGCGTCGAAGTTCTCGATCGAACAGATGATGATGCAGTTGTCCTTCTTGTCCCGCACCACCTCCATCTCATATTCTTTCCAGCCGATCACCGATTCCTCGATCAGCAGCTCGCGCGTGGGAGAGGCCTCCAGGCCGCGCTCGCAGATGGCGACGAACTCTTCCCTGTTGTAGGCAATGCCGCCGCCGGAGCCGCCCATGGTGAAGGATGGACGGATGATGGTGGGATAGCCCACCATGGCCTGCACCTGGAAGGCCTCTTCCAGACTATGGGCAATTGCGGCGCGCGGGCAGGACAGGCCGATCTTCTCCATTGCCTTCTTGAATTTTTCCCGGTCCTCGGCCTTGTCGATCGCCTCGCGCGTCGCGCCGATCATCTCCACCGAATATTTTTCCAGCACGCCGTGCCTGGCCAGGTCCAGCGCGCAATTCAGGGCCGTCTGGCCGCCCATGGTGGGCAGCAGCACGTCGGGCCGTTCTTTCTCGATAATCTTTTCCACCACCTGCCAGGTAATCGGCTCGATGTAGGTGGCGTCCGCCATGCCCGGATCGGTCATGATGGTGGCGGGGTTGGAGTTCACCAGAATGACGCGGTAGCCCTCTTCGCGCAGGGCTTTGCACGCCTGGGCGCCGGAGTAGTCGAACTCGCAGGCCTGGCCGATGACGATCGGGCCGGCGCCGATGATGAGGATGGATTTTATGTCGGTACGTTTTGGCATTTCTTTAGGCGAGGGGTGAGGAGTGAGGAGCGAGGGGAAAGACCGCCTCTACTCTTCACTCCTCACTCCTGACTCCTCACTTTTGCTGTTGCATCATGGAGATGAAGCGGTCGAACAAATACGCCACGTCGTGCGGCCCCGGGCTTGCTTCGGGGTGACCCTGGAAGCTGAACGCCGGCACGTCGGTGCGGGCGATGCCCTGGTTGCTGCCGTCGAACAGGGATTTGTGCGTCACGCGCAGGTTGGCGGGCAGCGTGGCCGGATCAACCGCAAAACCGTGGTTCTGGCTGGTGATCACCACCCGGCCGCTATCCAGGTCCTGCACCGGATGGTTGGCTCCATGGTGGCCGAATTTCATTTTCATGGTCCTGGCGCCCGAAGCCAGGGCCAGCAACTGGTGGCCGAGGCAGATGCCGAAGGTGGGGATTTTCTTCTCCAGCACTTTCTGGATCGCACTGATGGCGTAATCGCAAGGCTCGGGGTCCCCGGGGCCATTGGACAGGAACACGCCATCCGGATTCAGCTTGAACACCTCTTCCACCGGCGTTTGCGCCGGCAGCACGGTGACCTTGCAGCCGCGCTCGGCGAGCATGCGCAGGATATTGCGCTTGACGCCATAATCGTAAGCCACGACATGGAATTTTGGCGAAGCCTGCTGGCCAAAGCCGCCTTCCAGCTTCCACTCGCCCTCCAGCCATACTTCTCTGCTGGTGCGGCTCACCACTTTGGCCAGGTCCATGCCAGCGAGGCCTGCAAAGCCGCGCGCCAGTTCCAGCGCGCGGGCCTCATCCACCTCGCCCGCCATCAGGCAGCCGCTCTGGGCGCCTTTGTCGCGCAGGATGCGCGTCAGCTTGCGGGTATCGACATCGGCAATCGCCACTACATTGTGGCGCTTGAGGTATTGCGGCAGGGTTTCCGTTTCGCGCCAGCTGCTGGACAGCAAGGGCAGGTCACGGATCACCAGCCCGGCGGCATGGACCCCGGCAGACTCGTCATCTTCAGGATTGGCGCCGGTGTTGCCGATGTGAGGATAGGTCAGGGTGACGATCTGACGGCAGTATGAGGGGTCGCTAAGGATTTCCTGGTACCCAGTGAGCGCGGTATTGAATACCACCTCGCCTGCGGTATGGCCTGACGCGCCAATGGAAATACCGCTAAACACTGTCCCATCTGCGAGCACGAGTATGGCTGGCTGGTGTTGCGGCACAAGAGCTCTCCGAATCTGTATCGATGGGGGCTCGAACCGCCCCCGGATATGCAAAGCGGGACAGGCTTGTCACCCGTCCCGCTCCCATTAATTATGCGAAATTATACTGTAATCTTGGGCTTAGTTCAACGGCAGAGGCGCAACGCGCCCCTGCCGTTCCCCCTCACCCCTCACCCCTTGCCCTCTCCCGCTTGCGGGAGAGGGGGATGAAGTTTCGCTGGCGCGAATTCTTGTTACCGCAGGCCGAGCACGTCCTGCATGTCATACAGCCCCGCACCCCGCCCGGCAAGGAAGCGCGCGGCGCGCAGGGCGCCGAGCGCAAATGTGGCACGGCTGCTGGCCTTGTGGGTGATTTCCACGCGCTCGCCGATACCGGCAAACARMACSGTRTGATCGCCCACGATATCGCCGCCGCGCACGGTAGCAAAGCCGATGGTGGAGGGCGAACGCTCGCCGGTCACGCCTTCGCGGCCGTACACCGCGCACTCGGCCAGATCGCGGCCCAGCGCCTCTGCCACCACCTCGCCCAGGCGCAGGGCGGTGCCCGAAGGCGCATCCACCTTGTGGCGGTGATGCGCCTCGAGGACTTCGATGTCGTAGCCTTCATTCAGCACCCGGGCTGCCGTATCCAGCAGCTTGAACAGAAGATTGACGCCCACGCTCATATTCGGCGCGAAGACGATGCCGCAGTCGTGGCTGACATCGAAAATCTTTTCCTTTTCCTCTGGCGTGAAGCCGGTCGTACCGATCACCATCTTCACTCCCAGCGTGCGGCACTGCTCCATGTGCTGCAGCGTCGCTTCGGGGCGGGTGAAGTCGATCAGCACATCGCAGCCCCGCAGCGCGGCGGCAACATCCTCGCGGATCAGCACGCCATTGGGCGAACCGATCAATTCTCCCGCATCCTTGCCCAGATACGGGCTGCCTGCGCGCTCCAGCGCGGCATGGAGACGCATGTCCGGCATTTGCGCCACCGCTTCCAGGAGGGCGCGCCCCATTCTTCCCGAACTGCCCGCAATCGCTATATTCAGCATGGTCATTCCGCTTTCTGCACTGGCTGGGTTTCAACGGACGCCGCTCCAGGCGCAGGCCTGGCACTGCCGGCTGGAACCACGTCACCCTCGATTCGCAACAGCAAATCATTCTCAAACACCGCCGTGACGCGGCTCTGCTCCGTCAACTCCCCGGCTTTCTGATAGCGATAGACGTAATCCCAGCGGTTGGGATGGAAAGCATCAGTCACCAGCGGCGTTCCCAGCACAAAACGCACCTGGGACCGGGTCATGCCGGGCTTGAGACGGGACAGCATCTCCTGGGTCACCACGTTACCCTGCTGGATGTCGATCTTGTAAACCGACGGAGCCATGGGAATATAAGAACAGGCTGGCAGGAGCAAAGCCAGAGCAATAATGGATAGGCGCATGAATGGGCTTTTGTTGTTCATGAAAGACTTATATCATGATAGCCCAATTTGACGCTTCGAGCATACAGCATGAGCCAACCCAACGACCTGAAGAACGCCGGCCTCAAGGCCACGCTGCCGCGGCTGAAGATACTCAACCTGTTCGAGACCAGCGAGGTGCGCCACCTCACCGCGGAGGACGTGTACCGCATCCTGCTTGCGGATGGCGTGGATGTCGGCCTGGCAACGGTTTACCGCGTCCTGACCCAGTTCGAGGCAGCGGGGCTGCTGGTACGCCATCACTTTGAAGGCGGCAAGGCGGTGTTCGAGCTCAACCAGGGCCACCACCACGACCACCTGGTGTGTTTGCAATGCGGTCTGGTGGAAGAATTTTACGATCCTGAAATCGAACGCCGCCAGGAACAGATCGCCAGGGAGCGCGGCTTCCGCATTCAGGAACACTCGCTTTACCTCTACGTCGACTGCCTCAAGGACGACTGCCCGCACAAGGTCTGAATCCTGCGGGGCACCCCTCTCTCCTAACTCTCTCCCGTTGCCTGCTGCAGGGTTCAATGCCTTCGAGATAGGTCCAGGGGGCACCCATCTCTCCTAACTCTCTCCCGTTGCCTGAGCGTAGCCGAAGGCTGGGAGAGAGAAACGCAGGCTCGCTTCGCGAGGTTCCTGCTTACAGCCTCAGCATCTCCGCGGCATGCTGCCGGGTCGTGCCGGTGATGGTCACTCCGCCCAGCATGCGGGCCACTTCCTCGATACGCTGCGCCTGGTCAAGCACCGCAATCCGGCTCACCACCTGGCCGTCCTGCGTAACCTTGCTCACCTGCCAGTGCTGATGCCCCAAAGCCGCCACCTGGGGCAGATGGGTGATACATAGCACCTGGCGCTCGCCCCCCAGGCCTTGCAGCATTTTCCCCACCACTTCCGCCACGCCGCCGCCGATGCCCACATCCACCTCGTCGAAAATCAGGGTGGGCACCGCCGCCACCTTGCTGGTCACCACCTGGATCGCCAGGCTGATGCGTGACAGCTCGCCGCCGGAGGCCACCTTGGCCAGAGGTTTTGGAGCCAGGCTGGAATGCGAACTCACAAGAAATTCGACCTGCTCCAGGCCATGCGCATTGCCTTCAGCCAGTTCCTGGAGCGCAACTTCGAAGCGGCCGCCCGCCATCGCCAGCTGCTGCATCGCCTCGCTCACTTTTGCACCCAGCGTCTGCGCTGCGAGCTGCCGGGCCGCGCTCAGCTCTCCGGCCCGGGCCAGATAGGCCGCCTGCGCTTCTGCCTCCTGGAGCTGCAAGGCTTCTGCCGAACCCAGCTGCTGCAGCTCTGCCAGCCGCGCGCTGCGCTCCTGCAACAAGGCTGGCAAGGCTTCCGCCGCTACCCGGTATTTGCGTGCCAGGTCATGCACCTGTTCCAGCCGCTGCTCGATCTGGCGCAGGCGTTCCGGGTCCAGATCCAGGCGCTGCACATAATGGCGCAGGCTGTATGCCGCCTCCTGCACTTGGGCGGCAGCCGAATCGAGAATCGCCACAGGCTCGCCCAGGGCAGAATCGAATGCCACCACTTTGCTGATCCGCCCGATCAGGCCATTGAGCTGGGGCAGCAAGGCCTGATCACCTTCGGTGAGCAGTTCCACGGCAAACTGGGCATTTTCCAGCAGGCTCGCAGCGTGCGCGAGGCGGGCGTGCTCTGCCTGCAATTCCGGCCACTCCTCCGGCCCCAGATCGAGCGCCTGCAGCTCGCGCACCTGCCACTCGAGCTGCTCCAGTTCTGCCGCCGCCGCCGCAGAATCCTTCTCCCACGCCAGGCAGCGTTCACGCAAGCCCTGCCAGCCACGGTAAAGCCCGGCCACCTCGCGCGCCAGCTCCCCGAGTCCGGCATAACCGTCCAGCAGTTCGCGTTGCGCAGCGGATTTGAGCAGTGACTGGTGCGCGTGCTGGCCATGAATATCGACCAG
>PQAG01000157.1 GCA_003104895.1 Nitrosomonadales bacterium
CCCCTTCTCCATACTTCGCACATGCTCAAATTCCTCATCACCCTTTATCTCGCTTTTTTTTCCCTCTCCGCCACCGCCGCCGATCTGGCGCGCGAAAAGCGCCTTGCGGATGAAATCGTGGACATGATTGTCGAGGGTGAACCGGTCTGGCTCAAAGCGGACAACCACTATTTCCTCTCCATCTATACACCCACCCCCCAGCACCATCCACGCGGCGCGGTGATCATCCTGCATGGCCGCGGCATGCACCCGGACTGGGCCGACGTGGCCGCACCCCTGCGCACCGCGCTGCCGGCCAGCGGCTGGCACACGCTTTCAATTCAGCTGCCGGTGCTGGAAAAGGAGGCAAAATACAACGACTACGTGCCGCTGTTTGCAGAAGCCGGCCCCCGTATCAGCGCCGCCATCGCCTACCTGCGCGACACCGGCGTCAGGCATATCGTGCTCGTCGCCCACAGTTGCGGCGCCCACATGGCCATGCACTGGGTGGCGCGTCATGGCGACAGGGATATCAGCGCCTATGTCGGCATCGGCATGGGCGCCACCGACTACAAACAGCCAATGAAGGAAGCCTTTCCGCTGGCAAAAATGCACGTGCCCGTGCTGGACATTTATGGCAGCGCCGAATACCCGCAGGTGCTCAACATGGCGCCAGAACGCCTTGCTGCCATGCGCAAGGCCAGCAACCCGCAATCACGGCAAATCGTGGTCCCCGGCGCCGATCATTACTTCCACGAGCACAACGGCGAACTGGTCAAGGCCGTTGCCGAGTGGCTTGACCAACTCAAATTATAAGAAGCCCCATGCTCTATTCCCTGATCCGTTCCGTGTTCTTCAGCATGGACGCCGAATCCGCCCACCATCTCGGCATGGAGGGCATGAAAACCGCCCAGCGCCTGGGGCTGATCAAGCTGCTGGCTTACCCGGTTCCCGAAAAACCGCGCCGGGTGATGGGCATCGACTTCCCCAACCCCGTCGGCCTGGCCGCCGGGCTGGACAAGAATGGCGACTACATCGACGCGCTGGCGGCGCTGGGCTTCGGCTTCATCGAAATCGGCACCATCACGCCCCGCCCCCAGCCCGGCAACCCCAAGCCGCGCCTGTTCCGCATCCCGGAGGCACAGGCCATCATCAACCGCATGGGATTCAACAACGACGGCGTGGACAGGCTGATCGAGAACGTCAAAAACGCAAAATACCGCGGCATCCTCGGCATCAACATCGGCAAGAATTTCGACACCCCGATCGAGAAAGCCGCGGAAGACTACCTCATCTGCCTGCGCAAGGTTTACCCCCACGCCAGCTACGTCACGGTCAACATCTCCTCGCCCAACACCAAGAACCTGCGCCAGCTGCAGCAGTCGAGCGAACTCGAAGCCCTGCTCGATGCGCTCAAGAACGAGCAGGCCAAGCTGGCCCAGACGCACGGCAGACACGTCCCCCTGGCGCTGAAAATCGCGCCCGACCTGGAAACGGAGCAGATCATCGAAATCGCCGAACTGCTGCTGAAATACCGGATCGAGGGCGTGATCGCCACCAATACCACCCTGTCGCGCGAAGGCGTGGCCGGGCTGCCCTACGGCGAAGAAGCCGGCGGCCTCTCCGGCGCACCGGTGCGGGTCAAATCCACCAGCGTGGTGAAGCAGCTCAGCCTGGCGCTCGACGGCAAAATCCCCATCATCGGCGTGGGCGGCATCATGAGCGGCCTGGACGCAAAGGAAAAAATCCTCGCCGGCGCCAGCCTGGTGCAGTTCTACAGCGGCTTCATCTATCGCGGGCCGGAACTGATTAAAGAAGCTTGTGAGGCAATTTGACCATGATCATCGGCGTCCCCAGGGAAATCAAGGATCACGAATTCCGTGTCGGCCTCACTCCGGATGGGGTGCGCGCGCTGGCCGGCGCCGGGCATGAAGTCAGGGTGGAAACCCTGGCGGGCGCGGCGACCGGCTATGGCGACGAAAGCTATGCCGCTGCAGGCGCGCAAGTCGTAGCCTCCGCACCTGAAGCCTGGGCCTGCTCCATGGTAATCAAGGTCAAGGAACCGCAACCCGCCGAGATTGGGTTGCTGCGGGAAGGCCAGATCCTCTTCACCTACCTGCACCTCGCCGCCGATGCCGAACTCACGCGCCATCTGGTGGAACGCAGGATCATCGGCATCGCCTACGAAACCGTCACCGGCGCGCAAGACCGCCTGCCCCTGCTCACCCCCATGTCCGAGGTCGCCGGACGGGTCGCGATTCAGGCGGGCGCTTCCTGCCTGCAGATGAATCATGGCGGCAGCGGCGTGCTGCTGGGCGGCGTACCGGGTGTCATGCCAGGCAAGGTGGTGATACTCGGCGCCGGCTCGGTCGGCACCGAGGCCGCCAAGATGGCGCTGGGCCTGGGCGCGGACGTGACCATCCTGGACTTGAACCTGAACCGTCTGCGTTACCTGGACGACATATTCAGCGGCCGCCTCAAGACCTGCTACTCGCAGCCCGGCGCGATCGAGGAACTGGTTTCCGGCGCCGACCTGGTGGTCGGCTCGGTGCTGATCCCCGGCAAGCGCGCGCCCAAGCTCATCAGCCGCGGCCTGGTGGGCAGCATGCGCCCCGGCTCGGCGCTGGTGGATGTCTGCATCGACCAGGGCGGCTGCGCCGAAACCTCGCGCCCGACCACCCATTCCCAGCCCACCTATGTCGAATCAGGCGTGGTGCACTACTGCGTCACCAACATGCCCGCCGCCTGCGCCCGCACCTCGACCCAGGCGCTCACCCACGCCACCCTGCCCTATGTGCTGAAAATCGCCAGTCTCGGTTACCGGGAAGCCATGCGCCAGGATGCAGGGCTGCTGAACGGGCTTAATCTGCATCTGGGCCAGGTGACGCACCCCAGCGTGGCAGCGGATCTGGGTTATAACCACACACCGGCACAAAAAGTGATTTAAACCCCCTACCCCCCCTCAATCCCCCCTTGTCAGGGGGGAGGTAGCCCGCCCCAAACTGCTCCTCCCCTGTCTCGCCAGAGCGAGCAGCAGCCCTCTCCCTAACCCTCTCCCGCAAGCGGGAGAGGGAACGGCCACCCTCTCTCCCTCTGGGAGAGAGCTGGAGAGAGGGTGGCTGCCGCTCCTAGCGGGCGCAATTCCATTGCGCGGAAACCCTACTCCCCTTCCAGCACTTCCAGCACGTCCTGCCGGGGATGCTCCAGCTCCACCGCTTCGATCTTGCGGAAGCGGTCGCTGATCTTCTTGCTGGTGGTATGCACATCGACGGCATCGTCGTGGGCCATGCGGATATGGTCGGCGAGCTTTTTCATGCGCGTGTCGAAGCGCTCGAATTCCTTGCCCAGCTTGTTGAGCGCATCCTTGATGATGTGCACCTGCTTGCGCGTTTCCACGTCCTTCATCACCGCGCGGGCGGTGTTCAGCACCGCCATCATGGTGGTGGGCGAGACGATCCACACCCGCTTGCTCATGGCATAATCCACCACTTCCGGGTGGTAGGCGTGGATTTCGGCGAACACCGCCTCGGCAGGCACGAACATCACCGCGCCGTCCGAGGTCTCGTTGGCGATGATGTACTTGGCCGCGATGTCGTCCACGTGCTTCTTCACGTCTGCCTTGAACTGCTTCTGCGCAGCGGCGCGCTCCAGCTCGCTTGTTCCCGGCGTGAACATGCGGTGGTAGTTCTCCAGCGGGAACTTGGAATCCACCCCCACCGTGCCGGTCGGCTCGGGCAGGAACAATGCGCAATCCACCCGGCTGCCGTTGGACAGGGTGTGCTGCATGGCATACATGGCGGGCGGCAGGATGTTGCGGATCAGGTTCTCCAGCTGCACCTCGCCGAAGGCGCCGCGCGAGCGCTTGTCGCCCAGCAGCTCCTGCAGGCTGACGACATTGGTGGTCAGGCCGTCGATCTTCTTCTGCGCCTCGTCTATGGTCGCCAGCCGCGCCATCACATTGGCGAAAGTCTCATTGGTTTTCTTGAAGCCTTCGTCCAGCCGCTCCGTCACCTTGCCGCTGATCTCCTGCAGGCGGCCATCCACTGCTTTGCTCAGGCCCTCGATGGTGGCAACGAGCTGCTGGGTGCTGTTTTTCATCGTGGTCTGTATCAGCTCCTGGTCCGCCCTCCCCTGCTCCGCCAGGGTCTGCATGGTCTTGGCGATCACCTCGGCGCGCATGGCATCCTGCTTGCCCTGCAAAGCTACGTTCAGCTCCGCCAGCTGTTTCAGCATCGCCTCGCGCGTCTGCGCCAGGCTGTCGTTCTGGGCCAGCTGGAGCGACTGCATGGCGTCCCGCGTCAGCTTCAACTCCAGCGCAACAATTTCACGCAACCGTTCGGAGCTTTCCAGCAGGGCATGATTCATGCGGTCGCCCTGTTTCGCCAGGCCATCGTGCAGGTCGGTCAGCATGGCGCGGTGCTTCTCTTCAAGAACCTGGACAAGATTCTCGGGAAGTTCATGCTGCGACCGGGTCAGCCCGCCAAGCTTGATCCCGACCCACAGCGAAGCCAGCAGAATGAAAATTATCAGTATGGCAATCAGAATTTCGAGCATGTTTTTCTCCCTGCGTGGGAGTATAGCGCAGAGACAGTTGAACCAAACTTACTCAGGCGTAATCATCGATCTGATGATCATCCTTGCGTGAGTTTCCCGGAGAGGGCGTTGGAATGGGTTTGCGCGGGCGCTTCTTGTGCAACTGGTCTTCCCAGTATTCACTGGGCTTGGTGCTGCCATTCTCGGGATGAACGGGAAAGGAATGATCCAGGCTGCCGACCGGATCATCAGCAGCGAAGCACAGGGGTATTTGCGCCGGCTTGAAAAAGGGATTGTTGCCAAGCATTCCTGTCCGCCCCCCTGAAATACGATTACACGCCGTAGGCCCGGGATATCTTGCGCTCGGTGCCCATGCTGCCGAGCAGGGCTTTCAGCTCGTTCTGCCAGGCTTGCGCGAGGGCAGTGCATTCGGCGTCCTGCTCAAGAATGGCCTTAATCAGCTTGGCCACCTGCTCCGCCACTCCACCGGGAACCGCGCCATGCGCAGCATCCGCCATCAGCTCGGACAATACCGCAGCGCGTTGCTGCTCCAGTTCGACCAACTCATCCCACAGCCCTTGCCGGGCAGCTGCCAGCATCTTTTCAGCGAGCTGCGCCACGGTTTCGTAATGCTGCACGATCCAGGCAGCGCGTGCCACCTCAGGCCTTGCCATAGCTCATCGAGGGGCGAGCGGAAGTCGCTGCCGCTTCTACCGGCGGAGCCACCATTTGAGACTGCCGGCCGATCTGTTCCCAGGCACCCTTGAGCTCGCCGAGCAGGCGTGCCACCTCATCCAGCGCTTCGACGTCATTCTTCAGATTTGCCATCAACAGGCGGCTGCTCATGTATTCGTACAGCGCCTTCAGGTTCCTTGCCAGCTCGCCGCCGGCCTTTTCATCCAGGCTGACCTTGAGGCCCTCTTCGATAATCGCAATGGCCCTGGAAATGGACTCCCCCTTGGCGGCCACATCGCCCTGCTGCATGTAGGACTTGCCACGCTGAACAGACATAATCGCGCCATCAAACAACATCATAACCAGCTTGTGCGGGCTGGCGCTGGCAATGCTGTTTTCCACACCTGCTCTGGAGTAAGCATTCAACGCGCTACGGGACATGGCATTCATTTTATTTTCTCTCCGTCATCAATCAACTACGTGCCCCTGGCAAATTGGCCAATTGTTGCGTCAAATAATTACTGGTCTGGGTCATGCTGGCGATCAGGGTATCCAGCGCGGTAAATTGCCTGCGGTAGCGCTCTTCCGTCATGATCAGGCGCTGCTGGATCGACTCGCTCTGCTGCGTGATGCTCTTGATTGAGGCATTCAGGCCGTCTGTGCGGCTTTCGATCAGACCATCCGTACCCGCCATGCCCTCAGCCGCCGTATCGATCGCGCTGCCATAAGCCGCAACCAGATTGGCCACCCCGCTGAAATCGCCCGAGATTGCCGCATCCAGCTTGGCAGAATCCACTTTCAGCGTGCCATCTTTCTGCATGGATACGCCAATATCGGAAAGCCGCTGCAGCGAAGCGCCTGCAAGATCAGAGGGCACATTACCGAGCAGATTGCGGAAAGCATTTTGCACTGAACGGAGAGTGCTGTCGCCAATAAGCGGCCCGCCCTGCTTTGTCGTGGCGTCATAGCGCCCCAGGTCCGTAGCAATCTTGGCAAAATCGTTATAAGCCTTGACCAGGGCGTTCACCCCCGCCGACAGGCTGGAGGTATCGCGCGCCACGGTCACGGAAGTTGTGCCGGTCGCCTTGAGCGTGATCGTCAGTCCTTCAACCGCGTCGCTGATGGTGTTGCCACTGCCGGTGATGCTGATGCCGTTGATCTTGAGCGCGGCGTCGGCCGCCTCGTCGCCCGCATTCTGGACAAGGGCGCCGGTATTGGTTGAGGGGTCGTAATTGAGGGCGGCGACATCCCCGGTCACGCGCATGACGCTTGCAGTTCCTGTTTGATTGCTGGTCAGCGACAGGTAGCTATCAGCCCCGCTGGTCACCACCGTGGCCGTGACGCCGGCGTTGGCTGCATTGATCGCATCGCGCACACCCGCCAGGGTGGTGACACTGCTGTCCAGGGTAATGGCAACGGAGCTTGCGGAGGTGAACGCGCCGCTCGAACCCACCCCGCCGGCAACGCTGCCGGTCTCGATGGTCATGGTGCGGGAACCGCTGCCAACGTCTGGATTGACGCCTGAAGTCAGGCGCTGCGCCTTGGCCAGGGATGTCACCTCAAGCGAGTAGGTGCCAGCCACGGCGCTGGACGAAGCCGATGCCGATGCGATGGCCGTATCGGTAACCGTGGTTTTGTAAGAGGTGAATTTTTCCGTTGCTGTGACGCCCGTGGCTGGCACCAGGCTGGCACCGGCGGTCTGCAATGCGGAAATGGCGCCCTTGAGCGAACCAAGAGCGGAGATCTTTTCCTGAAACCCGGCCTCTTTCTGGGCCAGCAGGGTCAGCGGACGCTGCTCGATCTGCATCAACTGGCTGACGATGCTATTTACGTCGAGGCTGGAGCCGATGCCGGGAGAAGAAAGCGCCATGATGATTATCCTGTCAGGGTATTGATAATTACATTATCGGCTTGAACAAGGCATTCTTGAAACCTGATTCTGGCTGGTTCCACATCTTGGAGAGTTCAATCGCCCATCAGGCCTTGTCTCTTACCAGCAAGCCTTGCAGCTGATCAAATGCCTTGGCGATGGCCAGAACTTCTTCTGAAGGAAACTGACGGATCACTTCCTTGGTGTCGCTGTCCACCACTTTCACCACATCGATGCCGGTTTCCTCGTCCACGGTGAATTGCAAATTGCTAGCCATCATTCTCATGGCTTGATTGAGCTTCTCTGTCGCCTGCTTGAGCGAGGATGGATTCACTGTCTCCTTGGCCGCCTGCACAGCCTTGGCAGGCAATTCAATTGCGGCACTGGATGGCCTGGCTGTTTCCGGAACTGCCACACGCTGCGCGCCTGGCTCACCCTGCACGGATGAACTGAAAACACTGGAACCCACTTGAGAGATCTGCATCATATTCTCCTCTTAATGGAAAAAATCCTGATCAGAAGGCCGCCCCTGATCAGGATCACTATTCCCTAACTTGGCGTTTAACGCAACAGGGTCAGCACGTTGTTGGGCAGCGCATTGGCCTGGGCCAGCATCGCCACGCCAGCCTGTTGCAGGATCTGGTCGCGGGTCATGTTGGCGGTTTCAGCCGCGAAGTCTGCATCGCGGATACGGCTGCGGGCAGCGGAGATGTTTTCCGATGTTGACTGCAGGTTGGAAATCGTCGCCGCAAACCGGTTCTGTACTGCACCCAGATCACCACGAATGCTCGACACGGTCTTGAGCGCTGCGTCGATCACGGTAATCGCGCTATTGGCGCCAGGAACCGTGCTGATGTCCACTGCGCTGACCAGGGACTGGGCGGAACCCACCGAGGTGTTGGCTGCAACGTCCAGAATGCTACCTGCCGCAGCAGCGATACTGGAAGACACTGCGAACGAGTTGTTGGAATCGAACTCCACGTATCCGGCAACTGTTGTGCTATCAGTTGCAGCACCGCTTGTAAGCGTTTCCGGGTCAACGGCAGCGCCCGCAGCATTCACGGCTGAAACCACAGCAGTACCGCCTGCGCTATTCGTAAAATCCTGAACCTTGATATCTTTACCATCTGCCTGCGTCAAGGTCAGGGTGCCGCCGCTCACAGAAGCACTCACGCCCGTGGTGCCAGCCACCTTGTTGATTTCAGTCGATAGCGCGCTCAAATCCGTAGTTGTCACCGCAGCGGAGATGGTCGCCGTGCTGCCGCCGCTGCCCAGGGTCAGCGTCACCGTGCCGTCCGCCGACAAGGTGTTGATCTTGGCGCTGTTGTAAGCGCGCGCGGTCACCCCGGTGCTGCCTTCCTTGGCATTAATGGAATTTGCAACGGTATAGGCGCTATCGCCTCCAGTCACCGTAACAGTAGAAGTGCCAAGGGTGCCGGATACCGTCAAGGTTTGCCCGGCGATGGTATTGGCGCCGGCAGACGCTGCCGCGGCCGAGGTGGATGAGGTGCCCTGACCAGCCGTGGTATTGACCGCGTTCACATAGTTGTTCGCCAGATGAGAAGTGCTTGCGCCGGCCACAGTCACGCTGATGGTCTGATTGGCATTGGCGCCGACCTGGAACTGCTGCGCGGTGAATGAGCCATTCAGCAGCTTGAGGCCGTTGAATTCGGTCGTGTTGGCGATACGGTCGATTTCCTGTTTCAGCTGGTTGACCTCGGATTGCAGCGCTGCGCGATCGGAGGCGGAGTTGGTGGCATTGGCGGATTGCAGAGCCAGTTCGCGGATACGCTGCAGCGCGTTGCCGGTTTCCACCAGCGCGCCCTCGGCAGTCTGCGCCAGGGAAACGCCGTCGTTGGCATTGCGGGTCGCCTGGTTCAGGCCGCGAATCTGGGCTGACATGCGCTCGGAAATTGCCAGGCCTGCTGCATCGTCCTTGGCGCTGTTGATGCGCAAACCGGAGGACAGGCGCTGCAGAGAGGTTGCCAGTGAAGCCTGGGACGTGTTCAGGTTGCGCTGCGCGTTCAGCGAGGCCACGTTGGTGTTGATGACTTGTGCCATTTCGTTTCTCCTTCAATCCGTTATTTAAGGAATTCTTGCGGCGGCGACAGTTTCATTTGTTCCGCCGTCAAGTTCATTAGCGGGAGGAGGAGGAAAAACTTTAGGGATTTTCTTTTTTCTTTTTCCTGGCTGGCCTGATTTATCCTGAAACCCTCATTTCACCGCCTAATAAAAAAGTGAGCGGGAAGCGGTAACACCACTCACCGTTCACCGTTCACCGCTCGAGGCAGGAAAAATACACGGCGGGGTCAGGCGCAGTGCGGTTGCGCTGCGCCTGCCAGATCATCTCCCCCAGGCATTCCATCACCTGATGCTGGGCTTGATGCGGATCGCCGCTCTGCTCCAGCAGCTTGTGGTAGCGCCCCTTGACGCCAGGCGGCTGGTCGATGGAGAGCTGTTCGGCGATGGCCAGGTGCAGGCTGAGGTGCAGGAAGGGGTTGGTCTCGCCCTGCTCGGGCAGGTAGTCGCGATCCAGGTAGCGCTCTGGGTCATTGAGCAGTGAATGGTATTCCGGGTGCTGCAGCAGGATTTCCAGCACCATGCTTTCGAGGCCGCTTAACGTCTGATGTGCTTTGTATTTGTGCCAGGTATCGAAGAGAAACTGGCGCGCCTGGTCGCGGCTGGGGTTAAACATGGCGGAACAGCCCAAGTACAGTTGCATACTGGAACAGCTGGTTGCTGCCGTTGAAGGGCGCGATTTCACCGTTGCCGTAAAAACCGATCAGCGGCATGCCGGGGAATTGCCTCTGGATGAGCTGCAGATCGAGATCCACGCCGCCATAGAAATAGGGCCCGCGTCCCATGCAGGGGAAGCACAGGCCGAAATCAGGCGTGGCTTGCAATGCCTGTTGCAGGGTTTCCAGCGTGAGGCGCATGTCACTTTCAGCAGCCAGCGGCTGGCGCATGGCCCAGAACAACTGCTCGCCGGGCGCCGGGCGAACCGACAGGGTCACCGATCCCTGCTGCGGATCAACAGTGATAATAGGCGCCGAGCGGAAGCGTCCGTCCGCAATCGCCGTGGCGGGGTCGCCATAAGTGATGCCGGCCATGACGAGATGCAGCGGCAGCTTTTCGCCGTCGCGCAATTCCAGCGGCAGCTCGCGCATCAGCACCTTGAACGCAGGCTGGCCCGCCAGCGTTTGCACGTCGAAATCATTTGACCGGGTAATCTCGAACGGTTGCTGGCTCAGGGGGCGGATGCCCTGCGACACGCCCACCACGCCCCGCGCGCCCTGGATTCGTACTTCGCAGCGCCCCGTCTGCGCCACCCTGCCGCCCTGCCACACGCAAAAAGGCCCCTGCCCTGTGGCATCTCCGGACACTCCGCCGAAGCGCTGCCCGGGATTGTCCAGCCACTCGGTATGGATCGCGTTGGGTGCCGCCAGGGTGAGCAGCAGGTCTTGCTCAGCGTGCGCCGGACGCATGCTGATGCCCGCGCCAAACACCATGGCAGCCGCAGCCGGCGCATCCAGCACCCAGTCTTCCTCGGTAAAGATGCCGGCAGCACTGCAGCCGATGATCTGGGTGCAGCATGCCGCCCGGGCGGCGGCCCGCAAAGCATCCTGCGGTTCACGGGCGAATTCGGGGGTGAGAAACAGCAGCACGCTGCTGGCGATGGAAAGGCCCGCCTTTTCCATCGCATCAGAGACCGCCTGATAGGCCAGTTCTTCGCTGGCTGAGGGATGGGTGGCGAGACCGGTGGCGACTTGCATCAAATTGCTGTCTTGTCCTTATATTCGCACAGGTCGCGGATCAGGCATTCGCCGCACAGAGGCTTGCGCGCCTTGCACACGTAGCGCCCGTGCAGGATCAGCCAGTGATGGGCGTCGTGCAGGAATTGCGGTTCGATGGCCTTGAGCAGCTTCTTTTCCACTTCCAGCACGGTCTTGCCAGGCGCCAGGCCGATGCGGTTGGCAACGCGGAAAATATGCGTATCCACCGCAATGGTGGGCTGGCCAAAAGCGGTGTTGAGAATGACATTGGCCGTCTTGCGCCCCACGCCGGGCAGCTTTTCCAGCGACTCCCGGTCTGACGGCACCTCGCCGCCATGCCGATCCACCAGTATGCGGCAGGTCTCGATCAGGTGCTTGCCCTTGCTGTTATAAAGGCCGATGGTGTTGATGTATTCCTTCAAGCCCTCCAGCCCCAGGTCGAGCATGGCCTGGGGCGTGTTGGCCACGGGAAACAGCCTGGCGGTGGCCAGGTTCACGCCCTTGTCGGTCGCCTGCGCCGAGAGCAGCACCGCCACCAGCAGCTCAAACGGGGTGCGGTAAACCAGCTCGGTGGTGGGATGGGGATTGCCGGCCTGAAAACGGGTAAATATCTCCCGGCACTTGGCTGCATTCATGACTGAACCAGATTATATGGCAGCAATGACTGCTTCCGGCGACTGAACCAGCGCGGCTTTGGCTGCCTTGCGCTGGTCGAGCCAGTTCTTGCCGGCGATCAGCAGCCCCAGGCCGATAAAGGCACCGGGAGGCAGCACGGCGAGCAGGAAGCCGTGGTAACCGGGAATCACGGTAATCACCCAGGCCTTGGCGGATTCGCCAAAAGCCAGATCGATACCGGACAGCAGTGTGCCCTTGCCGAGAATCTCGCGCATTCCGCCCAGCACGGCCAGCGTCAGGGTCAGGCCCAGGCCGACCATGAAGCCGTCCACCATGGAGGGAAAAACCGGGTTCTTCGAGGCGAAGGCTTCGGCGCGGCCCAGCACGTTGCAGTTCACCACGATCAGCGGCACGAAAATGCCCAGAACCAGGTACAAGGCCTGCATGTAGGCGTTCATGGTGAGGTCGATGATAGTGACCAGCACGGCGATGATCAGGATATAGACGGGGATGCGGATCTCGCCCGGCACCCACTGGCGCACCAGGGACACGATGGCGTTGCTGAAAGCCATCACCATGACGGTGGCGATACCCAGGCCAACGCCGTTGACCACGGAGGTGCTCACGGCGAGCAGGGGACACAGGCCAAGCAGCGCCACGATGCCGGCATTGTTTTTCCACAGGCCGTTCCAGATGATTTCCTTGTAGTTCACGTCGCTCATTTTGTCTGCTCCTGCGCCGGCAAAGAAAATATCTTCTCGCGATTGGCGGAAAACCACACCAGCGCCTTGTGCACGGCCTTGACCACCGCGCGCGGCGTGACCGTCGCCCCGGTCATGTAGTCGAACTGGCCTCCGTCCTTTTTCACCTTCCAGTCCTTGGACGGGTACTTGTCCAGCGAAGTGCCATCAAAACCCTTGATCCAGTTGTTCTTGGCAATTTCGATGTAATCACCCAGGCCGGGGGTTTCCTTGTGCGCCACCACGCGCACGCCGGAGATTTCACCATTCGCCTTGATGGCAATGAGCAATTTGATTTTGCCCGCATAGCCGTCGGGCGCGATTGCCTCAAGCACAGCCGCCGCGGGCTGGCCTTCTTTCAACGCACGGTAAACCAGAGCCGGCTCGGCCAAACCAAGCTCGGGCACAGCCTGCAGTTCAGCCGCATCCCGGATGATGTCGTTATCGTACAGTGCAGGCGGCAGGATCTGGGCGATTAGCGCCATCTTGGCCTTTTTCTCGCTCGCCGCGATATTGTCCTTGGTCGCGCCATAGGTCAGCGCCAGCAGGGTCGTGCCGGCCAAGGCGAAGGCGGCCAGCACCATGGCCAGCCTGGCGGAATGGCGGGCATAGGCGCTCATTCCTTGCCCCCCTTGAACCATTTTCCGGCATGGCCGAATACGCGCGGCTGGGTGTAGGCATCGATCAGCGGCACCGCCGAGTTGAGGAACAGCACGGCAAACGCCACCCCATCCGGGTAACCGCCAAACACGCGGATGACATAGGCGCTGACACCGATCCCCGCGCCAAAAATCAGCTTGCCCGGCAGCGTGGTTGGGCTGGTGACATAGTCGGTGGCAATGAAAAAGGCGCCCAGCATGGTGCCTCCGGCGAAAAGGTGGAACAGCGGTGAAGCATAGTGGCTGGGGTCGAAAAGATGCAGCACACCCGCCGTGGCGAACATGGCGCCGAGGAAAGACAGCGGAATGTGCCAGCTGATGATGCGCTGCTGCCACAGGAACAGGCCGCCGAGCAGGTAGAACAGCGCGATGATCTCCGTCCCCTTGCCGCTGAGCGTGCTGAAAATTGCCGAGGACTGTATCTCGCTCACTGTGCGGTCAAGGTGGAGCTGGGTTTTCAGCGTATCCAGAGGCGTTGCCATGGTGATCGCATCGAGCTTGGCGCCAGGCGGCAGCGCCCCGCCGAACATGAAATCCATCTGCTGGGCGAAGCTCCAGTGGCTTTGCGCCAGCACATCCGGCGCCGGCCAGTGCGTCATGTGCGCGGGGAAGGAAATCATCAGCGCCGCGAAGCCCACCATTGCGGGGTTGAACAGGTTATTGCCGAGGCCGCCGTAAAGGTGCTTGGCCACCAGGATGCCAAACACCGTGCCCACCACCACCAGCCACCACGGCGCCAGCGGAGGCATCGAGAGCGCCAGCATCCAGGCCGTCACCAGCGCGCTGCCATCGAGCAGATAAACGCGCAGGGGGTAGCGGCGCAGGTGCAGCACCGCCGCTTCGGTGGCCAGCGCGGCGACACTGGCCAGCGTGATGCTCACCAGGATGGCCGGGCCGAAAAAATACACGTAAACGCCAATGGCCGGCAGCAGGGCGGCCAGCACCTTGAGCATGATGATGTTGACGGCGGATTTTTCTGCCACCAGAGGTGAGTTCATGCTCATGCGCTCTGCCCTTCATCGTTTTTCTGCGCCGCCACGTTATGTTCCGCGGTTTCCCTGGCCTGGGCCCGCAGCTTGTCAATCTCTTCAATTTTYGCCTGGGCCTCGGGCGGCAGGTTATCCACGTTCTGTGGCTGCAGCGCAGCCTTTTTCGCCTTGGCGCGCTCCACGGCAGCCTGAATCGCAGCCTTCTTGGCGGCGGCCGCTGCATCATCGCCGCCCGCTGCAACTCCCGKCTTGRCCGCCGTTTCAGCCGCCTTGGCGGCGTGCTTGGCGGCCTTCTCCTGTTTTTCCCGCTCCTGGCGGAACTCGCGGAATTCATGGCGCTCCCGCGCATGGCCGGAGGCTTTTCTTTCCTTTTCCTGCGCTGCAATCTCGCTCTTGGCGAAACGGTAGAACTGCACCAGCGGGATATGGCTGGGGCAGACGTAGCTGCAGCAGCCGCACTCGATGCAATCGAACAGCTTGTATTCCTGCGCCTTGTCAAAATTTTTCGCCCTGGAAAACCAGAACAGCTCCTGCGGCTGCAGTTCGGCCGGGCAGGCCTGGGCGCAGCGGGTGCAGCGGATGCACGGCATGGCGCGCGGCAGGGGCGGGAATAGCGTTTTCGAGGTGGCGATAATGCAGTTGGTCGCCTTCACCACCGGCACATTCAGGTCAGCCAGCGGCAGGCCCATCATCGGCCCGCCCATGAGATAGCCGGAGGTGTCTGCCTTGGGGCCAGCCAGCYTGACCAGTTCRCCAACCGGCGTGCCGATCAGCACTTCGTARTTGCGCGGCGCATCCATGTTGCCGGTCAGCGTCACCAGGCGCGAAATCACCGGYTCGCCGTGGTTGATCACGCGGTGCATGGTGTAAACCGTGGCGACGTTGAAGCACTGCACGCCGATCTGGGTCGGCAGGCCGCCGCTGGGCACTTCCTTGCCGGTCAGGAGCTTGATCAGCTGCTTGGCGCTGCCGCTGGGATAGAGCGTCGGCACCGCCACCACTTCGAATCCGGTACCCTGGCACGCGGCCTGCATGGCGGCAATGGCCTCGGGTTTGTTGTCCTCGATGCCAATCAGCACTTCTTTGGCGCCCATGGCATGCTGCGCGATCTGGATGCCCTGCACCACTTCGGCTGCGCGCTCGCGCATCAGCATGTCGTCGCAGGTGATGTAGGGTTCGCACTCGGCGGCGTTGATCACCAGTGTTTCCAGGCTGCTGGCGTTAATTTTGACGTGGCTGGGGAACACCGCCCCGCCCAGCCCCACCACGCCCATGTCCTGCAGATGCTGGCGCAGGCCGGCGGGGTCGATGGCGCGGCAATCCATTGCCTGACGCTCGATCCAGCGCTCCTCGCCATCGGTTTCAATGACGATGGAGAGATCGGGCAGGCCGGAGGGATGGGGGGCCGGCCGCATTTCGATCGCCGCCACGCGGCCAGAACTGGGCGCATGCACTGACGAGGAAATATAGCCTTCCGCCGCGCCGATCATCTGGCCCTTCAGCACCTGATCCCCTACGGCCACCACCGGCTTGGCCGGGCTGCCGCTGTGCTGGCGCAGCGGAACGGCCAGACGCGCGGGCAGGGGCGCGGCGGCAACCCCCAGCCGGGTAGATTCGCTCTTGTGCTCGGCCGGATGGATGCCGCCGTGGAAAGGGTAAAGCGTTCTCATGCAGCCACCCTGTCATCCTTGATGGAATAAACCGGATATTTCCATTTCCAGCCGCTCATTCCCTCGTCCACCGGCACCATGGTGATGCAGTCCACCGGGCAGGGCGGCAGGCACAGCTCGCAGCCGGTGCACTCCGAAGCGACGATGGTATGCATCTGCTTGGCCGCGCCGACGATGGCATCCACCGGGCAGGCCTGAAAACACAGGGTGCAGCCGATGCAGGTCTGTTCGTCGATAAAGGCAACCTGTTTGGGTTTCTCCACAGCGGTCCCGGCYGCGAGAGGTTGCGGCTCGATGCCCAGCAGGYCGGCTAGGCGCAGCATGGTGGCTTCGCCACCGGGCGCGCACAGGTTGATCGGGGTATTGCCGGCGCCGATGGCTTCAGCATARGGCTTGCAGCCGGGAAAGCCGCACTGGCCGCACTGCATCTGCGGCAGGATGGCATCCACTTTTTCCACCAGCGGATTGCCTTCCACCTTGAATTTCAGGGAAGCAAAGCCGAGCCCCGCGCCCAACACCACGGCCAGACCAAGCATTACCAGGAGTGCGCTCAACATGTGGATTACTTGACCAATCCGGAGAAACCCATCGAGGCGATGCTCATCAGCCCCGCCGTCACCATGGCGATGGCGGAGCCCTTGAACGGCAGCGGGACATCCGCGCCTTCAAGGCGTTCGCGCATGGCGGCGAAAGTGGTCAGCACCAAGGCGAAACCGACTGCGCCGCCGAAGCCGAAAAACAGGGATTCGATGAAATTGTGGTTTTCCTGCACATTGAGGAGCGGAATGCCCAGCACGGCACAGTTGGTGGTGATCAGCGGCAGATAGATGCCCAGCGCCTGATACAGCACCGGGCTGGTCTTCTGGATGAACATTTCCGTGAACTGCACGATGCTGGCAATCACGATGATGAACGACAGGGTGCGCAGGTAAATCAGCTCAGGACCCAGCAGATACTGATTGACGAGGTAACTGGCACCGGAAGCCAGGGTAAGCACAAAGGCGGTGGCCATGCCCATGCCGGTCGCCGCGCTCAGCTTCTTGGAGACGCCCATGAACGGGCACAGGCCAAGGATTTTGGCGAGCACGATGTTGTTCACGAACACCGTGCCGATCAGGATGAGAAAATAGTTTTCCATGGGGCGCAATAGCGGGGTAACAAGCCGGATTATCTTCCGCGCTTCCGGATGATGCAACCATTACCGCTGCGCGGATATCAGGCCACTCAAGGCATGTGGTGTCTTTTAACTTATATAAGACACACATGTCAAGAATTACGCGGCATCCAGAAAAAAGGCGATCAGGAAAACAGGGATTGCCACCAGCGCTTGCGGCCGGCGGGAATAATGCCCTTGGGCTGCATTTCGGCCGGCGGCATGATGCTCATCACCCAGCCCGGCAGGGGCGGGTTCTTGCTCGAACCGCAGGACGAGCCGAGATTGTTGGGGTCGTAGATCTTGATCAGGGCGGGGTGTTCCAGATTGTCGGCATACACGATGGCGCAGTAATCCTCCTTGTGATCACGCCGCAGGAGGGCATCGATTTCCCGAATGAAGTGGCTGACCTCTTCACCGGAAGCCGGCGCAAGCGGCACCGGCTCACCGATGGCGTAAAGGTGCCAGCCCGCCTCCGGATCAACCCTGCCCCAGAAATCGGTCAATTGCTTCCACGACATGAGGCTGTAGAAAGTGCCTAAAAAGGCGGTCCTGAAATCAGACATAACAAAGGGGCGTCCCGGAAAAGCTGAAGGGTGTTGTAATTGATGCCGGTTGCGCCCGATCAAGGGCACACGACTGACAGTCAGATTACTTGGCGACTGAAGTTTTTAGTTCCGGCGTCACATGCTTGCGCATATGAGCCTTCACTGAAAACAGGTTGCCAAGCTTACTTGGCAACCTGTTTTTCCCGCAGTTCATCAAGCGTCTTGCAGTCGATGCACAGGGTTGCAGTGGGGCGGGCTTCCAGGCGCTTCAGGCCAATTTCCACGCCGCAGCCTTCGCAATAGCCATAGTCGCCGGCTTCGATCTTGGCTATGGTTTCGTCGATTTTCTTGATCAGCTTGCGCTCGCGGTCGCGGTTGCGCAGTTCCAGCGCCATGTCGGACTCTTGGCTGGCGCGGTCATTGGGGTCTGCAAACAGGGTCGCTTCGTCCTGCATGGTATGCACGGTGCGGTCAATGTCCTGGCTCAACTCGCCTTTCCAGTCATCGAGAATTTTGCGAAAATGCGCGAGTTGGTCTGGATTCATATACTCTTCCCCCTTCTTCGGTTCGTAAGGGGTGAACTGCTTGTGTAATTCTGCGGACATGTGCGTTCTACTCTTCTCTTCGGTTAAGGCAAAACCGCTTTAATAGCAGATAATTTTACTTACCGCAAGTTTACCCAATGCTTTACAGGAGGCGACAAATTGGCTTTGCAGGCTCTGATTTTTGACGTGGACGGCACACTTGCCAACACCGAACGCGACGGCCATCGTGTGGCATTCAACCTGGCTTTCCAGGAGTTCGGCCTGGAATGGGACTGGGATGTGGATTTATATGGAAAACTGCTGGCCGTCACCGGCGGCAAGGAGCGCATCCGCTATTTCGTCGACAGTTTCCTGAGCGGCTACATCAAACCGGCCGATTTCGATGACATGGTCGCCAAGCTGCACAAGACCAAGACCCGGCACTACACCGAAATGCTCAGCGGCGGCCGCATCCCGGCGCGCCCCGGCGTCAGGCGCCTGCTGGAAGAAGCGCGCCAGGCCGGCTTGCGTCTGGCCATTGCCACTACGACCACACCCGACAACGT
Source organism: Nitrosomonadales bacterium (assembly GCA_003104895.1). Taxonomy (GTDB): domain Bacteria; phylum Pseudomonadota; class Gammaproteobacteria; order Burkholderiales; family Sulfuricellaceae; genus Sulfurimicrobium. Next base: position 18,295 of record PQAG01000157.1, read on the forward strand.
CACCGCCCTGCTCAAATACAGCCTGGCCGAAGATGCCGTGGACTGGTTCGAGGTCATCGCCGCGGGCGACATCGTGCCCGCCAAGAAACCGGCGCCCGACATCTATTTCTGGGCGCTGGAGAAGATGAAGCTCGACCCCGCCGAGTGCCTCGCTTTCGAGGATTCGGAGAATGGCCTGAAATCCAGCCTTGGCGCGGGCATCAAGACCCTGGTCACGATCAACGACTACACCACCGACCATGAATTCCCGGGTGCGCTGGCCGTCCTCAGCGATCTGGGCGAACCCGGACAGGCTTGCCAGGTATTCAGCGGCGACCTGCATGGCAAGGGCTATGTTGACGTTGACCTGCTCAGGCAGTGGCACGAAAGCGCCTGATCAGAGCGTCTTCACGAAATCCAGCACTTCCTCTGCGTGGCCCGGCACCTTGACGCCGCGCCACTCCCGGCGCAGAACGCCACTGGCATCGAGCACGAAGGTGCTGCGTTCGATGCCGCGCACCTGTTTGCCGTACATGTTTTTCATCTTGATCACGCCGAACAGCGCGCAGGCTTTTTCCTCGCCATCGCTCAATAGATCGAACGGCAAATCCTGCCTGGCCCTGAAATTCTGGTGGGATTTCAGGCTGTCGCGCGAGATGCCATAAATCTCGCACCCTGCCGCCTGGAATTGCGGATACAGATCGCGGAACTGCCGGGCCTCGGTGGTGCAGCCCGGCGTGGAATCCCTGGGATAGAAATACAGCACCACTTTCTTGCCATGCAAGGCACTCAAGCAGAACGGCTTTCCGCCGGTTGACGGCAGCTCGAAATCGCCAACAGCCTGATCCATCATGCTTCACTCCTGAGAGGTAGAAACTGCGGCCCCTGTAAAGCCAGATCGCCCGTGCGCCCGGGAATTTCCCCGAACACCACCTCATGGCGCGGCAGCCGGGCCACGTCCAGATCCGCAAAATACTGCGCCATCGACACCAGCTCGTAGCCCTGAGCGCGCCAGCCTTCGAGCAGCTGCTCGAACACGCCGGCCAGCTTCATGCCTTCCATCTCGGCATGGAGGGTATAGACATGGCCGGTCGGGAGCGATGTTTCGGTGAGCTTGAGCACATGCCGGGCGACGTTCTCGACGCTGATGCCATCCACACCGATCAGTTCATCCAGCGTTGGCAGGGTGGTTGGCAGCTGTGGACAATTGATGATTTCGGCACGGTAAACCGGCACGAAGGGCTCGCTGCCTCGCATGTCGGAGCAATAGGTAAAACCCAGCTGCTGCTCCAGACGCAGGGCATGCCGGTTCATCTGCCAGCCGGCCGCGCCATGCGTTCTGGCCGGCACGCCAAACACCTTTTCAAACTGGCCGCAGGCGCGCTGCATCTCGCGCGCCGTCCATTCCGCATCCTTGTTGGCCACGTAATCCTGCCAATAGATGTGGTCGTAACAATGGATGCCCGCCTCGAACCCCGCATCGCGCACTTCACGCATGATGGCGGCGCAGCGCTTGCCGATATGCGGGCCCGGCAGCAGCGTACCATACATCAGGGTCCTGAGCCCATAATGCTCGCGCACCGAGGTGCGCGAAACCTTTTTCATGAAGCCGGGACGAAACACCCGTTTGATGGCGCGGCCGGTATGATCAGGGCCGAGACTGAAGAGAAAGGTTGCCTGGGCCTGATGCTTTTGCAACAGCTCGACCAGGCGCGGCACGCCTTCGCGGGTGCCGCGATAGGTGTCGACGTCGATCTTGAGGGCTAATTTTTTCATCGGAAATTCACGGCGGGAAAGGTGGCTGCACGCCATTTCCGGCACGGATCCGGCCAGTGCGGCAGAAGCTGGCGCGCGCGACGCGGGGATGCGTCACGACACGGCCTGGGCGCAGCGATCCTCAGTGATGGCGGCGGACCTCGCCCTTCAGCTTGTAAAGCGTGCCGCAATAAGGGCACAGCGCCTCGCCTTTTTCCTCCAGCGGCAGATAGACGCGGGGATGGCTGCTCCACAAGGCCATTTCCGGCGTGGGGCAATGCAGCGGCAGGTCCTCTGGGGTTACTTCAATATAGCGATGGGTGTTGTCGGCCAGATTATGTTCCATGGAATATCCTTTTCCCTCTCCCCTCCCCTCCCGTTGCCTGAGCGAAGCCGCCGTTGCCTGAGCGAAGCCGCCGTTGCCTGAGCGAAGCCGCCGTTGCCTGAGCGAAGCCGAAGGCAGGCAGGCAGGGAGAGGAGGAAAGAGTGTCGCCTTGCGGCTATGGTTTATACAAGTGTGAGCCAGTCGGAATGCTGCGCCGATTTTCCGGTGACGCAGTCGAAATACATGCTTTGCAGGCGCGTGGTGACCGGGCCGCGGTCGCCGTTGCCGATGGTGCGGTTGTCCAGTTCGCGGATCGGCGTCACCTCCGCAGCCGTGCCGGTGAAGAAGGCTTCGTCGGCGCTGTAGACCTCGTCGCGGGTGATGCGCTTCTCGATCACCTGCAGGCCGATTTCAGCCGCCAGCTGGATGATGGTGTCGCGCGTGATGCCTTCCAGCGCGCTGGTCAGGTCGGGCGTATAGAGCTTGCCGTTGCGCACGATGAAAACATTCTCGCCCGAGCCCTCGGACACGAAACCGTCCACGTCCAGCAGCAGCGCTTCCTGGTAGCCGTCATGCTCGGCTTCGCGGTGCGCCATGATGGAATTCATGTAATTGCCGTTGGCCTTGGCCTTGCACATGGTGACGTTGACATGGTGGCGGGAAAAAGACGAAGTCTTGACCCGGATGCCATGCTCCAGCGCCTCGGCGCCCAGGTAGGCGCCCCACGGCCAGGCTGCAACGATGACATGGGTGGAGAGGGTCTTGGCCGAGATGCCCATGGCCTCCGCGCCGTAGAACGCCATCGGGCGCAGGTAGCCGGATTCGAGATTGTTGTCGCGCAACGCAGCCAATTGGGCCTGGGAAATGGTTTCCTTGTCGAAGGGCATCTTCATGCCGAGGATATGCGCCGAACGGAACAGCCGGTCGGTATGTTCCTTGAGGCGGAAAATTGCCGTGCCCTTTTCGGTCTTGTAAGCGCGCACCCCTTCGAATACGCCCATGCCGTAGTGCAGGGTGTGGGTCAGGACGTGGGTGGTGGCATCGCGCCAGTTCACCATCTTGCCGTCGTACCAGATCAGGCCGTCGCGGTCGGACATAGACATCGTAATTCTCCGGAAAATGCTTCAATAAAGCGTAAAATTGTAGCTCAAATTTGGCGCTTTGAGGAACGGGATCAGCGCGGATAACAATATAGCATTTGCCCTTGGCTCTTTTTGCGAACAAAATCATGGGAAGCTGTCTCAACAAACATCATGGGTACGACTATGACATATGGCCCTCCGGCACGAAGACACAGTGGATGTCAGCATGATTCCGGGATCCAGCCCCTGCGATACGGGATATGTCCGAGAATAGCCAGTCTGCCCTGATCAGGGCGCTGCTCGATCCTGCACGCTACGACTATCCGGTCGCGTCCGTCGAACTGATCGAAACCCACATCTCCTGGGTTCTGCTCACCGGAAGCTACGCTTACAAGATCAAGAAAGCCGTCAATCTTGGCTTTCTCGATTTCAGCACGCTGGAAAAACGCCGCTTCTACTGCCAGGAGGAACTGCGCCTCAACCGCCGCTTTTCCCCGCAGCTTTATCAGTGCGTCACCCCCATCGCTGGCACGCCTCAGCAGCCAGCCCTCAACGGCGGCGGCACTGCCATCGAATACGCCGTCAAGATGCGCGAGTTTCCACAAGAAGCATTGCTCGACCGCATGCTGGAAAGTGGATTGCTCGGCCCTGCCGAAGTGGATGAAATCGCATGCGAAGTGGCGCGCTTTCACGCCATGATCGCCGGCGTCCCGGCGCCGGCCGGCTTCGGCACCCCCGCAGCCGTGCAGCAGCCGGTGCTGGAGAATTTCGCGCAAATTGCCGAACGCGGGCGAGCGGGAGGGGAAATAATGGCCGCCCTGGAATCATGGAGCAAGGCGGAATTCACGCGGCGGCGCGGAGACCTGGCCGCCCGCAAGGAGAATAATTACATCCGCGAGTGCCATGGCGATCTGCATCTCGGCAACATGGCCTGGATCGATGGCGCGGTGACGCTGTTCGACTGCATCGAATTCAATCCCAACTTGCGCTGGATCGACGTCATGAGCGATGCCGCCTTCGTGATCATGGATCTGCACGACCGAGGACGGCCTGATCTGGCGCAGCGTTTCCTCAACAGCTATCTGGAACAGAGCGGCGATTTCGGCGGCCTGTGCATACTGAACTATTATCTGGTCTATCGCGCCATGGTGCGCGCCAAGGTGGCCGTCATCCGGGGCTGCCAGCAGGGGCTGGACGAGCAGCAGAAACTGCTTGCATGGGAGCAGGAGCAAAGCCATCTGGAACTGGCCAGCCGCTTCACCCGGCCTTCCCGCCCCTGGCTGATGATTACCCATGGCTATTCCGGTTCGGGAAAAACCACGGCAACCCAGTATCTGGTGGAACACAGCAGCGCCATCCGCGTGCGCTCGGACGTGGAACGCAAGCGCCTGTTCGGGCTGGCGCCGCATGAGCGCAGCCAGTCCGGTCTAAGAAGCGGAATTTATAGCCCCGATGCCCATATGCAGACTTACCGGCATCTCGAACAGGTGGCGCGGGAAATACTGCAGGCAGGCTACCCCGCCATCGTCGATGCAGCCTTTCTGAAACAGGCCGAGCGCCAGGCATTTCAGGCCCTGTCGGATGCCCTGCAGGTGCCTTTCATCATCCTCCATCTGCACGCTGATGAGGCCACCTTGCGCCAGCGCATCGCCGGCCGGCAGGAATTGGGAAAGGATGCCTCCGAAGCCACCCTCAAGGTGCTGGAGCTGCAATTGCAGGGAAGCGACGAGCTGACGCGCGAGGAAGCTGCCTCGGCCTGGATGCTGGACACCGGACACCCCGAGGCGGCCAGTGCGGCACTGCAAAATCTGGCCCGGCAGCTCATGGACAATCCCGACAAAATCTGTCAAGATTAAAACTTTTGCAAGCCCAGTTTGTAACAGGATCCCATTATGACCGCTGAACAATTTTCTCCCGAACAACGCATCCTGCGCGTCATGCGCAAGGTTCTGGCCAGTGTCGTCAAGGACGTCACGCCCAGGGACGGCATGGACAATCCGCTCACCGAGCGCACCATCGAGGATATCCGCGACATCTTCGGCATGATTTCCTCGCGCGAAAAAGAGTTGCTCGAAGCCTTCGGCCAGGCCGGCGGCGACCGCCCCTTCTATCCGGGCGAAAAGACTTCCGCCAAGGTCATCCCGATCAGCGCGGGGAGCCTGAAGGACTCGCGCAAGAAAGTGGAATCCGCCAATCCGCTGTCCGAGACCCCGTTGTTCAGGGGCGTGGACCTCGATGCCATGGAAGACCTGCTGGATGCCTGCCCGGTATATGAGCTGAAGGCGGGCGAAGCCCTGCTGGCCGCCGGGGAAAAGAACCGCGACACCTATCTGGTGCTGAATGGACGCCTGCAGGCCAACCTGGGCACCGCTGATGCCCCCCGCACCATGACTTTCGAGCCCAGACAGACCATCGGCGAAATCTCGGTCCTGGGCGAGAGCACCATGTCCGCCCCGGTCGTGGCTACAGGAGAAGCGATGGTACTGGCGATCAGCCCCGACACCATGTGGGCGATGATGGAAATCGACGCCGTGCTGGCGCGCAACATCCTGGGCCTGCTAGCGCACCGCTAATTGAGGCAAGGGGAGGAAACCCTCACCCATGCACCCGTTCTCCCCACAGGTCGTGCTCGTCGGCATCATGGATTGAAACCTGGATAAAATCGCCCGGTTTCAATCCCTCGCTCCCCTCCACGTACACCAG
>PQAG01000158.1 GCA_003104895.1 Nitrosomonadales bacterium
ACCGACCATACGCTGGAAGAAGTCGGCAAGCAGTTCGACGTCACGCGCGAGCGGATCCGCCAGATCGAAGCCAAGGCGCTGCGCAAGCTGCGCCACCCCACGCGTTCCGAGCGGCTGCGCAGCTTCCTGGATAACGAAGGCTAACGCTTACCGGGCCTGTAGCTCAGTTGGTTAGAGCAGAGGACTCATAATCCTTTGGTCCACGGTTCAAGTCCGTGCAGGCCCACCACATACCGTTCCGAATCAATCCGGAATACACAAAAAACCCGCGTAACTGCGGGTTTTTTGTTGGCTTGGCGAGGGATCATGTTGCTTCTGATGCAACATGATCCGTTAGACGCTGACGACGAGAGCGTTCAACCGTTTGCGCCACTTACAGGTTCAGCCATGTCCCCGAGTATTTCTCGGAACTGCTCCAGCGCCGCCTCCAAATCTTCAACAATCTCTGCCGCAATCACTTCCGGCGCGGGCAGGTTATCGGAGCCGGAAAGCGAATCATCCCGCAGCCAGAAAATATCCAGGCTCGCCTTATCTCGGCTAATGAGTTCATCGTAGGTGTAGGCGCGCCAGCGGCCGTCCGGGGTTTGCTCCGACCACGTTGCCGTGCGGCTGTGTCGATTCTCTACGCCATAGCACTGCACAAATTCATCCAGATCTTCCCGCTTCAAGGGGTCGGTCTTGAGCGTAAAGTGCATGTTGGTGCGCAGGTCGTAGATCCACAGCTTCTTCGTCCACGGGGTCTCGGCGGCGGGCTTCTTGTCGAAGAACAGCACGTTCGCCTTCACGCCCTGGGCGTAGAACAGGCCGGTGGGCAGGCGCAGCAGGGTATGCACGTCGCACTCGTGCAGCAATTTTCTGCGTATCGTTTCACCGGCGCCGCCTTCGAACAGCACGTTGTCCGGCAGCACGAGGGCGGCGCGGCCGTTCTGCTTGAGCAGGGTTTTGACGTGCTGGACGAAGTTGAGCTGCTTGTTCGAGGTGGTGGTCCAGAAGTCGCCGCGCTCGACGCTGTCGCGCTCCTTGCTGACCTTGCCCTCTTCTCCAACAATCGTCGTGCTGCTCTTCTTGCCGAAGGGCGGGTTGGTCAGGATCACATCGAAGCGGTCGCCGGGGTCGGCGGCCAATGAATCACTCACCACAATGGGCTCGAAGTCCTGGCTGCCGATGCCGTGCAGCAGCATGTTCATGGCGCACAGCCGCGCCGTGGCCTGCACCAGCTCCCAGCCCTTGAAGGTTTCCTCCTTGAGCCTGGTCTTTTGCGGCTTGGTCAGGTTGGGATTGTGCTTCACCACATAGTCGTGCGCCGCGAGCAGAAAGCCGCCGGTGCCGCAGGCCGGGTCGCTAACAGTCTCGCCGGGCTTCGGGGCCATGACGCCCCAAGCAGATCGGCAACAAGCTGCTCGTCGATTTCCAGGTGCCCCTCATCTTCCGCGAGGTTGCGCCGGTCATGGCAAAGCGTGAGGACCCGCCAGACCTCGGGGCCAAGACCAAGCGTGTGCGGAACGCACTGAAATACGGTATAACGCTTGTCGGAGCGGTAGCCGTGCCAGCGGAGCGCCGCCAAAGCCAGCGCATGGGCAGCGTTGTAGGCCAGATCAAACCGGCTCTCGATAGAAAGCTGGTTGTTGTGGGCATCGACCAGCCTCGCGCGAGCCGAACACACCAGACCATCGAACTCTCTCCGGTCACCCGGCTCCCGTTTCAGGTGGCCGCTCTTAACCAGATTTTCCAGGTTTGGGGATGTCATCTGCTATACCAATCAAAAAAATCTTCGGCTGATCCAACACCCTGCTCAAGAAGGCGTTGTCCCCAGCGAGCTTGCGGGCGAAATCGGCTGGCTTATAGAGCGTCGGGCTGACCGGTCGCCCAAGCTGCGCCTCCGTGTCGGCGAGGTGGGTGACGACATCTGAATATGTCAGCGAGGAAGAAACAATCAGCACGTCGATATCGCTGCTTGCCGTGTCGGTCGCCCTCGCCACCGAACCATACACAAAAGCCACCCGAATCCGGTCGGCAAAGGGAGCCAGCGCGTCGCGCAGCACATCCGCCAGGCCGAACGTCTTGAGCACAATGCCGCGCAGTTCCTCGTAAATAGGCGCCGCGCGATTCGCCTGGTAGTGTTTCTGATTGCCGATCTGGGTAACCGTCAGCAAGCCGACACCGGCAAGCTTCTCCAACTCACGCTGAACCGAACCGATGCCCACGCCGGCAAAGCGGACGATCTCCTTGGCGTAGTAACTCCGACCCGGATTGCCGAGCAAAAGCCCCAGCACCTGGCGCTGAGTCTTGGAAAACAAGGCATCGCCGAGCCCGAATGCAGATGTCTTCATTGTCTTTTGCGTTCCCATATTGGGAACGATAGCACCCTTTTGGGGAACGCTCAATACCCATAAACAAACCTGCTATAGCCGCGCCACCGCCTCCAGCATCGCCTTGTCCGGCCAGACCAGTTTGCCGTGAACCGTCGCGGGCCGCTCGTTCAGCCGGCACGACACCGCAAGCGGATCCAAATCCATCACATTCGGCACCCCATACAGCCACGCCTCCAGATCCAGCTTGGCCACCCGCAGCGAACCCTGCACCGAGCGGTCGGTGGCCGTATCGAAGCGCAGCGGCCCGAGTGCAAGCTCCACCTTCTTGATCTGCGTATCCGGGCAGCCGAACACCGCCAGCGTCGCCAGGTAAAGCGGCCGGAACCAGCGCTCGCCCAATGCCACGAAACCCTCCTTGCGCAGGCCCGGCAGAAACAGCGCGTAGCGCGTCGCATCATGCACGAACATCACGCACTGGCGCCGGTCGAGGGTGAACAGATGGCCGTGCCAACTGCCGAGCGGGCTGGTTTCTTCCAGCGGTGCCGATGAAACGCCGGGCAGCTTGGCGGCCAGTTTTTGCGAGCAATGGAGGATCATGCGGCGATCTGAAACTTGTTCTGCGACTTGTTGAAGATCAGCCCGAGCAAGCCCTTCTGGTTGCCCAGCGCCTCCAACACAATTCCCCTCCCCCGCTTGCGGGGGAGGGCTAGGGTGGGGGCAGGCTGCTCGACGTAGTCGCCGTACGAATGCTTGCGACGCGGAGCGCGGAACAGGGGCCCCGCATTGCGGGGATGTGACCGCGGAGCGGATGCCAGCGGGTCACCGAACTCCCATAGCAAGGGCGCAGCAGTTAGAACACGGCTTGGCGCTGAAAGAAACAAAGGGCCCGCGTCGCGCAGGGTGAGCCGGGGTTTCTCGCGAGTACCTGCGTACTCGCGTGCCGGCGAACGGGCGAGGCTCTGCCCGAGCCCTGGGCTGTTGCAGTAGTTCCAGAGTTTTTGGACGATGGTGGCGGTATTCATACTCTTCTACTTGTGTAAGGGGCAATAATCACAAAACCTGTTGCGTAAAGCATATCGCGGTGTTAGTTTACACAAATACCATTGTGTTTGCTGTGAATTACACAACATGAATCCATTCGTTCCCCAGAAACTCCCTTTAACGGACATTGCCTGGGAACAGCTTATCCCGCACATTGGCAAGGCGAACCGTGCCCTGGCGCATTATGACGGGGTACTCTACGGGGTACCGAATCCGACCGTGCTGCTCTCCCCGCTTACCACGCAAGAGGCGGTGCTCTCGTCAAAAATCGAAGGTACGCAGGCAACCCTTGGCGAGGTATTCCGCTTCGAAGCAGGCGAAGAACCCGAGCAAGAATCGAGACGGCTGGACATCGGCGAAATCATGAACTACCGGCGTGCGCTGCGCCACGCTGAAGCATCTCTCAATCAACGCCCGTTCAACCTCAACCTGCTGCTGGAACTGCACGGCATCCTGCTTGACAGCGTGCGTGGCCGCAACAAGGCCCGCGGGCAATTCCGCAAAACCCAGAACTGGATCGGCGCTTATGGAAGCCCTATCGAACATGCCGAATTCATCCCGCCCGACCCGCTGCACCTGATGGAATACCTGGATAACTGGGAAAAATACTACCATGCCGAGCGGCCGGATTCGCTGGTACAACTCGCCATCGTGCACGCCCAGTTTGAAATCATTCACCCCTTCCTCGACGGCAACGGGCGCCTGGGCCGAATCCTGATTCCCCTGTTCCTGTTTGAAAAGGGTCTGCTGTCCCGCCCGATGTTCTATCTCTCGTCCTATCTGGAATCCCACCGCGACGAATATATCGCCCGTCTGCGCGCGCTGGGGCAATCCCCCGATGCATGGAATCAATGGATCGAGTTCTTCCTGACCGCGCTCATTCAACAAGCGCAAGAGAACGCCTCGAAAGCGCGCGCCATCCTTGATCTGTACGAGGGATTAAAAACCCGCGTGCTCGAACTCACGCATTCGCAATATGCCGTCCCGTTACTGGATCAGCTTTTCCAGCGCCCGGTGTTCCAAAGCTCGCATATCCAATTGCCTGTCACGCCCAAGCCGAGCAGACAAGCCATCGCCAATCTGCTGCGCACCCTCCGCGATGCCGGGATACTCAAAGTCATCCGCGAAGGGCGCGGGCGCCGGGCGCAAGGACTGGCGCTGACCGAATTGATCAACCTGTGCGAAGGCCGGGAAGTTATCTGAAACGTAGAAGCCTGAATGCAGGCATCGCCTGCTTAGCCAATACACATCAGGAAACCCTCAAGGCGTTTTCGCTATTCACGAATCAAGAAAGCCCACGAAACGCGCTTGCCAGGATGGACTGGCGCAGGCGCCCGGCGCGCTGGAGGTTGGCGTCCACCTGGACCTCGGTTTCCCGCAGGAGGGAGAGGCGGCGGTCGAGTTCGGCGACGATGCGGTGTTGTTCGGCGCGTGGCGGGAGCGGCAACTATTTTTCCTTGCGATCGCCAGAGCCGAAATAAAGCCAGATCAGGCCGAGTCAATGTGACTGAAATCGATCCCCGCATTGGCCAGTGCAAAAACGGGAATGACCAGAAAAGTGACCCAGGCGCTGAGTCCATGTTCCATCCGCTGCAAGGGGGCTTGTACAGCCATGGCTGCGCTTTCCACATTTTCTGCGATGGTCGCCATGCGGTGGTTGCTCAAGGGGTGGTCGGGTGCATCGGGGTCGAGAGCGGCGCCATGGAAACCCTCGCCGAGTTCCTGCAGGCGCTGGTCAAACTGCTCCGGCGTGAAAGCGGGCCGGGCGGGGATGGTGAGCGCCAGCAGAATGCCGGCCACGGTGGCGTGAAGGCCGCTCAGCAGCGTCAGATACCATAGCGCGATTCCCGCCAGAATGTACGGCAGGGAATGGCGTATGCCGCCCCTGTTGAACAATATGAGCAATGCCAGCACTGAGGCTGCCCAGGCGAGGGCGATCCGGTTGATTTCATGKGTGTAGAAGAGTGCGATGACAAAYACCGCRCCCAGATCGTCGACAATCGCGAGGGCGGTGACGAAGATGATCAGCGAGCGTGGAACGCGCCATGCGAGCAGGACAAGGATGGCGAAGGCGAAGGCGATRTCCGTGGCCATCGGAATGCCCCAGCCGGAAGCGCTGGAGGTGCCGTAATTGAACAAGGCGTAAACCAGCGCGGGCACAACCATTCCGCCAATGGCGGCGCCGATTGGTAGTGCGGCATCGCGTGGGGAGGATAGTTCTCCTGCCAGAATTTCCCGTTTGATTTCCAGCCCGGCCAGCAGGAAAAAAAGGGCCATCAGCCCATCGTTAACCCAGTGATGCAGGCTTTGCCTGAGTTCCCATGAGCTAATGGACAGCGCCATGGCTTGTTCCCAGAAATGATGGAACCCTCTCCCCACTGTGAATTTGCAAGCAGGAGGGTGAGCAGTGTGGTGCCGACCAGGACGATGCCGCCGGCCGTGGTGCGGCGCAGGAAGCGCTCAAACGGGCTGAGAACCTGCCCGAACAGGGGCTCCAGCGGGTACAGGAATTTATGTTGTTTGCTCATCTGGCTTCCTGGTTGTCCTGAAATTCTGGAATACGAAAAAAATGTCGGCGGAAACGAGAGCGGCCACTATTTCTCTGAGTGGGAGCTTTGGCCCAGCAGTTCTTGCGCTTCTTTGGCGCCGAGGAATTTCCATGGCAAGGGGAGCAGACCAGGTACATTTTTCATGTAGCGCCGATAAATAGCCCCATGATAAATCAGCAATTTATTCTCCTCCAGCCTGGAGCCGATGATGAAATAGAGCGTCATCATCGCGCCGGACAGCAGCATTGAGGCGTTCATGTCGCGCGTCCAGACCAGGACCAGGCCGAAGAAATACCAGGGGTGGCGCACGAAGCGGTGGAAGGGGGAGAGATGGAAATGCTCCTGGTCTTCCACGCTCCGCGTGTGCGCACGCAACTGGCGCAGGCCGAGAAATTCCCCTGTATCGTAGTATTTCAGAGAACGGACGAAACCCAGGCAGGCCAGTAGCGCGAGTCCGTTTGCCAGCCAGGCGGCCATGCCCTCCCAGCGCCAGAGCCAGGGGCCGGGGTGCTGGAACATGTGCCACAGGATCGGCAGGATCAACAGCATGGACAGGATGTTGAACGCCAGCCGGTAGGCCGGCATCAGCGCGGGGTAAGATGTGGCCACGCGGCGTTTGACGCCGAGCGAAGCGAGGATGGAGTGCAGCATGAAATAAGCCAGCCAGTAGCACAGCAGCAGCGCCAGATCATGCCAGGCAGAATCGGTCATGCCTTTCTCCCATCGTTGAAAGTGCTTTCACGATTTGATCCCATTTTCCGGGAGACGTGCCTTGAACAATGAAAAAAGGGTCAGGATTACCCTGACCCTTTTATGATTTGGTGGGCGATACTGGGTTCGAACCAGTGACCCCTGCCGTGTGAAGGCAGTGCTCTACCGCTGAGCTAACCGCCCAAATTTCGCCATGAAAATCAGCGAGTCGCGAATTATCCATTAACTTCCCATCGCTCGTCAATCCCGTTTCAGCAGCACCGCCTGATGCCGCTCCATTTTCTTTCCTGTTCGCGCTGGAAGAATTCTTTCCGGCTCAATGCCGGTTCGCCCGGATGCGCCCTGGCGTGGTGCGCGAGGTAGCGTTCGTAGGCATCGTCGCCGCTCAGTCGCCTGAGCAGGAGCCAGAGTTTGCGCCACATCAGTCGCGTACCCAGTTTTCCGCCAGCCGGCTGGGCTCGTGTGCCGATTCGGCCGAGGGGGGCACCGGCTTGCCCATGAGGTGACGGCTGCAGACGCGCAGCATGTCGAGGATGATGACCCATAGCAGGATGACGAAGAACAGGGTCAGCCAGGCGTCGAGCTGCTGGTTGAGGATGAGCTGGGGCGCGACCGTGGCTTTCTCCGGCGGCAGTTTGCCGGATGCCAGTTTTGCTGCAAGGTCGCTGGCCGCGGCGAAAAAGCCGATGCGCACGTCGTCGCTGGTGATTTTCTCCCATGCGGCGGTGGTGGTGATGATGGCGAGCCAGGCGAGGGGAACGCCGGTAACCCAGGCGAAGCGGAGCTTGCCGGATTTGACCAGGATGCCGGTGCCCACCGACAGGGCGATGGCCGCCAGCATCTGGTTGGAGATGCCGAACAGCGGCCACAGGATGTTGACGCCGCCATTGGGGTCGATCACGCCGATGTAGAGGAAGTAGCCCCAGGCGGCGACGATGATGGCGGAGGTGAAGATCACCGAGGGATACCACGAAGTCTGGCCCAGGCGCGGCCACAGGTTGCCGAGGAAATCCTGCAGCATGAAGCGCCCGACGCGCGTGCCGGCATCCAGCGTGGTGAGGATGAACACCGCCTCGAACATGATGGCGAAGTGGTACCACATCGCGAGCATGCCCCGCCCGAAGGCGCTGCCGAAAATGCTGGCCATGCCGGCCGCCAGCGAGGGCGCCCCGCCGGTRCGGGCAAACAGGGTGGYYTCGCCCATCTCCCGTGCCAGCATTTCCATCTGCTCCACGCTGACGGGGTAGCCCCAGGAGGAGATGGTGGCGACGGCATCGGCGGCAGCCTTGCCGACCACGCCCGCCGGGCTGTTGATGGCGAAGAACACGCCGGGGTCGAGCACGGTCGCGGCGATCATGGCCATGATGGCGACGAAGGATTCGAGCAGCATGCCGCCGTAGCCGATCATGCGGATATCCTTTTCGCTGGCCAGCAGCTTGGGCGTGGTGCCGGAGGCGACCAGCGAATGGAAGCCGGACACCGCGCCGCAGGCGATGGTGATGAACACGAAGGGGAACACGCTGCCGCCGAAGATCGGGCCGCTGCCGTCGATGAACTGGGTGAAGGCGGGCATTTTGATTTCCGGCTGCAGGACGATGATGGCGATGGCCAGCAGCAGGATGGTGCCCAGTTTCATGAAGGTGGAAAGATAGTCGCGCGGCGCCAGCAGCATCCACACCGGCAGGATGGCGGCGAGGAAGCCGTAGCCGATGACGAACCAGGCCAGGGTCAGGCCTTCGTGGTCGAAGAGGGCGCGTAGCACGCTGTTGCCGTCGATCCATCCGCCCCCGGCCACCGCCAGCAGGAGCAGGGCAAGGCCGATGAGCGAACCTTCCAGCACGCGGCCGGGACGGATGCTGCGCATGTAGAGGCCGACCAGCATGGCGATGGGGATGGTGGCGGCAACGGTGGAGGCGGCCCAGGGGCTGTGTTTCATGGCGTTGACCACCACCAGCCCGAGCACGGCGATGAGGATCACCATGATCATCAGCGTGCCCACCAGCGCCGCGATGCCGCCGATGGGCCCCAGTTCGTCGCGCGCCATCTGGCCCAGGCTGCGGCCATTGCGCCGGATGGAGAAGAACAGGGTGGTCATGTCCTGCACGCAGCCGCCCAGCACTGCGCCGATGAGAATCCACAGGGTGCCGGGCAGGTAGCCGAACTGTGCCGCGAGGGTGGGGCCGATCAGCGGGCCGGGGCCGGCGATGGCGGCGAAATGGTGGCCGAACACGATCCAGCGGTTGGTGGGCACGAAATCGCGCCCGTCGTCGAAGCGTTCCGCCGGCGTGGCGCGGGTTTCGTCGAGGGTGAGGACGCTGGCGGCGATCCAGGCTGCGTAGAAGCGGTAAGCCAGGGCAAAGACGCAGGCGGCGGCGGTGATCAGCCAGATGGCGTTGACCGGTTCGCCGCGGTTGAGCGCGACGCCGCTCAGGGCAAAGGCGCCAAGAATGGCGACCAGCAGCCATCCCAGAGAGCGCATGGCGGTATTGTTCATGCAGACATTTTCCGGAACCAGACCAGGCGAATGATAGCAATAGCGTAACCGGATTGGGAACGCGCCTTGGCCATAATCCATAGTAAAATCGGGCACAAGGGAGGGAATGTCGATGGCAATTGATTTTCGCCGCTGGCTCGGGATGGGGGGTGTGCCGCCCCACGATCATCCTGAGGCTTACGAGTGGGAGCGCCGCCTGCACTGGATCATGGTCGCAGTTGCTTTGCTGGCGATCCCGGCCTTTTACCTGGAAATGCGGCAGTATGACGACCCCTTGCGGGGATTTGGCATCGAGCTGGATTTGTTCATCTTTCTCGCCTTCAGTCTGGAAACCCTGTGGATGCTGCACGTCTGCCGCCACAAATGGCTTTATCTGAAATACAACTGGCTGAATGCGCTGATCATTCTTGGCTCGGGTCTGGGGCTGGCAGGGCTGCCCGGCGAGTGGCTGCCTGTGGTGCGCCTGTTGCGAATCGCTTATGTCACCCTGGCGCTGGCGCGCATGATCGCCTCCCTGCGCCTGCTGTTGTCTGCCAGGGCGGTGCCTTATGCCTTCGTGCTGGGCAGCATTACTTTGCTTGCGTCGGGTGCAGGTTTCTATTGGCTGGAACCGACGATACACAGTTTCGGCGAAGGTTTGTGGCTGGCCTTCATTACCGGCGCGACCGTGGGCTA